>CANCXY010000035.1 GCA_947381875.1 uncultured Clostridia bacterium | reverse complement strand
CTGCCTCTGGACTCCGCCAAAGGGGCGCAGCCCCTTTGGAAACCCATCTTGTTTTACAGGATTCCGCCGCGCACTTGACAAAAACGGGGTCGATGGATATAATAAAAGTACAAAAGGCGCGGTCACGGCTGGAAAAATGACGGTATCCCTAATAGATTAGGGTGTGGGTGGCTGGTTCTTTTGGTGTGAACAACAGCGTCGGGAATACGCCGCCGGACTGCCGCCCTGCCTGCCAGGGTGCGGTTCGGCGTTTTGCGTTCCACGGCGCGGCACTGGGACGATTGATGCACGACTTTTCCTGCACGGATCCGGACGAGATGCACTATGACGTGCTGCGGGAGAGGGCAAAATATTTAAAACAAGATGAGGAGGGTGTTGTTAGAATGGGTGGCTCATATGCAGAAGTTCTGGCGGAAGGCCGCGCGCAAGAACGCAAAGAAGGTACTTTGCGTCATCTTCGCAGTTTGATTGCCAATCTTGGCTTGACGCTGGAACAGGCAATGGCGGCGATAGGCGTACCCGAGGAGGAACGCGCAGTATACCGGAAAGAACGGCAGCTGTAAAGCCTGCCCCTTCATAGCCGATGCAGGGGAGGCATAACCTTCGCGGGCGGCGCATATACAACAATACTGCCCCCAAAAAAGGGAAACCCCACCGACAACCCCCACCCCGTTAAGGGTAAGAAGGGGCTCCCAACGCCCCCCAAATCCCATAGTATACCCAAAATTTCAAAAAATATGCCCCAGAGGAAGATTTTGTTCATCAAAATTCGATTTTCCCTCTTGACAAAACCCGCAAATGGGCGTATCCTTAGAGAAGAAAACGGCAGACAAACATCTGCCCACATTTTAAGGAGGCTGCTTATGAAAAAAGGTTTATCCAAGTTATTGTCATTGGCATGCGTGTTTGCACTGCTGATGACAATGGCGATCCCGGCGTTCGCGACTGCGACAAAATCTGTGCTTGAAGACGAGAACGTAAAGGGGATTGTAAAATCCCTGAAGAATGATGTTAATCAATATTTAGTTGATCAAGCAACAAATGTTGACAATGGAATCCTGGAAAAGGCTGTAAAGGCTGTGGCCAGTGATGAGTCGGTCTACTTCAACGATTGGAAACAGGAATCGAAGAGTGGCCCGTTTGTCGTAGACGTGCTGGATGCGGCAGGCAGCACAAAAGACATTTATGGTGTGTTTGTATGCACTGGCAGCAGAGTCAGGCTGCATCTTTTTGACAAGCTTGCATTAAAGAGTGCGACGGACGCTGCGACTACCGCCACTGTTGCTGCTGATTTGGAAAAGGCTCTTGTCACGAGCCTCAAGAATGAAAAGTACGCTAAAGGTTGGCAAACTGTCGTAGCGACGGCAGGGAATGTGCGCTATTATTTTGACGCTCAGGGTTATCTGGCCGTTGGTACGGCTAAGGGCGCTCTGCTGGTGAGAAATGTAGCTGGTGAGTATGACCAGTATCTGATTGGCTTTAATAAGTCTATTGACTATAAAGATATGGCCACATATACAGATGCTGCTCTCTATGATGAGGCTACTATCCCGGCTCCGGTACTCGGCGTCTACAATCGCGACTATGCCTTGGCAAGACCGTTCCTGTTCTGCGTATATGATACTGTCCTTGGTTCTGAAGGCGCTGTAGCGAAAGAAACCTATTACAGAGTAGATGGTACAGCGGTAGAAGGTTTGACGGGCTTTAACAAAACTCAGCCGGAGTATTATCAGACACGCCAGACCAGCGGCTACATTGAGATGAAAGCTGGTCTCCAGGAAGTTCCTGTCCAGCATTATGATGCTTATGCTGGGGCTCAAGTACAAAACACACTGAGGGTGTATGGCTGGCCGAAGGCTGGTGCTGCGGTGGATCGTGGCTCGGCGCAGGTACTCACTGGTAAGATTCCTGGTGGCGCAGTAGATTATGAAGATTTTGATTCGGATTACGCCACATTCACATATGCAAAAGGTTATGACGCAAAAGGCACATTAGTGGATGTCAGCCTTTCGGCTGGTGACGATCCTGTAACCTATCTGGTTCAGAACGACACATATGTCCGCACTAACGATGGCACGCCTGCTAAGAACCTGATTAGCGCAGGTGAGGGTGGTAAGATTTACATCATCAATTCTGATGGTACTGTCTACCACAATGGCGATGCGATTAAGGGAACCAAGCAGGCCGACAGCAATGTTTATAAGTATGATGGCTACCTGAAGGACTGGGGCAAAGTGAAGGTAGTTACCTTGAATGGCGTGGCGCAGAATTTCTATGTGCCCGCAGCGGGTGACGGCCAGGCCAATGGTACGTATGACGGCTTCCGCGTTGCGACTGACTACTACCGCTATGTTCCCGCGGCTGATGGCAGCGAAGCGTATGAGGGCATTACCTATTACAACAGCATTGGCAACAGCTACTTGGGCTGGATGTCCCGTACAAATGGCTCCTTCACGAGTGGTCGTATGTATCAGACTCACATCAAAGAGAGCGACACATACATCATCGTTGCAGGTCCGCAGTATCTGGAAGCGGGCGTAAACCCGACCGATACAACGAAGACAGTTGCTGCTGGCTGGTACCTGTTCGATAAGGACGGCGTCCAGGTTCAGGGCACGGGTTCCTTCTACAAGTTTGGCAAGACGTTTGTTCTGAAGAACGACGTTATCCAGACCGTCGACGGCCAGCTGATCACATTCGAGAATTGCGCGGTTGACCTGACGAAATAAGCTTTTCTCACTCTGAGATTATCAACTCCTTTCCCCCTCTGTGTTTCAGGCGCAGGGGGGGATTTTATATGTAAAACAGGGAACAGAAAGTTTTCAACAGGATTAAAAATAAAGAGAAAGATAAGAGAGGCCAAACTGATTTTTCAGTTTGGCCTCTAAATCTCATTGCTTTTCCTGGATTTTTAGGGGGGAACAGAATTTATATGTAGCTCCTGCGCTAAAAATATGGGGCTATAAGATTCTCTCTGAAAAACATCGAATCTTTTGTCTGCTATCTCCTGCGCAGATCATTTCACTGCTGCTGCGATTTATTTGGCGCAAGGATTTCCCGCACCCGCGCTACAGGGATTTCTCCGTACCCGGAAATAAGGTCTACGGGTATGCCATCCTTTCAATACGCCAGCACTACGCCGCCATCCGAGGCATAGACAGTGGAGATACCGCCGGTAGGGGAAAGCACAATTTCCCGCAGCGCCGGGCAGGCGCTCAGCAATTCTTTTTTCAGGGCCAGCGCGCGGTCGGCGCAGTTGCAAAAGCTGATGGCAAGCGTCCGGCTGCCCTTGCGTTCCTTCGCCAAATCCTCGGCGACGATTGCGACCAGGCGGCGCATCGCGTTTTGCGTACCGCGTATTTTTTCCACAAGCTGGATATTCCCGTCCCCGTCATCGCCCATAACAGGCCGGATGCCCAGCGCGCCGCCCAAAAGCCCCGCTGTTTTGGAAATGCGCCCGTTTTTCACAAGGTTCGCCAAATCTTCCAGCACGAACAGGGTGCGCATACGATTGACAAACGCATCCATACGCCGCACCATTTCCTCGACGGCAAGCCCGCCGTTGATCATCTGACGCAGTTCCAGCGCCATCAGCGTTTGGCCCGCCGCGGCGCTCTTGCTGTCCAAAACATACACCTGGGTTTTCCCGCCGTTCTCCGCCAGCAGGTCGCGCCCGGCGCAGGCAGCGCCATAGCTCCCGGAGAGCCGTGAAGAAAGCGTAATAACGAAGCAGACATCATACTGCCCCATCAGCGCGGCATATTCCTGCGGCGACGGGCACGCGGTATGCGGCGGCGTTTTGCTCGCTTTCATCGCGGCCAGCAGGCGTTTCTGTTCCAATGTTTCGTCATCGCGGAAGGACACCGCCCCCACGTTGATGGAAAGGCTTGCGTTCCCCACGCCCAGCAGGCGGCGCATCGCGGGCGTCAAATCGCAGCAGCTATCAGCCAAGATCCCAATATTCATAGTTGTTCCCATCCTGTCCCTGGTGAATCATGTCCGCAGCGCCCAAAAGGCTATACGAATCCTTTATAATTGTACCACACACGCCGCGGGATTGCAACACCCGCTGTTGGGCTGCCGCCCAAACCTGCCCAGAGGCGCTGCCTCTGGACTCCGCCAAAGGGGGCAAGCCCCCTTTGGAAACCCATCTTGGGGAATTTTTGAAAAAATTTTTTGAGAAAGATTTTGGTTCCCTCTTGCACATAGTAGAAGAAATGTGCTATAATGATAATACAATCTCAAAGATAAATTCACTGCGTTTCACCCAATGGCAAAGCCCCGGAGAGCTGGCACTCTCTGGGGCTTTTTTGGCTTTAGGCTTACTGACCACCGTTCCCGTGCCGGTCAAGCCATTTGCAAACATAGCTGGCAACTATGTTTGCCAAAACCGACACCATTATCTCAAAAATAACCTTCACTGCGTTCACCCCCTTCCAGCGCCTGGTATAGGGTGGGCAGCATCCTCATTATACCATTTTCGACACCATCCGCAAGCGCCGCGGAAAATTATCCGGGCACCTCTGCCCCAGGAGGCAAAGGATACCTAACCCCTCTCCTGCCCTGCCCAACATTTTTCGCCGTATTCCCGCCAAAATTGCACAAAATATTGGCAAGGCGGGAAGAATGTGGTATACTGAACAGGTACATACTGAAATTTGAAACAGAATGCGGGTGTCCCGCGTTTATATAATAAGGAGGGCTTTCCCATGAATCCATCCGTCTTTGCAGGCAAAACGCTGCTCATCACCGGCGGCACCGGCTCCTTTGGCAACACGGTGCTGCGGCATTTCCTGGACAGCGACATTGGCGAAATACGCATTTTCTCCCGCGATGAGAAAAAACAGGACGATATGCGCCATCTGTACCAGCAGCAGTACCCGGAGCTTTCGGGGAAGCTGAAATTCTATATCGGGGACGTGCGCATCCCCGGCAGCATCGGCGGTGTGATGCAGGGGGTCGACTTCATCTTCCACGCGGCGGCGCTCAAACAGGTGCCGAGCTGCGAGTTCTTCCCGATGGAGGCTGTGCGCACCAATATCATCGGCACTGACAACGTCCTGACGGCGGCAATAGAGGCGGGCGTCAAGCGCGTGGTCTGCCTCTCCACCGACAAGGCCGCCTATCCCATCAACGCGATGGGCATCAGCAAGGCCATGATGGAAAAGGTGATCGGCGCAAAGGCGCGCACCGCCATTGAGCGCGGCACCACCATCTGCTGTACGCGGTACGGCAATGTCATGGCAAGCCGCGGCAGCGCCATCCCGCTTTTTATCGACCAGATCAATGCGGGCAAGCCTGTCACCGTGACAAACCCCGAAATGACCCGCTTTATGATGAGCCTGGACGAGGCTGTCGCGTTGGTGGTGTTCGCGTTTGAACACGCGAAGGCCGGGGACCTGTTCGTGCAGAAAAGCCCCGCCTCCACCATCGGCGATTTGGCCAAGGCGGTACAAAAGCTGTTCGGCGATACAGGCACCCATATCATCGGCACGCGGCACGGCGAAAAGCTCTATGAAACCCTGCTGACGCGTGAGGAAAAAATGCGCAGTGAGGATCTGGGCAGCTATTTCCGCGTGGCCGCCGACGCACGCGACTTGAACTATGACAAATATTTCGTCGAGGGCAAGGTACACACGCAGGCCCCCGAAGATTACACCAGCCACAACACCCGCCGCATGGACGTTGACGAAGTGGTGCAAAAGCTGCTGACGCTGGACTACATCAAAGAGGAGTTAGCCGCCCGTGAAAAATGAAACAAAGGCCGTACTGGTGACGGGCGCGAACGGGTTTATCGGAAAGAACCTGCGGGCGCGCCTTGCCGCCGAGGGGCAGTATACGGTGCTGCCCTATGACATCGACACACCGCGCGAAAAGCTGGCGGAATACGCCGCACAGGCGGATTTTGTCTATCATTTGGCGGGCGTGAACCGCCCGAAAGACGCCGCCGAGTTCTACTCCGGCAACCGGGGATTTACCGAGGAGCTGCTGGCCGCGCTGTCCGGGGTACACAACCCCGCCCCCGTGCTGATGACCTCCTCTGTCCAGACAGAACTGGACAACGATTACGGCAAAAGCAAGCGCGAGGCCGAGGACGCCGTATTCGCGCACGAACGCGCCACCGGCGCGCTCGCGCTGGTATACCGCCTGCCGGGCGTGTTTGGGAAGTGGTGCCGCCCCTCCTACAACAGCGTTGTCGCCACCTTCTGCCACAATATCGCGCATGGGCTGCCTATCACCATCAGCGACCCGGCGCACGTGGTGGAGCTTGCCTATATCGACGACGTAGTTGACGCACTGATCGCGGCGCGTGACGGGCGGGGCATGCGGGACTGCTCCATCCCCGGCTACTGCCATTTGGGGCACGATACCTATTCCGTAACCCTCGGCGCGCTGGCCGATCTGATCCAAAGTTTCCGCGACAGCCGGAAGACACTGGCAGCGGCGGATATGGGCGACGCGTTCACGAAAAAGCTGTACGCGACCTATCTTTCCTATCTGCCGACAGACAGCTTTTCCTATCCCCTGCCCATGCACCCGGACGCACGCGGCAGCTTTACGGAGTTCCTGCGCAGCCCGGACCGCGGGCAGGTGTCGGTGAACATCACGCACCCAGGCATTGTAAAGGGGAACCACTGGCATGATACCAAAGTAGAAAAATTCCTTGTGGTACAAGGCGAAGCGCTGATCCGTTTCCGTCGTGTGGGCGCACAGGAAGTATACGAATACCGTGTATCGGGCGAAAAATTAGAGGCCGTGGATATCCCGGCGGGCTATACACACAGCATCGCCAATGTGGGCGGGGGCGACCTTGTCACCATCATGTGGGCAAGCGAGCCGTTCGACCCCGCGCGGCCAGATACAATCTATGAGGAAGTTTGAGAAGATGGGCAAACTGCGTTTGATGACAGTAGTGGGCACGAGGCCGGAAATCATACGGCTTTCGGCGGTCATTCAGAAATGCGACCAGTATTTTGAACAGATCCTTGTGCATACGGGGCAAAACTACGATTATACACTGAACGAGATCTTCTTCCGGGACCTGGGCCTGCGCGCGCCGGACCATATGCTGGGTGCGGTCGGGGCCGATCTGGGGGAGACGATCGGGAACATCATCGCGAAAAGCTATAGGCTGATGGTACAGGAGAAGCCGGACGCGCTGTTGATTTTGGGCGACACCAATAGCTGTCTGTGCGCGATCCCGGCAAAGCGGCTGCATATCCCCATTTTCCATATGGAGGCGGGGAACCGCTGCTTTGACGAATGCCTGCCGGAGGAGACGAACCGCCGGATGGTCGACCACATCTCCGACGTGAACCTCTGCTATTCCGAACACGCGCGGCGGTACCTGAACGCCGAGGGCACCGCGCGGGAGCGCACCTATGTCACGGGCAGCCCGATGGCCGAGGTTCTGCACGCGAACCTGGCCGCCATCGAACAAAGCGACGTGCTGACGCGCCTAAGGCTGACGGAGCGGGGATATATCCTGCTCTCCGCGCACCGGGAGGAGAATATCGACACCGAAAAAAACTTTACCGAACTGTTCACCTCCGTGAACCGCTTGGCGGAGCGGTACGATATGCCCATCCTCTATTCCTGTCATCCGCGCAGCAAAAAATTTCTGGAACAGCGGCACTTTGCGCTGGACAAGCGCGTCCGGCTGCATGAGCCGTTGGGCTTCCATGATTACAACTGCCTGCAAATGCACGCTTTCTGTGTCGTGAGCGATTCGGGCACGCTGCCGGAGGAATCCAGCTTTTTCCTGAGCATTGGCAAGCCGTTCCCCGCCGTGTGTATCCGTACCTCGACGGAACGGCCGGAGGCACTCGACAAGGGGTGCTTTATCCTGGCTGGCATTGCAGGCGGCGGCGTAGAACAGGCCGTAGAAACAGCTGTCGCCATGCAGGAAAACGGCGATTTCGGCATACCCGTGCCCTACTATACCGAGGACGTTTCCAACAAAGTGGTGCGCATCATCCAAAGCTATGTGGGCGTCGTAAACAAAATGGTCTGGCGGAAATGACAAAAGCCGCCCCATAAACAACAAAATGAGGTGTGCGGCAATGAAATTGCCGCACAGGATGGGTTTCCAAAGGGGGCTTGCCCCCTTTGGCGGAGTCCAGAGG
Source organism: uncultured Clostridia bacterium (assembly GCA_947381875.1). Classification (GTDB taxonomy): domain Bacteria; phylum Bacillota; class Clostridia; order Oscillospirales; family Ruminococcaceae; genus Ruthenibacterium. The sequence continues at coordinate 9,932 of CANCXY010000035.1, read as the reverse complement.
CAGAGCCTCTGGGCAGGTTTGGGCGGCAGCCCAACAGGGGTGATTGTTTGGAGGAAAAGCGGGTCCTGATTGTCAGCCAGCATTATTGGCCGGAGAACTTCCGCATTACGGACATCTGCGCGGGGCTGACGGAGGCGGGGTACAAAGTGGACGTGCTGTGCGGGCTGCCCAACTATCCGGCGGGGGAGTGGTATCCGGGCTACCGTTATACCGGGCCGCGCCGTGAGACGCATGAGGGGGTCGAGATTTTCCGCGCGGGCGAGGTGCGGCGCAAGGGGAATACTGCTCTGCGCATTTTCCTCAACTATATCTCCTTTCCTGTAACGGCGCTGTTCAGCCTGCCGCGCCTCCACGGGCGGCGGTACGATATTGTGTTCTGTTATGAGACAAGCCCTGTGCTGATGCTGCTGCCCGCTATCGTGTATGCGAAACTGCACCGCGTCCCCCTGGCGGCCTATGTGCTGGATCTGTGGCCGGAAAACCTCTACTCCGTGCTGCCTGTGCGGAATCGCGCTTTGCGGGCTGTCGCGGCGGGTGTGTCGCATTGGCTGTACCGGCGCTGTGATACGCTGTTAGCCATGAGCGGGCCTTTGCGCGATAAATTGGCCGCTATTGCGCCGAAGGCAAGGCTGGCTGTTATCCCGCAGTACTGCGAGGATTTTTACGCGCGGGGGGTACAGGATGCCGCCATTTCGGAAAGACTGGCGGGGCGGTTCAATATGCTGTTCGCGGGCAATATCAGCCCGGCGCAGGACCTTTCGTTGCTAGTCGAATGCGCGCGGCGGTTGAAACAGGACGGGCGGACGGATATCCGCTTTGTGATCGTGGGCGATGGCATGAGCCGGGAGGCGCTGGCACGGGAAATCGAGGAGGCGGGCGTTTCCGGCTGGTTCCTCTTTGCCGGACGGTGCGCGCCGGAGGAGGTGCCCGCGTGGCAGGCGTCGGCGGACGCGCTGTTCGCGGCGCTGGCCGATACCGAGGACGTGGGCTTGACGGTGCCCGCGAAGATCGCAAGCTATCTGGCGTCGGGCAAGCCGTGCCTTGTCGCCATCACCGGCGAGGCCGCGCGTGTGGTGCGCGAGGCGGGCGCGGGGCTGGTGAGTGCGGCGGGCGACGCGGACGCGCTGTACAAAAATCTGCTGACGCTGGCGGACATGCCCGGCGAAGCGCGCGCGGAAATGGGGCGCGCCGCCAAACGGTGTTATGAAGAAAATTTCCGGCGCGGGCCGGTTTTAAGGAAGCTGATAGAAGCGCTGATGCCGGAGGTGATTGGGTGAAAAAAGTGCTGGTTATCATCCCCTGCTATAACGAGGAGGCAAACCTGGAACGCGTAGTTGCGCGCCTGCACGAGGCCGCGCCCTGGGCAGATTACCTGATTGTCAACGACTGTTCCACAGACAGCAGTGTCGAAGTCTGCCGAAAAAACGGTTTTTCCTATCTGAACCAGGCCGTCAACTTAGGCATTGGCGGCACGGTGCAGACAGGATACTTATACGCGCGTGACCACGGCTATGACGCCACGGTGCAGCTTGACGGCGACGGCCAGCACGACCCGGCGTACCTGGCCAACGTGCTGGAACCCGTATTGGATGGGAAACTGGATATGTGCGTGGGCAGCCGGTTCATCACAAAAGAGGGGTTCCAGACAAGCCTGCCCCGGCGCATGGGCATCAATATCCTGAGCTGGATTATCCATCTGCTGTGCGGGGTGCGCGTGCGCGACACGACCAGCGGTTTCCGCGCCTGCGGCAAAGAATTGACAGCCTTTTTCGCCGACCACTACGCCCAGGATTACCCGGAACCGGAGGCCATCCTGACGGCGGTGCTGAACGGATTCAAAGTGGGCGAGGTGCCGGTGGTGATGGCGGAACGTCTGGGCGGGAAGTCGTCGATCAGCGCGCTGCGCTCGGCATATTATATGGTAAAGGTATGCGTGGCGCTGGTGGTGTTCCGTGTCACCGCCGACCACCGCGGGGAGGTGCGCACATGATCTGGCACAGCATCAGCCCCATTCTGCGCGTTCTGATGCTGGCGGGCGCGCTGTGTTACCTGGGCTGCATCCTTTTCCTGCTGAAAAAACGCCGCCTCACCGTGCGGTATGCCCTGCTGTGGCTGTTGAGCGCGGCAGGGTTCCTGCTGTTCGCGATCTTTCCGTATATCGTCCTGGTACTCACGAACCTGCTGGGCATGACAGTGCCCATCAACACCGTATTCATCCTCGTCACTGTATTTGTCCTGCTGTTGCTGCTCAGCCTTTCCAGCGCCGTTTCCACCCACGCGCAGAAACAGAAACGCCTTGCGCAGGAAAACGCCCTTTTGGAAGCGCGCGTGCGGCAGCTTGAGGAAAGAATCGCGGAATCGGAGAAGTGATTGTGCCTCCGGCGGCCCCCGCTTTTTCTTGGAAGAAAAAGCTTGGCAAAAAGAACAACAATGGAACAGCCCGTCCGGCGCTGTGTGCCGCTGAATCTCTCGGCGCAGGCCGGGCGTGGGAGCGCCCCCGGTTTTTTGAGGGGCTAAACGAGTATATTCTCCGCCCACAGGGTGGGGATATGTGGGAGTAAAGTAGGCTGTATGTTCTCCCGCCGCGAGGCGGGGATGAGTGAAAGCAAAATTGACCGTATATCCTCCCGCCCGTAGGGCGGGAGGATATACAAAAAATAAAAGGCGGGTTCGGGGGATGGCGAGCTTTTTTGCGGCGGCGTATGTCGTTTTTCTGGTGGGGGTATGCCTTGTTTATTTTGTGCTGCCGAAAATCGTGCGGCCTTATTGGCTGCTTGTGTGCAGCATGGTGTTTTATTTGTATGACCCGGCGAACGCGGGGTTTATTGTGCAGCTTTTGGCCGCCTCCGCCGCGACCTGGGCGGCGGGGCTTTTGATAGAACGCCTGCGCGCCCCTGCCGCGCGGCGCATTGTGTTGGGGGCCGCGTTGGCCGTTTGTTTGGGGAGTTTGCTGTTTTATAAGTATTTCGTGTTCTTAGGGCGCTCGTTCGCCGGGCTGTTCGGGCTGGACGGCGCGCGCTTCGCGCACGATCTGGCCGCGCCGCTGGGAATCAGCTATTTTACCTTTACAGCCGTTGGATACTGTGTCGACGTGTATCGCGGCAATCAGGCGGCCGAAAAGGATTTTTTGCTGTATACGCTGTTTGTCAGCTTCTTCCCGTGTATCGTCACCGGGCCGATCGAACGGGCAAAACATATGCTGCCGCAGTTCAAAACGCCCCAGGCGTTCGACTATAACCGCGTGACGGGCGGGATGTTCCGCATTTTATGGGGATTTTTCAAAAAGTTTGTCGTGGCGAATACCATTGGCGGCGCGGTGGACGCCGTGTATGGCAGCCTGCACAACGCTTCCTATACCGGCCCCGTGCTGCTGCTTGTCAGCCTGCTGTATACCTATCAGCTTTACTGCGACTTTTCCGCCGCATGTGATGTGGCGCTGGGCGCGGGCGCGGTGTTTGGGCTGAAATTGACAGAGAATTTCCGGCTGCCCCTGCGCCAGCACTCGTTTACCGAGCTGTGGCGGCATTGGCATATCAGCCTGACAAGCTGGCTGCGCGATTATCTGTATATCCCCCTCGGCGGCAACCGCAAGGGCGCGGTGCGGCAGTATATCAATCAGCTTATCGTATTTCTGGTAAGTGGGCTTTGGCACGGCGCGTCGCTCTCTATGGCTGTCTGGGGGCTTTTGAACGGCGTGTACCTGTGCATTGGCCGCGCCACGCAGACAGCACGCCGCAAATTGGCGCGCAAAAATCCGCTGTATTATTTTAAGCCTGTGCGGCGGGTGTTGCAGGCGATTCTTGTCTACCTGATGTTTACGAGCTGTATCGTCTTTTTCCGCGCCTCGGAGGTGTTCCCCGGCAGCGCGGGCCTTTCTGATGCCGTTTATATCTATTCTCATCTTTTCACCGGCTGGCAGACGCTTTTTGCCGCGCCGCAGACGGTGGGCCGCGTGTGCGCCGCCATTGGCCTGACGGCGCGCACGTCGATTGTTCTGGCGTGTTCTGTTTTGATGGTGGAGACTGTTGAATCTGCCGCCGAGCCGGTACACCAATTCATCCGCCGCGTGCCGATTTTCCTGCGCTGGCCGCTCTATGCCGCCCTTTCGACCGCGCTGTTGGTTTTTGGGTCTTTCGGCAATTCCGGGTCGATTTATGGACGCTTCTGACGGTGTTTTTTGAGGGAAGGGAAAAGGTTTTACAGGAGACAAAGAGGGCGGGGCGTTTCGTAATGCAACAAACTTCGACGCTGATAAACAAAACAGGGCTGCTGCACAAAGTTCCCTTGTGCAGCAGCTCCTGCTTTTGGAATTTTATCAAGTCAGTTTATTGTGGCTGCAATATCTCTTTATAGTTTGGACGATCGGCATCGGGAACTTTCAGTACAGCCATTGCCTGGTCAAGCGAGAGGTTGAGACTGTCTACAATGTTACGGAGTGCCTCAACCGTTTTGTTGAAAGCGCCTTTTGCAAGACCTTCTTCGAGGCCCTCAGCCCGCCCCTCATCTTTCGCATGGGACAACGCCGACGCTTCATCGTGGCGCGCCCTTTCCCGCATGCGCTCTATCTCCTGGAACTCTTTCGACGCAGTTACCTTGTAATACGCATCAATCGCCTGATTCATTTCCGGCACATCCATCGCTCTGATTTTTTTCAAATCATCTTCCGTGTTCGCGTTGAACAGCGCCAGCCATAGGGAAAGGTCGTCTTTCTCATCAATTTCCCCCGGCAGTTTTGGCAGTTCAAAGAAGTGGAAATCCATCTTGTCGGTCATCAGCGCATGACGATCAACTTCCATCGGCTGGAAGAACGAATGATACTCCGCACAGTCGAAAAGTGTAAAATCTATAATGCTGATTACGATTGTGCGCGGCAGGTTGGCGTAGCTTCCTCCCGCAGAGATGGCTGAGGTAAACTCCCTTGCCCAATAGAACATCTTTATTGAATATCCCTATCGACGTAATCCCTTTTATAATGGCGGATATTGCTTACTGTTTTCCCTATCGAGTAAGCAATCGACACGACAATGCCAGGAGTAAAGCTCTGCGCCTTGCACAGGTATAACAGGAGCAGGGTAAGTACGATTGGGCCGACAAAATCCAACACATATTCAAACAAATGATTCTGAATATGTTTTTTCAACATATACTTTCTTTTTTCTTCGGTGGTAAACGCATCCTTCATAAAACAAAACCTTCTTTTTGACCGCTGTTCAGCCCACGGGCTTTACAGTGATCTGTACGCTGTTCTGGCTGAAAGAGGAGCCATCGACATCAATCAGATAGCCAAAGGAAACGGAGCCTCCCTCCGCGGAAAGATGGCTGTCGATCTCGTCGGCGGCGACACCGAAATTCATAGACCCATATCCTGTTTCATATATACACACATGCCGCCGCCCTTTTTCAACAATCAACTGGCTGGGCGCGGGGCCATAGCGCAGCATACTCACCTTGTTCGACGCCTCCACCTTCACGGTGGTAACGCACCCCGCATAGCCAGTCGCCTCCGTCTCCTTGTACACAATATAATAGCTGTTGCCGCGCCGTACAAAATTGCCGCGTGTCATCATCTCGATATTATCACATTCCCCATGCCGCTCCATTTTGCCGCGCACGGTAATCACAAAATCTTCCTTCATACACTCCACGTCCTCCCCCTTTATAGGGAAACCGCTCGAAAACGGGCGGGAATTTTTGTTGTTTCCCTGCCCTTCGGGCGGGGAATTTTCGGGCTGTACTGCTTAATATATATCCCCGGCGCGCGCTAACAGCGTGCGCCATTCAAAAGTTTCGCCGGCCTTTTCAAAGGCCGCGGGAATTCCAAAGGGGCAGCGCCCCTTTGGCCGGAGTCCAGAGGCGGGAGCCTCTGGGCAGGTCCGGGCGGCAGCCCGGCGGCCGGCGTCAGCCGGCGGGGAGGCCGTCGACGCTGATGTGTTCCACGGGTCCGCCCGCGTATTCGCCGAGGAACTGGCGGGCGAGGCGGGCGAAGCTCTCGGTGGTATCACTCACATAGTAGCGCGCCGCGCCCTGCGTGCCGGGGCGCAGGAGGCCCGCGCCGGAAAGCTTTTCGCGCGCAGCAAGCGCCGTTTCGCGGCCTGGGTCGATCAGCGTGACCGCAGGCCCCATCAGATCGGCGATGATGGGGGCGATCAGCGGGTAATGCGTGCAGCCTAAGATCAGCGTATCCACGTCTGCCGACTGGATGGGGCGCAGGTAGTCCTGCGCGACAAGGCGCGTCACCTGGTTGTCGGGGGCGAAATAGCCGTTTTCTACCAGCGGGACGAACAGCGGGCACGCTTGGACTGTGACGCGCGCGCCAGGCATGCGCGCCGCGATGGCCGCTGTATAGCTGCCGCTGCGCACCGTTGCTTCGGTGCCGATCACGCCGATGCGCCCCGTTTTTGTGGCGCGCACTGCCGCTGCCGCCGCCGCGCCGATCACGCCCATATAGGGCACGGGCAGGGCGTCCGTATAGGAGGCGGGCAGGGTGCTGCTCACGGTGCCGCAGGCCGCGATGATGTATTTGACGTGCTGGGAGAGCAGGAACGCTGCGTCCTGCTTGGCGTACCGCACAATCACGTCTGTGCCGCGCGTCCCGTAGGGCACGCGGCCTGTGTCGCCAAAATAGACGATGTCTTCCCCCGGCAGGATGCGGCGCAGCTCGCGCACGGCTGTCAGGCCGCCGAGGCCGGAATCAAATACGCCGATGGGCGCGGACTGTTCAGCCATCGCTCGCCCCTTTCCGCTCCAGCGCCAGGGCGATCAGGCTGTCCAGCAGCCCGCTGTACGTCTCGCCCGCCGCGAGCATCAGTTTTGGATACATGCTGATGGACGTGAAGCCCGGCAGCGTGTTCACCTCGTTCACAAGCACCTGCCCGGACCCCGCCTCCACAAAGAAATCCACGCGCGCAAGCCCCTGGCACGCTAACGCCCGGTAGGCGCGCACGGCCATAGCGCGCACTTCCTCCAATTTCTGGGGGGAAAGGCGCGCGGGGATCAGGACGCGGCTCGTGCCCGATACATATTTATCTTCATATGTATAGAACTCGTCGCTCGCTAAAATCTCGCCCGGCAGCGTTGAGGCGGGCGCGTCGTTGCCGCGCACGGCGCATTCCACTTCCTGCCCGCGCACAAACCGCTCAAACACCACGCGGGAATCGTGCCGGAGGGCCAGATCCACCGCCGCCGACAGCGCCGCCGCGTTCGCCGCTTTGGATACGCCCACGCTGGAACCCGCGTTCGCGGGCTTCACGAAAATGGGCCAGCCCAGCGTTTCGCCGAGGCGCGCCGCGATGGAATCAAGCTGCGGGCGCTGCCACGCCTCCATAAAATCCCACGCACAGCGCGGGATACCGGCGGCGTCTAACACGCGGTTGGCGGTGACTTTATCCATGCACACCGCGCTGCCCAGTACGCCGCAGCCTACATAGGGGAGGCCGGTCAGCTCCAACAGGCCCTGCACCGTCCCGTCCTCGCCGTTTCTGCCATGCAGGACGGGGAAAACAGCGTCTACCGGCGTATCGCAGCAGCGGCTTTCCTCAAACACTACCAGCCCCCGGCGCCCGCTGCCGGGGCAGAAGGCGCACGGCAGGTTCCCCGGATGATGTTCCCACATGCCCGTGGGGATATCGGTGACAGGCCCGGTATAGCGGTACCAGCGCCCGTCTTTGGTGATGCCGACCGACAAAGCCTCGTATTTTTCCGGGTCAAGATTGCGAAGCACACTTGCGGCGCTTTGCAGCGAAACCTCATGTTCGCTGGACGCGCCACCAAACAGGACAACAATCTTTAATTTCTTCAAACGCTTCCACACCTTTCATGCGGGGCATTTTGCGCTAAGGTCCCGCATGGTATCAGCCGTATGCACAAATCAAGAACAGTATACCATATCTGCGCGGGAAAGTCTATCCCCCGCCAGATTTTTGAGAGATTCCCTAAAAAATCCTTGCCGAATGTCCGCGCCATGTCCAGCGTTGGCTGCATTACCAGCCCCGGCTGCTTTTCCTCAAATCATGCCCGCATCCCGAAGCTGCCGCACCCGCTGCTCTGTCACGCCCATCCACGCCGCCACGACTTTTTGGGTGAAATGCAATAAAACAGTAGCATTTTTCGTTTTTTTCATGTATACTAAGAAAATAAGAATTGTTCCGTAATGGGAGGAAATACTGTGCGACAGTTTCAACGATCCATACGCCGTATGGGCAAGGCCATTGGCCGCTTCTTCGGGCGCGTGCGGAAAGGCAGCCTGATGGATATCGCCATCCTTGTATGCGTGGCGGCCCTTGTTATCGTAGGTATTGCCATCGCGGCGCTCTCGAACCGCATTTTCCCGACGGGGCCGAAGTCGTCCTCCTCGCAGGGCACGCCTCTGGACGGGCCGGACAGCTCCAGCAGCTCCTCTATCTCGTCTGCATTGCCCGCCTCATCGGACACAAACAGCGAACCGCCCCCGCAGGCCCCGCCGCTGGACAAGGACGAATACGACGGCACCATCCTGCCCGAAACGCCGGACGGCGGACAGGAATATGTGGACGACACGCTCTTTTTGGGGGATTCCAACACCTACCGCTTAGCCACCTACGGCCTGACAAGCTGGCAGAACAATCTTTCCGCCGTCAGCATGGGCATCCAGCATGTGACAAGTAAAGCCTGCATGTACTTTGACGGCGTGAGTAACGCAGTGCTTACCACAAAGGCCGTCGCGATGATGCAGCCCCTGCGCATCCTTATCACTTATGGTACAAACAATACCCAGTGGAAAGTCAATACGTTTATCGAGCAGTATAGAATTGCGGTGGACGCAATCATAAAGGAATGGCCGTATGCGGATATCATTATCAACGCTATTCCGCCCCTCGGCTCTAACCGCTCGAACGCAGCGCAGGAACAGCGCACCACCAATGAATTCAACAAGGCGCTGGCGGATTTCGCCAAAGAGGAAGGGTACCAGTTCCTGAACAGCACCGAGGCATTGCAGGACCCTGCCACCGGCTACGCCCGGCAGGGATATATGGAGAAGGACGGCCTGCACCTGACCGAATCCGGCGCGAAAGCCCTGATAGACTATGTGCGCACGCACACGCACGACGCGCCCGATATCCGCCCGGCGCTGAAAAACATCCCGACGCACCGTCCCACACCGGAGGAGACATTCAACCCGCAGCCCGATCCCGCGTCCAGTTCCGAGGAGGAGGCCGAGACCGTGGAGGTGCGGTTCTCCATCACGCAGGGCAAAGAATACGGCGTCCTCTCCGGCACACTGACCCAAAAGATTGTGCCCGGCCAATATTGCAGCTCTGTTACTTTAACGCTGAACGAAGGCTGTACGGCGCAATGGGGATGCACAGAAGGCAGTATCGAACGCGGCCTTTCCGTCTCCGAGGACAAGCGCGTGCAGACGATCACCTTTACAGTGCCCCCTACGGACAGCACATCTATTGATATCTGGGCCTCCATCACACCGGGCGCGCCCTCCTCCGAACCATCCTCCGACCCCGTTTCCTCCGACCCGGCAGTCTCTGATACCACACCATCTTCCGATCCGACGGTTTCGGACCCCTCGCAGCTTCCGCCGCCGACAGTCGATGTGCCCGACCCAGGGACACACGTCCATGTCTGGGGCAACTGGTACAACTTGGGCGACGGGACGCATCAGGGCGTATGCGTAGAACCGGGGTGCCCGGACCCAACCGCGGTAAGCGCCCCGCAGCCACACGAGTGGGGCGAAACGCAGGCGGACGGCACCCACACCTGCATCCGCTGTTTCCTCACCGAGCTGGATCCCACATGGGCGCCCCCCGCCCCCGATCAGCCCGTCGAGCCTGTGCCCGGCGATCCCGCCGCAGGCACTGCGCCGGATCCCGCACCGGCAGCGTGATGGCCGGGCTGCCGCCCGGACCTGCCCAAAGGGCGCTGCCCTTTGGAATCCTGCCAGA
>CANCXY010000034.1 GCA_947381875.1 uncultured Clostridia bacterium | reverse complement strand
GAGATGTCCGTGCGTGACTGGAGTTCAGACGTGTGCTCTTCCGATCTGGCTTTGGTATCCGCTATGTTGTACAGGACGACCCGCAGGAACTGGAAAATTATATGGCGTCTGTCTCAAAGGTCATCCTGGATAAATGCCGCGCCTATGATTTTCCCGTCCCCTTCATTTGCATAGAGCCGGGGCGCTGCATTGTGGGCGACGCCGGGATCACACTGTACACGGTGGGCAGCGTCAAGACCATCCCAGGCTGCCGCACCTATGTTGCGATTGACGGCGGTATGACGGATAACCCGCGCTATGCCTTGTACGGCTCCTCATATGAGGCGATCGTGGCAAACAAAGCTGACAAGCAAAAAGACTTTACAGCCACAATCGCGGGCCGATGCTGTGAAAGCGGCGATTTAATTCAAGAAAATACCCAGATTCAACTCCCTGCCGTGGGCGATATTTTAGCGGTGCTGTCCACCGGCGCTTACCATTATTCTATGGCTTCCAATTACAACCGCGTACCGCGCCCGCCTGTTGTAGCTGTGCATAATGGGGAAGACACGCTTGTTATCCGCCGCGAGAGTTATGAGGACCTCGTGCGCAACGATGTATAATGGCCTACGAAGCGTTTGCGGGCGTATATGACGCGCTCAACGAGGAGGCGGATTATGACAAGCTGTTTTCCTTTACACATAAAATTCTCTGTTCTTATGGCATTGCGGACGGCATTGTAGTCGACCTTGGGTGCGGGACAGGGGAATTGACGCTGCGCCTGGCGGGGGCGGGCTATGATATGATTGGTGTAGACCGCTCCCCGGAAATGTTGAGTATCCTGCGGGAAAAAATGTGGGAACAGGGGCAGGAGGGGTTGTTGCTGCTGTGCCAGGAAATCGAGGCGCTCGATTTATATGGCACTGTGCGCGCTGCCGTCTCTACCTTTGATACCCTGAATCATATTGGCGGGTTTGCGCGGTTTGAGAAAGCGCTCTGCCGGGCAGCACTGTTTTTGGAGCCGGGCGGCGTGTTCCTGTTCGATATGAATACGCCCTATAAACATACGCATGTCCTGAAAGACCAGGTATTTGAAATCGAAGCGGACGACGCATACTGCGTCTGGCGCAACAAATTGGATGCAGACGCCGCGTGTACGCATATCACCGTAGAAATTACCTATCCTGATATGGATACACGCGATATAGAAACCTTCGACGAGTACTTTTATACGATGGAACAAATCACCGCCGCGTGCCGGTGCGCGGGGCTGCGTGTAGTGCAGGTGCTGGACGGAGAAGATTTTGGCGCGCTGCGGCCAGACAGTATGCGTTATATCATTACGGCAATTAAGGAAAATATAGGGGAGTAACTGCACATGGCAAAATTGATACGCGGCATTTCAGAGGATGGCGGCGTCCTCTTTTGTGCTTTGGATTCCACAGAGATTGTGCGCGAGGCGGAGCGCATCCATAAACCGTCTGCTGTCGTATCCGCCGCGCTGGGGCGTCTTTTGACAGCCGCTTCCATGATGGGCGTGATGCTGAAATCCGAACAGGATTCCGTCACCCTGCGCGTGAAAGGCGGCGGCCCCGCCGGGCTTCTGATCGCCGTTTCCGACGGCAGCGGGAACGTGCGCGGCTATGTGGAAAACCCCACGGTGCATCTTCCTTCCCGCGCGGATGGAAAATTGGATGTCGGCGGCGTTGTTGGGCGGGATGGTACGCTGAGCGTCGTAAAGGATCTGGGGCTGAAAGAACCCTATGTAGGGCAGGTGCCTTTGGTGAGCGGGGAGATCGCGGAGGATATCACCGCCTATTACGCCGCCAGCGAACAGACGCCCACTGTCTGCGCGCTTGGCGTGCTGGTAGACCGCGACCTCTCAATCTTAGCGGCAGGCGGCTATCTGGCCCAGCTTTTGCCGGGGGCCGATGAAGCGGATATTGACCGGCTGGAAAAAAATATCGCCTCCATGCCGTCAGTGACAACGCTTTTGCGCGAGGGCGGCACGCCGCAGAGTATGATGGAGCAGGTTCTATCCGGGCTTGCGCCGCAGTGCCTGATGGAAAAAGATGTATGTTATCGCTGTACTTGCAGCCGGGCGCGCACGGAGAGGATGCTCCTTTCCCTGAAAACAAGCGAATTAGAGGAATTGGCCGCCGATGGCAAGCCAATTGAGGTATGCTGCCAGTTCTGCGACAAAAAATATAGGATAGATGCCGCCGCTTTGCTGCAAAGCCGGAAAGAAGCTGCATCACAGGAAAAATAACGTTATGGCAAAAGATAAGCTGAAAACAGTATATATTTGTACCTCCTGCGGAGAGAGTACGCCGCGTTGGATGGGCCGTTGCCCCTCCTGCGGGGAGTGGAACACGCTGGAAGAAGAAGTCGTGCGCGAAGAAAAGGGCGGCAGGGCTTTTTCGGGTGCGCCCCGTTCCGGCGGGATTAAAATTACCGCCCAGCGCCTACAGGATATCAGCACTTCCGAGGAAAAAAGCCGCATCGTGACGGGCATCAGCGAGCTGGACCGCGTTCTGGGCGGCGGCATTGTGTTAGGCAGTGTGGTACTGCTAGGCGGCGAACCGGGGGCGGGGAAGTCGACGCTGCTGTTGCAGTTGTGCGGGGCTGTTTCCGGGAAAGTGGACGTGCTGTATATAACGGGCGAGGAATCTGTCCGTCAGGTCAAGCTGCGCGCAATGCGCCTGCATGTGAAGGGGGAGAATGTTTCCCTCGCGGCGGAAACGGATATCGGCTCGATCTGCGATTTGATCGAAGCCGAAAAACCGGGCCTTGTGGTAATCGACTCGATCCAGACCATGCACTGCGCTGAAATCTCCTCCTCTACGGGCAGTGTCTCACAGGTGAAGGAATGCACGGCGCGGCTGATGGCCGTTGCCAAGGCGCTGGATATCCCCACCTTCATTGTCGGCCATGTCAACAAGGACGGCGCGATTGCCGGGCCAAAGGTCATGGAGCATATCGTCGATACCGTCCTGTATTTTGAGGGCGACAAAATGCTGCCCTACCGCGTGCTGCGTGCCGCTAAAAACCGCTATGGCAGCACCAATGAGATTGGCATGTTCGATATGACGGGCACGGGGCTGAAAGCGATTGAAAACCCATCGCTGCTGCTGTTGGAGGGGAGGCCCATCGGCGTGAGCGGGAACTGTGTCGTCTGCACAATGGAGGGCACGCGGCCTATCCTTTCGGAAATCCAGGCGCTTGTCACAAAAACGAGTTTCGGCACGCCGCGCCGCGCCTCTACAGGGCTGGATTTCAGCCGAATGAACCTGCTGCTGGCGGTGCTGGAAAAGCGTGCCGGGTTCTTCTTGGGCAATTTAGATGTATATATCAATATTATCGGCGGCCTGCAGCTCGACGAAACCGCCTGTGACCTCTCCGTCTGCCTCGCGGTGGTTTCCAGCATGACGGACAAGCCGGTGCCGGACGACCTGATCGCCATTGGCGAAGTAGGGCTTGGCGGGGAAGTGCGCAATGTGACGAACTTGGAATACCGCTTGCGGGAGGCTATGCGCATTGGCTTTACCCGCGCGATCGTCCCAAAGCACAGCCTGCGGCAAATCGACCAAGGCGCGTTTGACAAAATGGAACTGCTGGGCGTAACGTATGTGCGCCAGGCGATCCAGCTTCTATAACAGGGAAAGGAATATCGGTTTGGAACAGTAAAACAGCAGGCGGCAGGGGCGTGATCGCCCTGTCGCCTGCCATTTTCTATTCAAACATTTCATGCGCCACGCGTTTCCCCGTGCGCGGGTATACTGTCAGCTCATTTTGCGCGTTCACGGTGGCAAGGAAAATATCGGCGATCTTGTCCGCTTTCTGCGCTTTCAACTGCTTTTCCAGCCATACATCATCGTTGCCCGTATAGCGTAGGTTCCCGGAAAGCACCTTGCCGTCTAAAATGACGTTGACACAGGGCTTTTCTGGCTGCGGGTTCATTTGCAGGTCTTCCGGCGTCACGGGGCGCTGTTGAGCCAGTGGCAGGAAACTGATCTGCCCATTCGTTTCCAGAATGGCAGATTGCAGCTGCGAAAGGTCAAAATAGCCCGCTGTGCGGCACTGCGTCAGGAATTCGTTGATATCCAGTTTCGCGGCCAGCAGGTTCTTTTCGTACAGTTTGCCGTTTTCCAGCAGTACCACCGGCTGGCCGTTGAACCATTTGCGCAGTGTCATAGATTTGCACGTTGCAAGCGATATCGCATAGGCGGCAATGGCGTATACGACCATTGCGGTCAGCGGTTCCCAGAAATCGTCCTCCAGGCTCGTGGCAAATTCCGCCGCGATAGAACCGATCGTGATGCCGTTGATGTAATCGAACAGGCTCATCTGGCTCACCTGCCGGTTGCCGATCAGGCGCGTCATCAAAAACAGGACGACCAGGGAACAGACGCTTGTCAGCAGGATATGGGGTATCTTCTCCATACAAGTTCCTTCTTTCCTTCTTGGGAATGGGAAAAGTATGCCCAACCTCATTTTTTTTATGCGGCCTGCCGCCTCCTGTGCCCGCTTTTCGACGGGTTTTGAGAAAATACCAGAATTTTTATGCAAATCAAAGCGCGGGGAATTGTATTTTCCCGCAGGGGACTGTATAATTGTATACAGGTATTTCTCTGGGGACTGGTGTGAAACGGGGAGATGGAATATGAAGCATATATTTGTTGTAAACCCTATTTCCGGCAAAGCGGACGCGAGCCTGTATCTTGTGCCAAAGCTGATCGACGCCGCTGGCGCTGCCGGCCTATCCTATACTGTGGAGCTGACCCGGCACCGCGGCCACGCGACGGAACTGGCGCGCCAATACGGCGAAAGCGGCGAGGCTGTGCGGCTCTATGCCTGCGGCGGCGACGGCACCCTGAATGAGGTATTTTTCGGCGCTTATCCGTATGAAAACCTGGAAGTGGCAAGCGTCCCATGCGGCTCCGGCAATGATTTTGTGCGCAGTTTCGGCGAGGCGGAGGAATTTCTGGATCTGGCCGATAATATCGCCGGTACGGCTGTCACGATCGACCTTGCTGCCGTCAACGGGGGCGTTTCCGCCGCGATCTGTTCTGTGGGTATGGATTCCGAGGTTGCGTACAACATCCCGAAATACCGCCGTCTGCCCTTGTGCGGCGGGCAGATGGCGTATACGCTTTCCATTGTAGAGCGCATCCTGAAACCGATAGGCCAGAAAGTACGCATCACGATCGACGGCAATGTGCTGACGGGGAACTATCTGATCTGTACCGTGTGCAACGGCGTTGCCTATGGCGGAGGATATTTTGCCGCGCCCTGCGCCGATTTGCAGGACGGCATCTTAGATGTAATCCTCGTCAAAAAGATGAGCCGCCTGCGCGCGGTACAGGTGCTTGGAAAGTATAAGCTGGGACAGCATTTGAAGGATGGTGTAGTCGCCCCGGAATTTGCGGACATCATGGAGTACCGCAAGGCGAAGAACATTTTGATCGAACCGCTGGAAAAGCCGGAGATGATCGTCAACCTGGATGGGGAATGCGGTCCTGCGCCCGTATTGGACGCACAGATCATGCCCCATGCGGCGCGCTTTGTACTGCCCGCCGCCGTTTACAGCCGCTTTGCCGCTGAAAATGCCGTTGCCGCCGCATGGTAGTCGGGGAGAGCAAAGAGATTTGGTATATTTTCCCACTTATGGGGGGAATTTATGGAAACGGTCTCTGCGGTTCCGGAAACTTCTGAATTTTGCATAGAAGTTATGCGCCTGGGGAAAGCCTTTGAAGGGGGAGGCTTTCTCTTTTTTGTAAATTTTTGAAATTTTTTTCGTTTACCCCTTGATTTTTGCATGGAAAGCGGTTACAATATGTTTAGCACTCAGAGATAGAGAGTGCCAACAAAAATTTATCATAACTGTTTAGGAGGAAAGTTGCATGAAAATCAGACCTCTTGCTGACAGGGTTGTCATTAAAAACATTGAAGCGGAGGAGACCACAAAGAGTGGCATCATCCTGACGGGTTCCGCCAAGGAAAAGCCCCAGGTGTGCGAAGTCGTCGCCGTTGGCCCCGGCGGGCTTGTGGACGGCAACAACGTGGAAATGACTGTGAAAGTTGGGGATAAGGTGCTGATTGCCAAGTATGCCGGCAACGAAGTGAAAGTGGACGGCGACGAATGCACGATCGTTCGCCAGTCGGACATCCTCGCGATCGTCGAATAAAACAACCAACGGAAAAAATCACGATAGAGAAGAAGGGAGTTTATCATTATGGCAAAACAGCTTCTGATGGGCGAGGAGGCTCGCAAGGCCCTCTGCGCCGGCATTGACAAACTTGCGGATACCGTGAAGATCACTCTTGGCCCGAAGGGTCGCAACGTGGTACTGGGCAAAAAGTTCGGCTCCCCGGTCATCACCAATGACGGCGTGACGATCGCAAAGGAAATCGAATTGAAGGACGCATTCGAGAATATGGGCGCGCAGCTTGTCCGCGAGGTCGCGACCAAGACAAACGACGCCGCGGGCGACGGTACCACGACGGCTACCGTTTTGGCGCAGGCGCTTGTCCATGAGGGCATGAAGAACG
The DNA here is from genome assembly GCA_947381875.1 of uncultured Clostridia bacterium. Lineage (GTDB taxonomy): Bacteria > Bacillota > Clostridia > Oscillospirales > Ruminococcaceae > Ruthenibacterium. The sequence continues at coordinate 11,540 of CANCXY010000034.1, read as the reverse complement.
TCGCGGCCGGCGCGAACCCGATGGACGTAAAGCGCGGCATCCAGAAGGCCGTAGAAGCGTCTGTGGAGGCGCTGAAAGCCAACAGCAAGAAGATGGAAGGCTCCGCCGACGTGGCGCGTGTTGCGACTGTTTCCGCCAGCGACGAGACGATCGGTCAGTTGATCGCCGACGCAATGGAGAAGGTGAGTGCGGACGGTGTTATCACCATTGAGGAGAGCAAGACGGCGGAGACATACTCCGAGGTCGTTAAGGGTATGCAGTTTGACCGCGGCTATATCACGCCGTATATGGTTACAGATACCGAGCGCATGGAAGCCGTTCTGGACGACGCGTACCTGCTGATTACGGATAAAAAGATCAGCGTAATCCAGGATATCCTCCCGCTGCTGGAACAGATCGTCCAGTCCGGCAAGAAGTTAGTCATTATCGCAGAGGACGTGGAGGGCGAGGCGCTGTCTACCCTGATTGTCAACCGCCTGCGCGGCACATTCACAGTCGTGGCTGTCAAAGCGCCCGGCTTTGGCGACCGCCGCAAGGAAATGTTGCAGGATATCGCGATCCTCACAGGCGGTACCGTCGTCAGCGAGGAACTGGGTTATGAGCTGAAAGACGCTTCCCTGGAAATGCTTGGCCGCGCCCGTCAGGTGAAGGTCACGAAAGAATATACCACCATCGTAGACGGCATGGGTGAGAAAGAGGCTGTCAATGCCCGCATCGCGCAGATCCGCGCCCAGATGGCGGAGACCACCAGCGACTTTGACAAAGAGAAGCTCCAGGAGCGTCTGGCGAAGCTCTCCGGCGGCGTAGCGGTCATCAAGGTGGGCGCTGCAACCGAAGTGGAGATGAAGGAAAAGAAACTGCGCATCGAGGATGCCCTGAACGCGGCCAAGGCGGCTGTAGAAGAAGGTATTGTGGCCGGTGGCGGCACAGCGCCCCTGCATACGACCAGCGCGGTAGACGCCCTGATCGAGAAGCTGGAAGGCGACGAGCGCACGGGTGCGCGCATTGTGCGCAAAGCCCTTGAATCCCCGCTGCGCCAGATCGCCGCGAACGCAGGTCTCGAAGGCAGCGTGATCATTGATAAGATCATGACAGGCGGCGACGCAAACTATGGCTTTGACGCCCAGAAGGAAGTATATGGCGATATGATCAAAGCCGGTATCGTCGACCCGACCAAGGTCACACGTTCCGCGCTGGAGAACGCGGCCAGCGTGGCTTCCATGGTACTCACCACGGAGAGCCTTGTCGCGGATGAGCCGGAGGATCCAGCTGCCACGGCGGCTGCCAACGCGGCCATGGCCGGCGGTATGGGCGGCGGCATGTATTGATTGCCTGACTCCAATAGAAAATCGTAGAGATATTTTCCGTGCCTCCTCCATCCTGCGGGTGGGGGAGGCACGGATTTTTTGTTTTGGCCGCCCTCGAAAATTCCTGCCCTGCGGTAATTGTTGCCGCGGGGCTTTTTGCATAAGCCGGGCTTTTCTGCGCACACTATCCCCATCAAGAAAAGGGCGTGACCAACGCAAAACGTTTTGTGTCTTCGCCGCCCTTTGAGCGGGGAAGACACGGAAATATCTTTGCGGCATGGACGCACCAGAAGAAAAAGGAGGCGGATCTTCTCATGGAGAGTATCACCGCAGTGGAACTGGCCGGCTTTTCCGAACTGCTGACCAACGAGGAAAACATCATCCGCAAGTATAAGCACTATGCGCAGACATGCGACGACCCCGCGCTGAAAAAGATGTGCGAGGACATCGCGCAGCGCCACACCGAACACTATGACGTGATCCTGAACGAGTTGCGCTAAGGAGGGGAAACACAATGAACTGCTTTGACGACCAGGCCAGAATGACTGACGCGCTGAATTCCCAGAAATTCATCACGGAAAACTATAACCACTATGCGGGCGAATGCGCCACCAAGGATCGGAAGAATAAGCTGATGGGCATTCTTTCCGACGAGCATGATATGCAATTCAAGGTATTCAGTGAGATGCAGAAGCGCGGCTGGTATGAGCCGAAGCCAGCGCCCCAGCAGAAGGTGTGCGAGGCGTGCGAACAGTTTGCGCAAAAGGAAAGCACATTTTAGCGTTTTTCCACGCATAGACAAAGGTGGCGGCCCCTTTTCCAGGTGGTACGCCGCCTTTTTTGCGTAAAATACCAGAAAGCACTTGCAAGCGTGCGCCTTTTTCTGTATACTATAATACAAATCTATTTATGGAAGAAGGAATTTGAATGCCAGAGGAAACCGCAAGCATGCTTGTGACGTTTTTACCGCTGATCGCCATGCTGGTCTTGCTGTACTTTATGATGATCCGCCCGCAGCGGAAAAAGGAAAAAGAGACCACCGAAATGCGCAATTCCATCGAGGTCGGCGATGGCGTCACCACCATCGGCGGGATCGTGGGGCGTGTCGCCAGTATCAAGGAGGATACATTCGTTTTGGAGACCGGCTCGGATCGTGTAAAAATGCGTTTCAAGCGCTGGGCGATTCAGGAGGTCGAGAAACTCGCTATGGAAACGCCTGCGGAATCAGCACCAGCCAGCAAATAATCCTGCATGAAACGAACACCCCCGTGCATACCTTTGAACAGGTAACATGGGGGTGTTGATGTATGCAAAAAAGGAACCGAGCTGCGGAGAAGAAAAGCGGGCGCGCCATAGTCCCCTCCATCGCGGGGGCGGTGTGCGGCCTGTTGACGGGCGTGGTGCTGTTCAGCATCCTGGCGGCTGTCCTGTGCAAGGTGGATGTCCCAGCCAATATGCTGACGCTGCTTGCCACCGGGGCCGCCACGCTTTCCGTCATTCCGGCAAGCCTTGTTTTCGCTTTCCTGTATGGGGAAAAGGGGATGCTGTATGGGCTTTTGATCGGCGCGATCTGTTTTGTGGTTATAGCCGCTGCGGCCTGGCTCCAGGGGCAGACGGCCTTTACCGCGCTCTCCGTCATCAAAGCTATCACCATGCTGATATCCGGCGCTCTCGGCGGGCTGTTAGGCATTTCCGCCCGCGAGAAGCGCCGTCGTGTCCATTGAAAAGGTGTGCCTTTTTGCAAAATCCCCCGCCCGCAGGGCGGGGAATTTAACGGAAAACCCATGCCTGCCTGCACATAGCGCCCGCCAGGCACGCATATATTTTGTACAGAAAACAACGTCGTTGTGTATTCTCCCGCCTGCGGGGCAAGGGGAGTACACAGAAAATATCCCTGCTTGTGCAAAAGAAAGGAAAGGTACGAATGCGCGGTTTTTTGAAAGAATCTACACGGGCCAAAGTACGCTTTGCGCTGGGGCCTTTTTCCCTGCCAAAGCCGCAGGCCCGGCTTGTCGGGTTGGGCTGTATCCTGTTGGCGGGAGTGCTGCTGGGCAGCATGGGGCAGGCGGCGGGCGCACAAAAGCCCTATCTTGCGCATTTTATTGCGCAGTATCTGGAGCAGCACTGTTCTTCCGGGTTTGCGGCGGCTGTGGGGGCGTCGTTTTCCTCGGCTATGCTGATGCAGATGCTGGTCGTTTTTCTGGGGCTTTCCTGCGCGGGCACGCCTTTTCTGATATGCGTCCCTCTGCTGCGCGGTATTTCCATCGGGTGCATCGGCGCGTTTTTGTACGGCAGTATGGGCATGCGCGGCCTGCTTGCGAACCTGATTTTGTTTTGGATACCAGAGGTCATGCAGGCTGTGTTCCTGCTGATCCTTGTCAACGCGGCATTAGACACGTCCTGGCCGCTGTTCCGCGCCTGTTTTTCCTCACAGGAATTTGACGGCATACGCGCGAAAGCGGACGCATGCCTGCGCTGCTTTGTGTATACTTCTCTGGGGATGCTTGCCGCCGCGCTGTTAGAGGGCGCTCTCTCGGCCATCTTTGCGCCGGTACTGCTTCCGTGACGCCCGGTTTTTACAGTTTTCTCCCCGCCGTAGGCGGGGAGAAAACCATGAAATTCAGGTGCGTGGTTTGCAGAGCAGGGGAGGGCTATTCCGGCGCTGCCGGGGCTTTATTTGCCTCGGCTTTTTTCTGCGCTGTCCGTGCGTCCTTTGCCACGTCCACTTTCGCGAATGGCGACGCCTCGGCGGCATCTTTTAACTGCTGAGTGCCTAAGTGCGTATAGATTTCCGTGGTGGAAACGTGTGCGTGTCCTAAAATTTCTTTTAGCGCCAGCATGTCCACATGGCCCTCCTGATACATCATCGTGGCCGCCGTATGGCGCAGTTTATGGACAGAATAGCCCTGCCCTGAAAGCCCGGCAGCTTTCAGGCAGCTTTCCACGATCTGCTGCACACGCCGGGCGGATAGCCGTTTGCCGGTGCGGCGGGAGACAAAGAGCGCCTTTTTATCCTGCAAATTCTGCATCTTGGCCCGCTCCTCGATTAAACGCACAAGGGCCTCTTTGCATGCGTCGTTCAGATACACCAAGCGCTCCTTATTGCCTTTGCCTACAATGCGGATCGTGCCGTCGTCCCGGACATCGGAGACGTTGATGTTGATCAGCTCGCTCAAACGCATCCCGCAGTTGAGGAACAGGGTAATGATGCAGTAATCGCGTTCATAAAAATCCGACTCGACGCTTTGCAGAAGTTCGATCCCCTGGTTCAGCGTCAGGTACTTGGGCAGCGATTTTTTAAGCGCGGGTGTCCCGATGTCGTCTGTGGGGTTTTTTTCCATCACTTTGAGCTTGTTGCACAGATATTTATAGAAACCCTTGATGCTGGATAATTTGCGCGCACGGGACGCGGGCGCGTTATTTTGCTCCCGTGTGACATAATACAGGAATTCGTAGATTTCGCTGGTCGTGACGCTTTGGATAAAATCCATATCTATTTGCCGGATATCAATTTCTTCCAGCGGGACATCATCCGAGACCTCTTTGCGCAAACGCCTCATGTAGCGGAAAAATGTGCGTAGGTCGATATAGTATCCGTTGACGGTGCGCGGCGAAAGCCCGCGGATGGTTTCGCTGTCATACAGATACCGCATGACTGGTTCAGGACAATCTTTGTAGTCGTCGTGCTGGCTCGGATGGCGCGAATCTATATAGGTACTCATTATCGGCGATCCCGCCGGAAAATGGTTGGTTTACAGGCAAGCGGCAAAAAATGGTGTTTTCGGCTTCCCTCTATTTCGCTAAATTTACATTTAGCGAAATAGCACCTATCATTTTTGGGTACTTCCCCGGTATCGCTATTTCTGGTACTGCGCCCATCCATACGATTCATTTGCAGGATCTTCCTCCTTTCTCCATACAGCGTATTTTTCAAAGGGCATTACAAAAAAGCGGCAGAAACTCTGCCGCTCTTTGAATGGTTCATTCCTTTACAAATACGTCCTTGCCCAGACCACAGATTGGACAAGTCCAATCTTCGGGAACCTGTTCCCAGGGCGTGCCAGGCGCAACGCCATTATCGGGGTCGCCGACCGCCGGATCGTACACATAGCCGCAGGGGCATACATATTTTTCCATTCTCAAATCCTCTTATTTGAAATAGCGTTCCAGCAGGCCCTTAAAGGCTTTGCCGTGACGGGCTTCGTCGCGTGCCATTTCATGCACTGTGTCATGGATGGCGTCGAGGCCCAGCTCTTTGGCCTTCTTGGCAATGGCGACCTTACCAGCCGTCGCGCCGTTTTCAGCTTCCACGCGCATTTCCAGGTTCTTCTTGGTGCTGTCGGTCACGACTTCGCCCAGCAGCTCGGCAAACTTCGCGGCGTGTTCGGCTTCCTCATACGCGGCCTTTTCCCAGTACAGGCCAATTTCAGGATAGCCCTCGCGGTGCGCAACGCGCGCCATAGCAAGGTACATACCTACTTCTGTGCATTCACCTGTGAAGTTCTGGCGCAGGCCCTCTACGATCTCCGGGTCAACATCCTTCGCAACGCCTACGACATGCTCTGCGGCCCATGCCATTTCCCCTTCCTGCTTCTTGAACTTGGAAGCGGGCGCCTTGCACTGGGGGCAGAATTCCGGGGCGGCTTCCCCTTCATACACATAGCCGCAGACGGTGCAGATAAACTTAGCCATTTTCGTTTTCCTCCTGTTTTTTTATGATTTTTTCCAACTGAATGATTGGCAAACTTTGCCTCCTTTATACTATAGCATATCCTCTAAATGATGTCAAGTCTTTATTGATAGAAATTATCGTTTTATTCCTTCCTGGGAAATATCCATTTCAGCCGAACAGCGTGTACCGTCGTAGTGATGCAGCGTCACCCGGACAATATCTCCCTGCTGGCGCCCCGGCGCTGACAATAGGACGGGGATATAATCTCTCGTATATCCTGTAAAGGTGTTTACATTCACGGGCGTTTCCAGCAGGACTTCTGCCCTCTCCCCTGCCCTTTTTCCGATATATTCAGCGCGCACGGCATCCGCCGTTTTCTGGAGGCGGCGGCTCCTTTCCGCCTTTTCCACTTCGGGTATCTGGTTCGGCATATCATACGCCGGTGTGCCTTCCCGTGGGGAAAAACTGAATACATGCACTTTCAAAAACCCGATTTCCCGCACAAATGCCTCGCTCTGCGCAAATTCCTGTTCCGTTTCGCCGGGGAACCCCACAATGATATCCGTAGTAAAGGCGGCGTCCGGCAGACTGGCGCGAAGCCTTTCAACAACAGCGCGGTATCCGTCCGTCGTATAGGCACGGCGCATGCGCCGCAATACAGTGTCACTGCCACTTTGCAGCGAAAGATGGAACTGCGGGCACAGCTTGGGGATCTGGGCAAGCCGCGCGATAAGAGGGTCTGTCATCAAATCCGGCTCCAGGCTCCCCAGGCGTATTCGGCGCAGGGCGGGGATTTGCGCCGTCTTTTCCACGATCTCGGCCAGATCTGTATTGGTATCTTTCCCATAGCTTGACAGGTTAATACCTGTAAAAACAACTTCTTTATATCCCTTCTGCGTGAGCGTTTCGATCTCCCTCAAAATATTTTCTTCCAGCCGGCTCCGCACGCTGCCCCGCGCACGAGGGATTACACAGTAGGCGCACCGCCTGTCGCACCCATCCTCGATTTTCAGAAAGGCGCGCGTATGCTCCTCCATACGCTTCATAGGCAGTTCTTCAAACACCTCTCCCCTTTTATGCGGCGTGATATCTACAATCCGTTTCTCGTTTTGCAGGAAGGTATATACATGCTCTAAAATGCGCCGCCGTTTGCCGGAACCTGTGACGATATCCGCTTCCGTCACAGCCGCTGCCGCTTCGGGAAACGCCTGGGGGAAGCAGCCTGTCAACACCGTTACCGCGCGGGCATGGCGGCGCTTGGCCCGGCGGAGCCACTGGCGGCTTTTTTTATCCCCGCCCGCTGTCACGGTGCAGCTATTGACGATATACACATCGGCGTCATCCTCTGAGGCGGGCACAAATCCGTTTTCGTAAAAAAGCTGCGCCAGCGCGCTTGTCTCATTCTGGTTTACTTTGCAGCCCAACGTCAAAAAAGCTACCTTCATGTTCCATCCCCCTGATGCCCTCTCAATGATTTCCCACCTATTGTAACACAAACTCCGTGGGAAACTCAATACATTTTCCGTATATCCTCCCGCCCTCCAGCCGGGGAGATACCAAAAACTCCTTGCATGCCGGATAAGGATCATTCATATAGATTGACTGAGAACGAAGCGAAAAAAGGAGGATGACTATGAGCAAGAAGGATCGGTGCAAACGGCTGGTGTCGTTCCTGGCCGCTGTTGCGCTTGTTTTTGCGTCGGCGCAGCCTGCCGCGCTGGCTACGGCAGAGGAACCGGAGGAGGACCTCCCCACGGCGGCGATTAGCGACGCGAACCCCCATGAGACGATTGCGGCATCCGTGCAGGACAACCCGCGCTTTCAGAAGCCGCAGATGGATATACCGTGCAGGAATGCCATGCTGATTTCGATTGATACCGGCGATATCCTGTATGAGAAGGACTCGGATGTGGAAGTCCCTATGGCATCCATCACCAAGGTGATGACGCTGCTGCTCACGTTAGAGGCCGTGGAGGCGGGCAAGATTACGCTTGCCGATATCGTCCCCATCAGTGAACACGCCTACAACATGGGCGGCAGCCAGATCTGGCTGGAGCCGGGTGAACGTTTCACGCTGGATGAGCTGATCAAAGCCATCTGCGTATGCAGCGCCAACGACGCCGCTGTGGCTGTAGCGGAATATGTGGGCGGCTCCGAGCCTGTATTTGCCGAACAGATGAACGCGCGCGCGGCAGAACTGGGCATGACACACACACATTTTGTCAACGCCTGTGGCCTGGACGCCGCCGGGCACTATTCCAGCGCGCGCGATGTTGCCATTATGTCGCTTGCGCTTTTGCGCCACCCGAAGATCTTGGAATATTCCGGCATCTGGATGGATACGCTGCGCGGCGGCGCTACGCAAATGACGAACACCAATAAGCTGTTGAAAAGCTACCCCGGCATCACCGGTCTGAAAACGGGCACGACCAACGGCGCGGGCGTGTGCATCTCCGCAAGCGCTGTGCGCGACGGGATGGGGCTGCTGGCGGTGGTACTTGGCTCCCCTTCCAGCAAGGAACGGTTCACTGCGGCCAAGGCCATGCTTGATTACGGTTTTGCCTCGTTTGAGGCCGCCGATTTCCCCGCTATCGCAGGCCGCGCGGACATCCTGCCCGTGCGGGGCGGCGTGAGCAGCGAAGCGGCCCTGGAATACCCATCCGCCCCAAAGCTGCTGCTGAAAAAGGGCGAAGGGAAAGCGCTGACCGCACAGGCGGAACTGCCGGAATCGCTTGACGCGCCTGTATCCGCCAGGACACAGGTGGGGACTATCACCCTGCGCGCGGGCGAGGAGGTTCTGGGGGAATACCCCATCACCGTCCGGGAGGATGTGGCGGAGATGGATTGGGGCACCGCATTGTCACTTCTCACAAAAGCATTGCTTACATTGTAGAAATTGTGCCTGTCCGGCTTGACACCCGCCCTCATATCCGATATAGTTAGTATAGGTATTTTTTACAGGCTCCCCGCCCATGCTTTTTCTGGGCAGAAACGGTGCGGGAGACACTGACAGATTTTTGGAGGCGCTTTTATGGGTGTCAAAATGAACGGCAAACATCTGGCAAAATTTGTCGCTGACAGCGAATTTGAGGCGATTTTCCCGCAAGTCGCGTTGGCGCATGAGACATTGCACGGCAAAAACGGCCCCGGCAACGACTTTTTAGGCTGGGTTGACCTTCCCGTTGACTATGACAAGGAGGAATTCGCGCGCATTCAGAAAGCGGCGGAGAAGATCCGTTCCGACAGCGACGTGCTGGTCGTGATCGGCATCGGCGGCAGTTATCTGGGCGCACGCGCGGCGATCGAGGCACTGAAAGGGATCCTTTATAACAACATTTGCAAGGATACCCCGCAGATCTTCTTTGTGGGCAATTCCATCAGCCCCGCCTATCTGCAAAGCGTTTTGGATGCATGCGAGGGCAAAGACATTTCGGTCAACGTGATCTCCAAATCCGGCACGACCACCGAACCGGCGCTTGCTTTCCGTATTTTCAAGGCGCTGCTGGAAAAGAAGTATGGCAAAGATGGCGCGAAGGGCCGCATCTATGCCACCACGGACAAGGCGCGCGGGACGCTCAAGGAGCTTTCCGACGCCGAGGGCTACCAGACTTTCGTGGTGCCGGACGATGTGGGTGGGCGCTACTCGGTGCTGACGGCTGTCGGCCTGCTGCCCATCGCCGCCGCCGGGTGCGATATCCAGGCGCTGATGGACGGCGCCGCCAAGGCGCGGGAAGAACTTGCCGTGTGCAGCAAGGAGAACGACTGCTACCGCTATGCCGCCGCGCGCAATATCCTCTACCGCAAGGGTAAGAGCGTGGAGCTGCTGGCCTGCTACGAGCCGAACTTCACGATGATGAACGAGTGGTACAAACAGCTCTTTGGCGAGAGCGAGGGCAAGGATCAGAAGGGCCTGTTCCCTGCCAGCGTTATTTTCTCGACGGATCTGCACTCTATGGGCCAGTTCGTACAGGATGGCGCGCGTGTGATGTTTGAGACGGTTGTCGACATCAAGCAGCCGCAGCGCGACCTGTATATTGAAAAGAGCGCCGACAATTTCGACGGTCTTGATTTCCTGGCCGACCAAAATATGAGCATCGTCAACCGCAAGGCGATGGAAGGTACGATTTTGGCCCATACGGACGGCGGTGTGCCCAATATCATCTTGGAAGTTGACAGCCTGACGGAAGCGGATCTGGGCTACCTGATTTACTTCTTTGAGAAAGCGTGTGCAATCAGCGGCTATCTGCTGGGCGTCAACCCGTTCAACCAGCCCGGTGTGGAAAGCTATAAGAAAAATATGTTTGCCTTGCTCGGCAAACCTGGCTACGAAGCGCAGAAAGCGGAGCTGGAGGCAAAACTTCGTTAAAAACACCGGACGGTGATAAAATATAAGGAGGCTATACCCATGATTCAGTTGATTGTTGGCGGCAAAGGCTCCGGCAAGACGAAAAAAATGATCGATATGATCAATGAATCCGCAAAGACGACTCCCGGCAATATTGTCTGCATCGAGAAATCCATGAAACTCACCTATGATATCACATACGCGGCGCGCCTGATAGATGTGGATGAATATAATGTGATGGGCTATGATATGCTATATGGCTTTATCGCGGGCATCCTGGCGGGCAACTATGATATTGTAGAAGTATACCTGGACGGCGTGCTGAAGCTGGGGAACCACGACCTGGAGGGCCTTGGCAAGCTGCTGGATGAACTGAATGTACTGTTGAAAGATAATGTAAAACTGGTCGTCACTGTTTCGGCCAATATGGACGCGCTGCCTGAGGGTGTGCGCAAATACGCATAACAACAAAACCGGTTTTCATTTGAATCGTCATGACATCATACGGAAATCCGTCCCCTAATATGGGGGCGGATTTCCGTTATATCAAAATTTAGAGGAGCTGACAATGGATAAAAAGATATTTTCTAAATGTGGTATGCGTTGTGATTTATGTTTGATATATCGCCCTAATGTGGAAAGAGAAGATAGACGCATTGAAATTTGTAATGCTTGGAAAAAGATATGGAACGGTTTTGAACCTGACCCTAATACAATTATATGTGATGGTTGTTGTTGCGAAAGTGAAGATGCAATATTATTCAGCCCACTGTGTGAGGATAGACACTGCGTGATAGAAAAAGGAATAACGCATTGCGGCTACTGTGAGCAATACCCGTGCAATATCTTTCCTGCTGAACCAACCCAGGAAGAAATAATTCAAAAGATAGATATTGAAAAGCAATGGTCTTGGGAAGATGAAAAACTAATGGAAGCATATGCTTGCAAAAAGCATATGGATGAATTTAGGAGAAACAAATAAATAACAATTTGTCGATCTAATAAAAGCTCAAAACAGGGCGGCGGTGGATAGTCGGAATGGACGTAGAACGGGGATTGCTTTTCATAATTGGTTATGGTATAATTTCCCCAGTACAAACCGATAAATCGGAAGTCGTAGAGGAAGGTCCAAATGACAACAGAAGAAATTTTTTGTGATTTATCCAACCAATATGGTGAGATCGGAAGAGCACACGTCTGAACTCCAGTCACGCAC
>CANCXY010000033.1 GCA_947381875.1 uncultured Clostridia bacterium | reverse complement strand
AGATGTCCGTGCGTGACTGGAGTTCAGACGTGTGCTCTTCCGATCTTCTTTGCCCGTGTGGTCGTACCATTTCACGCCCTCGCGCAGATGGAATGTCCATGTCAACTGGTCGTCGCTGACATCCCAGCTTGTGGCAAGCGCGGGCTTGATGACACCGTACTGATCATACTCCACCAGCGTGTCGATCACGTTCGCGGGGATAATCAAATCATTGGTGCTGCCGGTGACAAGGTAATTCATGGTGTCTACTTCGCCGGAATACATGTGGCGGTACACCACCGAACCACTGCCGCCCGTGCCCTGGCCGCAGCCGACAAAACAGCCGGCGATCAGCACCAGGCACAGCAGGATCGCTAAAAACTTTTTCATTCTACTTTCCTCCGTTTCCCTCTCTTTTTCAGGGAACGTTCAAACCGCAGAGGTATTTTCCGTGTATTTCCCCGCCCCGCGGGCGAGAAAATACACAAACGCCCTTTGTTTTGACCGCGTCCCTTTTATCAATGATGGCCGCGCCCGAATGGCGTGCCGGTCATTTTCCTTATTCCCGCCAAAACCGCTTTCCGAACTGAACGCGGCGGCGTTTTCCCACGCAATCAAATTTATCCATGATGGGTTTCCAAAGGGGCTGTGCCCCTTTGGCGGATTCTAAAGGCAGCGCCTTTAGCAGGATTCCAAAGGGCAACGCCCTTTGGCAGGTCCGGGCAGCGCCCGGGCAGGTTTGGGCGGCAGCCCAACTACGCGAAAGCGGGCACGCCGGTGATGCCGATGCCGGGCGCGGGGGACATGCGGATTGTGCCCTGCTCGTAGAGGGGGCCGCCCGTGTAGGGGTCGAGTTTGCACAGCGAGGGGCCGTCCAGGTCGGCGCGCGTGATTACGCGTTTGGCGGCGGCCAAGTGCGCCGCCGCGCTCACCGCTAATTTGGATTCCAGCATGCAGCCCATCATGCACTCTACGCCGTAGATTTCCGCGAGGCTGCATATTTTGAGCGCCTGCCAGATGCCGCCCGTTTTCATCAGCTTGATGTTGATGAGGTCAGCGGCGTGCGTGAGGATGATATCCACCGCGTCCTGCGGGGAGAATACGCTCTCGTCGGCGAGGATGGGCGTGCGCACCGCCTTTGTCACCGCGCGCATACCGTCTAAATCGTGCGCAGGCACGGGCTGTTCTACCAGGTCGATATCCAGCCCCTTGTCCTCCATGGCCGTGATGATATGGATGGCCTCTTTGGCTGTCCAGCCCTGGTTGGCGTCGACGCGGATGCACACGCCGCTGCCCACGGCTTTGCGGATGCCCGCGATGCGCGCAACGTCGGCAAGACCTTCCTTGCCCACCTTAATCTTCAAAATACGATACCCCTGCTTCACGGCTTCTACGCTGTCCGCAATCATCTGCGGCACGGGGTTCACGCTGATGGTGATGTCTGTTTCCACTGTATCCCGGTAGCCGCCTATCATTTTGTAGAGCGGAACACCGAAGCGCTGCGCGTACAGATCATAAATTGCCATATCCACGGCGGCTTTGGCGGAGGTGTTTTTGACAATGGATGTGTGCAGCTTGTGCATGACGCCGTCCAGATCCTCAATCTCCATACCTAACAGCGCCGGGCGGATAAATTCTTCTATGGCACAGCGGATGCTCCCCTTGGTATCGCCTGTGATTACGGCGGTGGGCGGCGCTTCGCCGTAGCCGACAGCTCCGGTGTCCGTGGTGACGCGCACAATGATGTCGTCCACATTCTCCACCGTGCGCAGCGCCGTCTTAAAGGGCTTTGCAAGGGGGATTACGATATTTCCTGTCTCAATATTAGCGATTTTCATACCTGACACACTCCTTTGGGCCGTTGTGCATAAATATACAACATTCCTGTAATGTCCTGCATGGCGCGCTCCATCCGCGGCACATCGGTATGCTGGGAACAGAAGCAGACGAGGAAAGGCCGTTCCGCGTACACAATGCCCACGTCATGCGTAACGCCCGTATCCTCCCCCGTCTTATGCGCAATGCGCACGCCGCGCGGCACAAAAAACGGAATCTTTCCATTGAGGCGCTGGTCGCATAAAATCGCGAGCATTTCCGCGCTCGCCTCAGGGGAGACGATCTTCCCCTCATGCAAAAGCCGCAGCAAACGACCTATTTCCCGCGCCGTGATGATATTTTCGACGCCCCGCGCGGCGGCGGCGCTGTCAAACAGCAGACGGTTCAGCGTCGTCGTGCGCAGGCCCAGCGCCCGCAGGCCGTCGTTGATCTTCTCCATCCCCAGGCGCTTGATGAGCAGGTTTGCCGCCGTGTTGTCCGAGAGGATGATCGTCAGCACGCACAGGTCATGGAACGTGACGCAAAGCCCGTCATGCAGGTAATTCAGCGCCCCACAGGAGGGCAGCTTATCCTCCCGGCGGATGGTGAACGTCTCCTCCCTGTCCGCCTCGCCCGCATACAACGCGCGGAACGCCTCAATCAGTATGGGGATCTTTATTACGCTGGCCGCGTTGACAGGGATATCGGCGTGCAGCGAGGCCGTCTGCCCCGTGCCCAGCTCCTCATACCAGAACCCTGCCTCCCCTGGGAGACCCTGCAAACGCTGCTCTATTTCCTGGAAATCCATGTGCTTTCCCCTCTGTTGGGCTGCCGCCCAAACCTGCCCAGAGGCTCTGCCTCTGGACTCCGCCAAAGGGGCGCAGCCCCTTTGGAAACCCATCTTGTGTCAAATTGAGGTCCTTCGGTCCTTATGCCCGGCGCCGGAAAACAAAGCGGGGACTTTTTCGCAAAGCCCCCTGAACGTGCCGCCGCAGGGATACCCCTCTTGTGCGCGCATTCCAACCCGCGCCCCCGCACAGGGAGCGGCATTCCCGCAAAAACAGGCGGGGATTGAACAGTGAATAAAAATAAGTTTACTGTATTTTCATAAAAAACACAAGGTTTTTTGCGAAATTGGGCGTTTTACATGAAATCAGCGCCGATCCGCCGTTCCAATGTACATATCTAACAAATCGAACGTGGCCGCAAGGCCCTCCACATGGGCGCGCTCGTAGCCGTGCGAGGCATAGACCCCCGCCCCTATGGTGCAGTGCCGCACCTCGCTGCCCGCGCGCAGCGCCGCGTCGGCGTCGGAGGTATAGTGCGGGTACACGTCGATGGCATAGCGCACCGCCGCGTTTTGGGCGGCCTCCACCAGCGCGTCCAATACCGGACGGGACGAGGGGCCGGCGGAATCCATCGCGCAGAGAGACACCATCGTCTCATCACAGGCAAGCCCCTTCCCGACGCACCCCATATCGACCGAGAGCATTTCCACGGCGTCGGATGGCAGGCACGCGCCGCCGTGCCCTACTTCCTCATATACGGTGAACAGGAGGTAGACTTTGCGGCGGGGCGTTTTCCCCGTGTCTTTCAGGTATTTCGCATAGGCAAGCAGGATGGCCGCCGAGAGCTTATCGTCCAAAAAGCGGCTTTTGATAAACCCGGACTGCGTGACGCAAAAGCGAGGGGCCACCGCGACGATATCCCCCGTCTGGATACCGAGCGCACGCGTTTCATCGGCGGTGTGCGTTTTTTCATCCAGGACCAGTTCGATGGTATCAAACGTGCGGGCGGTCTTGGCATATTCCCTGTTGACATGGACCGAGGCGTTTTCCAACTGGAACGTACCGTCATACACCTTGCCGCCGCGCGCGAATACCCGCGCCGTCTCCGTTTCGATGTTGTTCGCCTGCAATCCGCCGATGGGGGCCACGCGCAGCGCACCGCTGGGCTTGACGCCGCACACCATCGCGCCGAGGGTATCGACATGCGCGCCCAAAACCAGCGCGTCGTCCTGCCCGCCCAAGCTGGCAAGCAGGCCGCCTTTCGGCATACGCCTTGTGTTCAGGCCCATGCGGGTGAGTTCTTTGGCACAGTGGTCTATTACATTTTCGGTAAAGCTGCTGGGGCTGGGGATGTTGACAAGCACCTCCAACTGGCGCAGGGCATAGGAGAGATACGCTGACTGCATAGCAGAATCCATTCCCTTCCGTATGTTTTTTCAGGATAAAATCAAAAAAGCCCAGCAAAGCCGGGCATGGAAGCTGTATAAAACCGCCGCAGGGGCCGCCTGCGGCGGTTTGGTGCAGATAGTGGGGGTCGAACCCACATGGATTGCTCCACAGGATCCTAAATCCAGCGCGTCTACCAGTTCCGCCATATCTGCAAGGGCAAAGCCTGTATGCACAGTACCTTGCCTATATGGTAACAATTCCGGGGCGCGTTTGTCAATGGATAATTCAAAATTTTTTTGCATCGTCCCGGCCGCAGCGGGAACGGATGCCGTTCAGTCCTCGTTTTCCTCGCTCTCCTCCACGGACTCCGTGGGGGCCTCTGAGTAGACCATCCCGAAGATCTGCCGCAGGTCGTCCAAAAATGATGTAAATGTTTTCGTCATTGCCCCACACGTCCTTTCCCTTTTCCATAGACCGCCCCGGTTCCGGGGACGGTTTTTGCGCCTTCATATATTATACGCGCCAGCCGCCCAGAATATTACAGTGTGGGAAGAAAATTTTTGCCGCAGAGATTTTTTTGCCCATCCGGCGATTGACAAACCGGGGACAAGCGCGTATGATGGAATATATTTGTTTTTTTATCCGGGCCGCAGGCCCGTACACACGAGGAGAGGGAATGCTATCTATGGGACAGACACTTGCTCAGAAAATCATCGCCGCCCACCTTGTTGAGGGGGAGATGCGGCCCGGCTGCGAAATCGGGCTGCGCATCGACCAGACACTCACGCAGGACGCCACCGGCACGATGGCCTATTTGGAGTTTGAGGCCATCGGCATCCCGCGCGTCCAGACGGAGCTTTCCGTCGCCTATGTCGACCACAACACCCTGCAAAATGGCTTCATGAACGCCGACGACCACCGCTACCTGCGCACTGTCGCCAAAAAGATCGGCGTCCATTACTCCCGCCCAGGCAACGGCATCTGCCACCAGGTGCATTTGGAGCGCTTCGCGCGGCCCGGCAAAACGCTGATCGGCTCGGACAGCCACACCCCCACCGCGGGCGGCATTGGTTGCCTTGCCATCGGTGCGGGCGGGTTGGATGTCGCGGTCGCCATGGGCGGCGGGGCTTACTATATCCCCTACCCGCGCGCCGCCCTCGTGCGGCTCTCCGGCGCGCTGCGCCCTATGGTGAGCGCCAAGGACGTGATCTTAGCCGTATTGCGCATCCTCACTGTGAAAGGCGGCGTGGGCAAGATTATTGAGTACGGCGGCGAGGGCGTCAAGAGTTTGAGCGTGCCCCAGCGCGCCACCATCACAAACATGGGCGCGGAACTGGGCGCTACCACGTCGATTTTCCCCAGTGACGAGACGACGCATGCGTTCCTGAAAGCGCAGGGCCGTGAAGCGGATTACATTCCCCTCTCCGCCGACCCCGATGCCGTATATGACGAGGTGATCGACCTCGACCTCTCCACGCTGGAGCCGCTGGCCGCCTGCCCGCACAGCCCGGACAACGTGAAGCCTGTGCGCAGCCTCGCCATGACGAAAGTCGACCAGGTGTGCATTGGGAGTTGCACCAATTCCAGCTACACCGACCTGATGACCGTCGCGGAAATCCTGCGCGGCAAGACCGTGTGCCCCGAAGTGAGCCTCGCCATTGCGCCGGGCAGCCGCCAGGTACTCACGATGCTGAGCGCAAACGGCGCGCTCACAGCGCTGCTGGACGCGGGCGCGCGCATCTTGGAGAGTGCGTGCGGCCCCTGCATCGGCATGGGCCAAAGCCCCAATTCGGCGGGTGTCTCCCTGCGCACGTTCAACCGCAATTTTGAAGGGCGCAGCGGCACACGCGACGCGGGCGTATACCTGGTAAGCCCTGAGACAGCCGCTGTGAGCTGCCTGACCGGCTATCTGACCGACCCGACGACAGTCCCCGCTGTGCCCCCCGTCCCCATGCCCGAAACGTTCTTTTTGAACGACAACATGGTCGACGCGCCCGCACCCGCTGACGAGGCGGCGTCGGTGGAGATCCTGCGCGGGCCGAACATCAAGCCGCTGCCCACGGCGCAGCCGCTCACGGACGGCATGTCCCTCCCCTGCCTGCTGAAGGTGGGCGACAATATCACGACCGACCACATCATGCCCGCGGGCGGGAAGATTTTGCCGTACCGCAGCAATATTCCCCACCTTGCGAACTTCTGCTTTGAGGTGTGCGACCCGGACTTTCCCAAGCGCGCGCTTGCGGCGGGCAGCGGCGTGATTGTGGGCGGCGCGAACTACGGGCAAGGGTCCAGCCGCGAGCATGCGGCGCTTGTGCCGCTGTATCTCGGCGTACGCGCCGTAATCGCGGCAAGCTTCGCGCGCATCCATAAGGCAAACCTTGTCAACGCGGGCATCCTGCCGCTGGAATTTGCCAACCCGTCGGATCAGGAAAAAATTTCCCTCGGCGATACGCTCACTTTGTCCGGCGTGCTGGAGGGCCTCACAAGCGGCACCGTCACCCTCACGAACCAGACAACAGGCGCGGTGATCCCCCTGATATGCGGCGTGAGTGAGCGGCAGGCGGGCATCCTGCGCGCGGGCGGCCTGCTGGCCTATACCCGTCAGAACGCGGAGGGCTAAACACCGGAAAAATCTTCCCAAGATGGGTTTCCAAAGGGGCTGCGCCCCTTTGGCGGAGTCCAGAGGCAGCGCCTCTGGCAGGATTCCAAAGGGCAGCGCCCTTTGGGCATGTTTGGGCGGCAGCCCAACAATATGAGGGAGTGATTCAAAATGGAAAACATACAGAATGCAAAAGAGAGATTCGGCGCGCTGATCGAGGCGCAGAAAAAACGCGTGGCCGCGATGCGCGCGCAGGGGGATTTCGTGGACTATGCGGCGCTGCCGCAGATCGTGATCGGCATATGCGGCGGCGACGGCATCGGTCCTGTTATCACACACGAGGCCGAGCGCGTTCTGCGCTTCCTTCTGAAAGAAGAAGTCGAGAACGGGAAGGTCGCTTTTAAGGAGATCAACGGCCTGACGATCGAGAACCGCGCCGCGCAGGGCAAGGCCATCCCCGACGACGTGCTGGCCGAGCTGAAAGCCTGCCATGTGATCCTCAAAGGCCCTACAACTACCCCCCGCGCGGGCGACCCGTGGCCCAACATTGAGAGCGCCAACGTCGCCATGCGCAAGGAGCTGGACCTCTTTGCCAATGTGCGCCCCGTCAAGGTGCCGGAGGAGGGCATCGACTGGACGTTCTTCCGCGAGAATACCGAGGGAGCCTATACGCTGGGCAGCTGCGGCTTTGAGACGGAGGACGGCATTTCTCTTGACTTCACCGTCACTACCAACGAGGGCACCGAGCGCATCGCCCGCCTTGCCTACGATTTCGCGCGCCGGAACCACAAACAGCGCGTATCCATCGTGACAAAGGCGAACATTATTAAAGAGACGGACGGAAAGTTCCTGCGGCTGTGTAAACAGATCGGCGCGGAGTACCCTGAGATCACAACAGACGACTGGTATATTGATATCATGACCGCCAAACTGGTCGACAAAAAGCGCCGCACCGATTTCCAGGTGTTCGTTTTGCCGAACCTGTACGGCGACATCATCACCGACGAGGCCGCCGAGTTCCAGGGCGGCGTGGGCACGGCGGGCAGCGGGAACATTGGCAAGCGGTACGCCATGTTCGAGGCCATCCACGGCTCCGCGCCGCGCATGATGGCCGAGGGGCGCGGCCAGTACGCCGACCCGTGCAGCATGCTGCGCGCGAGCGCGATGCTGCTTTCCCATATCGGCTACCAGGACGCGGCGGATAAGCTCACGGCGGCACTGGACCGCTGCATGTTCACCGAAAAGGCGCTCACCATCACGGGCCGCGATACCGGCTGCACCTGCGAGGCATTCGGCGACTATGTGATGCGCACCATCGCGGCCCTGTGACCGCACGATTCCACAGAGAAAGGAATTGGGGAGCGGACCAAACAAGGCGTTTTTGCGTATTCCCCTCCCAAAGAGCGAGGAATACACGGAAAATATCTCCGCCGTTTGGACACTCCCGGAAACTGAGAGAAAATAACTATGGCAGAGCATTTCCCCAATAAGGTTTCCCTTCCCGTGATCAAACGTCTGCCCAAATACTACCGCTATCTACAGGATATGCGTTCGGGCGGCGTAGCAAAGGTATCCTCCAGCGAGCTGGCGCGCATGATGGGGGCCACGGCCTCCCAGGTGCGTCAGGACCTGAACTGCTTCGGCGGCTTCGGGCAGCAGGGCATCGGCTATCAGGTAGATGTGCTGCTGGCCGAATTAGAAAGGCTGCTGTTCAGCGAGAGCGACCTGCGGGCCGTGCTGATCGGCACTGGCCCTCTGGGGCGCGCTATCTCCCGCTATCTCTCCGCCGAGGCGCGGGGCTATAAGCTGATTGCCGCTTTCGACAAAAGCCCGGAGCAGATCGGCCAGACTTTGCGCTGCGGCCTGACCGTCCAGGACGTAGGGCAGCTTGCGGATTTCTGCCGGGAACACTACCCGGATGTCGCCGTGCTGTGCATCCCGCGCGAGGGCGCGCAGGAACTGGCCCCCACGCTGGTGGGGGCAGGCGTCAAGGGCTATTGGAATTTCAGCCACTATGACCTCTCCGTCGCATATGATGATGTCACTGTGGAGAACGTACACCTTGGCGACAGCCTGATGAGCCTTGGCTACAGGGTGAGGAATCAATGAATACACCGTGCCCTCCTCCCTTTTCGGGGGGAGGGGCTTTGTTTCAGCGAAGTAGAATACAGGGAGATAAAAATGGATATAAGCAATTTGGAAAAATGGCATTTTGAAATGACAGAAAAGGAATCGAACGCGATCCTCAGCCTTGTTTTAATGGGAAACAAACGGGCAACCTCCAGCAGCCTGCCAGGCTATGCGGACGGTGAACCGCTGCCCACAGTCGGCGATATAAGTGTCATCACATATTGGGATGGGACACCGGCATGTGTGGTAAAAACAACAAATGTAATCACACTTCCTTTTTGCGAAATGACCTTTGATCTGGCAAAATTGGAGGGCGAGGACGACACGTTGGAAGCCTGGAAAAAGAACCACGCGGCATTTTGGATAGAAGAAGGCCAAAAACTCGGCTATACATTTTCAGAGGACATGCCGATCGTATTTGAAGAATTTGAAATACTGGAAAGACTGGGCTGAAACAGGGAGTGTCCAAAGCGGGGGAACACACGAAAAACACCCCCGGTTTGGACACTCCCTAAAACATCTAAATTTTCCCAGAAAACAGGCTTTTATTTATTCCTGCGAAACCGTATACAGCGAATAGAAATATTCTTTGCGCCGCATCAATTCCTCAAAGCTGCCCCGCTCGGTAATGCGGCCATTTTTTAGTACCAGGATGGTATCAAAGCGTTTCAACATGGTTTCTTCCAGCGTGTGTGTCACAACAATCCGCGTGATATCTTCCAAATCGAGGATAGAGGAAAACACCTGATACGCCGTCTGCGTATCCAGCGCCGCCGTGGCCTCGTCCACCAGCAGGACAGAGGAGCGGCGCAGCAGGCTTCGGGCAATGGAAATGCGCTGCCTCTCCCCGCCGGAAAGGTTCGCGCCGTTCTCCCCGCACAGGCAGCTTTCCCCGCGCGCCTCCAATACTTCGGACAGCCCGGAACGCCGGATGGCGCTGTCTATCTCCTCCTTCGGGAAATCGCGGAACATGGTGATATTGTCGCAGATGGATGCGTTGAATACAAACACGTTCTGCTGGATCATTGAGGCCATTTCATAGAGGGAATCGCTGGCGATGTCCCGCAGCTCGTGCCCGTCGTAGCATACCGCGCCGGAATAGCTGCTGTGGCTTGCCATCAGGAGGTTGAGCAGTGTGGATTTGCCGCTGCCGGACGCCCCGACAATGGCGTATGCTTTCCCTGCCTCGAATACGGCGTTTATGTTGTGCAAAGTCAGGTTGTCTTCGCTGTAGCCGAAAGATACATCTTTTAATTCAATGCCCTGTGCAAGCTGCCCCGATATCTGCTCACCCTCGTCGCGCACGTTGCGTTCCAGCGCGTCGGCCAGCTTGTCGATCAGCCCGGCGGACGCTTTGCGCGTGGCGATCATCTGGGGCAGCTCCCGGATGGGCAGGATGACAAGCCCCGACAAATCCAGAAAGACGATCAGCATGCCGGGCGTGATGGGCAGACCCCGCATCGAAAACCAGATGCCCGTCAGGAATGTGCCAAGCTGCGCGGTGAGGCCCGCGAACGCGCTGAACAGCTCAATGATCTCCTGCAGCTTCCTCTTTTTGCATTTCGCCTGCTCCACGCTCCGGCTGCTCTCCCCAAACAGCCGCCGAAGCGCGTCCTCCGCTTTGAAACTTTTCATCACGGAAAACCCGCTGAGGCTGTCTTTCAGGGCTGCCGTGAAGACCCCGTTGCGGTCGGACACCGTGCGCTCGGCCTTTTCCACGCGCTTGCCCGTAAGCAGGGACGCGCTGATCGGAAGGATAAAAAACGCGCAGGCCACCGCCGTCATAACGGGGCTGTAGAGGAGCATCATCGCCATAGCGCCCACAAACATCACATAGTTTTGCAGTATCCTGAAATAGTTTTCAAGATAGCCCGATTCTATGCTGTTCGCGTCGTTGGAAAAAGCAGAGAGGTAATTGGCCGTCGGCTCGCTCTGGAACGAGGCGATGCTTTTCTGCGTCAGCTTGCTGAATGCATATTCCTTATACTGCCGCATGGCCTTTTCCATAAACCGCGGCTTTGTAAAATAGCGTATGAGCTGAAGCACGACAACAAGCGCGATAATGCCCGCCGTGATGAGCAACAGCGCGGGAAAGGTCCGCGCGCCCGGCGTGCCGGAGATTGAATCGTACATCTGCTGCAGATCCCAACTGATGATAAGGTTCACCGCGCTGGTAAACAGCGCCTCCACAAGCGTGATGCAAAACGCGGCGCGGTTGCCCCGGTAGAACTGCGCGGTATACTGTTGGCGCCGGATCCGTTTTTGCCTATCTGCCGCCATAGACTACTTCCTCCCATAATGCTGTAAAGGCCGGGTCGTTTTCCTCGTCCACATGGTTTTGCAGCGCCTGCATGGCCGTAGCGCCCCATGTATCGTGCGTGGTGGCTTTTTCGTCCGCCGCAACAAAACGGATATGGCAGCACGCGTAGCTGGGGTCCGCGTCGAACGCCTCCGCCGTGTCCCTTGCCTGGCGCATAAGCTCCCACGCCTGCTCCTTATGCCCCAGGCGCAAATGCACCTCCCCGCAAAGCAGCAGATATACGGCGTGCGTCTTATCCAGGAAGCTGATCTTCCCTGGGATTTTCAGGCCCCTGTTCGATTCCATCCACCAGGAAAGGATCTCCAACGCCTGCGTATATTCCTTCTGTTTCACAAAAACATTCAGATACCCCATGACAAGCTCTGTTTGAAGCATAAAATATTCCAGTATCCCATCGGAAAGATACAGGATTGCTTCTTTGGGGCGGTTGCATAGCGAGGCCAGCATCTCGCCAATCCGCGCGCTGTTGATGTTGCAGGGGTTATTCTGTTTCAGCAGTTCAACGGCCTTCTCGCCTTCATTCAACTGGGCATAGATATCCGCTATATGGCACTGGATGGAAAGCGTGCTGATGGCCGGGTCCGTGTTCTGCCCAATCAGGCACAGGGCGTGTTTGTATAAACTCAGCGCCCTGCGCGTATAGCGCTCGTTGTGTTCGTCCATCCCCTTGACGCCGTACAGCACCGCGCAGCGGTATACGATGGCAAAGGTATTCGGGTATTTTTTCAGCGCCTTTTCCGCCTCGGCTACAGCGTGCGGCGTGTTCCTGTCGCGCGTACAGTCCCATAAACGCGCTATCACCTGTTCCTGGCCGCCGCCGCGCATCTCATAGCCCAATAAAGCGTCCATGGAAATACCGAACAGGTCCGCCATATCGGCCAGCAGCCCGACCTCCGGCGTTGAACGCCCGTTTTCCCACTTATACACCGCGCCCGCTGTTACGCACAGTGCTTCCGCTAACTGTTCCTGTGTCATCCCGCGCTCCCGGCGGAAAGCGCGGATATTCTCCGCAAGACACAATTCCATGTGGATTCCCCCTTCTTCTTTATCCTACCACAGCGCGCGGAAAGATTCCACCGACAAACCGTATAGTTGTGCTATCAATTTCCCTACTGTCCGTAAGGGCAGCAGAGCGTAAAAAGAGGCCGCCGCACAGACGAAAGCAGCGCGGCAACCTTTCTATGGGCAACGTCGAGTGTATTTTATAGCCTGGGAAATGGTTGAAAACGGCAAAGCCAGCCGCTTTATTTCCCTCTTTCCCTGTCAGCCCGGAAATAGGCATTCCTGAACTTTTTTGGGGTATATCCTGTATGGGCACGGAATACCCGTGTAAAATGGCTCTGGGAACTGAAAGCTAAGATGGCCGCGATCTCCGCAGAGGAATAATTGGAAAATCGCAGCATGTTTTTGGCGGCTTCTATCCGCTTTGAGAGGATGTAGTCGGAAATAGACTGCCCCGTCTCTTTTTTGAACAGCATCGAGAAGTAGCTCCTGTTCATCCCTACCCGCTTTGCCAGATCGTTGACGTGGAGCGTCTCATGAAGATGGTTATAGATATAGTCCATACATAAGACGACCGGCTTTGAGTAGACTTCCACCTTGTCCAGCGCAGCCATTTCCTTCGTATAAAAAGCGAACATATCCGCGTGGAGCGCCTTTACCTCGTCTATGCTTTGCAGGGTGTCCATTTTCAAAATATACAGATCGCTGATATTATACGCCCTCTCCGCGTCCATGCCCCCGGCAATGGCGCTTCTGCTCGCCAGCGTGATGGAGGCGACAAAAAGGTATTTGTAATTGCGCAGCGGATCGTCTGATATATGGCCGGGAAGGCCGGAGGAAAACATTTTGACACCCTCCTCCACGGCTTTCGGGTCGCCCATCCTCAGAAGGTCATACTGGTACATATCCTCTGTATGGGTGTGGTGCCTGCTTGCGGTCTCCTGGTGAAGGTACTCCATATATTGGAGTTTCTTTTCATTTACAGCCTGCTCCATATTTTATTTGCCCCTTTCCACAACTATTTTATCATAATCTCAACAAATATGCAATAACTGTAAGCAGGAAATATGATAAAATATGGATACGAAAAATCATGCTGCCCTTTAACATCATAATGGAGGAAATACGGATGGAAAATTTGTTTGGGCGAACCGTACACGGTTAGGCTTTGGCTGTATGCGTCTGCCGGAGAGCCAGGAGAGGGAATACATAGGGGAAGAATGCCAGCAGATGTTTAATATGGAACCCGTAAAAGGCGGCAATCTTGCCAATGTCGACACATACTCGGAAGCAAAAAGCCTGATGGAGGATTTTCAGCCGCTCACCGAAGATGAAAAACCCATGCTTCAGAAGGCCGCAAAGATCATTGAGAGCAAACGCCCGGTGGGCTGTACCGGCTGCCACTACTGCACGGACAAAGGGTGCCCCGCGGGGATACGCATTCCCGAAGTGCTGAACTGCCTGAACCTGCTCCATCAATATCATAACCCCCGTATGGCGCGGATGGTCTATTATCCCGCCATCCGTGAACACGGCCCCCGTGAATGCCTGAACTGCGGGAGTTGTGAAAACGAGTGCCCGCAAAGGCTGTCGATCCGGAAACTGCTGCGGGAAGCGGACAAAAAGCTCTATGTTGGGGAGAACTACGATATTTGGGCGAATCATTGACAAGACAATATCCCCCCGCCCGAAAGGGAGGAGGGGGGTATTATCAGTTTTCAATTACGCCTGCGCCCTCCCGTAATACACCACTAACAAATCGACTACCGCTCCATAGCTTTTGGAGCCGAGCGGCTGGTCGTAGCTTTGCAGGAAGGCGGAATAGGTGCTGTCCGCCGTATCGGCTACCGACGAATCAAAGTGCTGCCAATACTCGTTGTTGGCGCGCAGGTCCTGGTTTGCCTCTGTGCAGAGCAGACTGGCCACCTCATGCCACTGGTCATAGGACGCCTCGTACAGCGCGTTGGACAAATGGATATACCCCATCAGGTATCCCGAATAGGCGTACAGCGGATCCCCGCAGGTATCGCAGGCGAGGACAGCTACAAAATTCGCCGTCTGTTCGGGCGCAATGCCGTGCATATGTGCTATCTCATGGGCAATGGTCGAGGGGACAAGGCATTCCGGCGCGTCTATATTCAAGTTCGCCTCGCCGGTAAACGGGAAGAAAAAGCCTGTGTAATGGATCGTACTCATGATATGCGAGAAAAACGGCGAAAGCTGCTTGGGCTGCACATCGTCTTCCGTCAGGAACGAGTATGTATCCGCCAGCACGTCATACAGCGTATCGGACGCGGCAAAGATAGCGTCCATATCACCGGTCAGCTTCCCTGGCTCCACATGCTTCACAAGGGGCGCGGCCGCGTTCACCTTTTCCGCAAACAGACGCGTTGTGGCCGCAAGCTCCTCCACCGTGACGGGCTGCACGTCTATCCCGGCTTTTTCCTCAAACGTATCGGTGTAGTATACAAGCCCCCACAACAGGGTAAACGCCGTATAGATACCAAAGGCAATGGTAAACGCGCCGAACAGCCGCCGCCACAGCACGGAAACGCGCAGCCCGGCGGTCACTTCCACGTCGGGGGGACGCCTTCCCTTTTTCACCTTTATCCCCGCATAGCGCGGCGGCGGGACAAACAGAAACCATATGGTGCGCACCGCATACCACAGGCAGAAAAGGATAAGCCCAATCCAGCATACCTCCGCCAGCGAAAATGGCAAAATGCTGCTTATAACCCCTGTCAGCTGATGGAACGGGCGCACAAGGTACTGCACCGCGAAATTGGCGGCCGCGCGGCTTTTCATCACGCTGCGCAATGCAAGCTGCACAAGGCCGATAACGGCACAGGTAATATACAGCTTTTTGTCCCGCTGCCACAGCAGGCGGCGCAGCGGGCTTTGTACCTCTGCCGCCGTCAACGGTTCATCCGGTCGATCAGGGAGATCACTTCCTGGATCTTTTCCTCGTACATTTCTTCCTCGCCGCTCTCGGCCGCCTCGCGCACACAGCTTTCCATATGCGCTTTCAGCACCAGCCGGTTTGCCTTGGTAAGTATGGCCTGCGCGGCCATGATTTGGTTGGAGATGTCCACGCAGTATTTGTCCTCATCTACCATCGTGAGGACGCCCTGTAACTGGCCGCGCGCCGTGTTCAGCAGGCGGCGGATCGTTTTCGCATCTGCCCTCATATGCAATCACTCCATAGATACTACTTTGTAGCCTTCTTCTTCGACGGCGGCTTTCAACGTCTCCGGCTCTACCGCGGGCGCAATGATGCAGACGGCCTTGTTTTCTTCTAAATTCACATCCGCCTGTACGCCCTCGATTGCGTTCAGCGCCTTATCCACATGCTTTTTGCAGTTCTGGCACATCATGCCCTCGATGTGCAATGTGATCGTTTTCAAATCCTGTTCCTCCTTTTTGATGAGTGTAAAAATTTCCTGCGCCGGCGCGGGGGTCTCTGTCCGCGCTGGCCCTCCCTTCTGCCCCGTGGCGGCATACGCCCTGAACCGCTTGAGCCGCAGCGCGTTGGATACCACGCACACGCTGGAAAGGCTCATGGCCGCCGCGCCGATCATCGGGTTCAGGCGCAGCTGGAACAGCGGATACAGCACGCCCGCCGCAACGGGGATGCCCACAGTGTTATAGAAAAAGGCCCAAAAGAGATTCTCTTGAATGTTGCGGATCACCGCTTTGGAAAGCTGGATGGCGGTGACAACGTCCGCCAGGTCGCTTTTCATCAATACAACGTCCGCGCTCTCAATGGCGACATCCGTCCCCGCGCCAATGGCGATGCCCACGTCCGCCCGCGCCAGGGCCGGGGCGTCGTTGATGCCGTCGCCCACCATCGCTACCACCCGGCCCTGCTGCTGGAGCGCCGCGACATGGCGCTCCTTTTCCTGCGGCAGCACCTCGGCGACAACATGCGGGATATTGAGCTGTCGGCGAATGGCCTCCGCCGTGCGGCGGTTATCACCTGTGAGCATGGTCACATCAATGCCCATCTGTCCCAACTGCGCAACGGCGGCGGCGCTGGTGGGCTTCACTGTATCGGCCACGGCAATGATGCCGAGAATATTTTTTTCTTTACAGAAAATCAGCGGCGTTTTGCCGTCGGAGGCCAATGTTTCCAGCGCTTTTTTCGCCTCACCGGGCAGCGGGATGCCGCGCTCGTCCAGCATGGCCTCATTGCCCGCGCAGTATACAGAGCCTTTCAGGCGCGCCGTCACGCCCTTGCCAAACACCGCCTCGAAATCGTCCATCCCACGCGGTGTGATCCCCTGCGCGGCGGCATACTCCACCACCGCATGCGCCAGCGGGTGTTCACTGGGCTTTTCCAAGCCGGCGGCCAGTGTCAAAAGTTCCGGCACGCCGGTATCCCCCACAGGCAGCACGTCGGTGACAACAGGCCTGCCCTCGGTGATGGTGCCTGTCTTATCCAGCACGATTGCGTTGACTTTATGCGCCGTTTCCAGCGCTTCGCCCGATTTTATCAAAATGCCGTTTTCCGCGCCCTTACCGGTGCCGACCATAATGGCGACCGGCGTCGCAAGGCCCAGCGCGCACGGGCAGGAGATGACAAGCACAGAGATGCCGATGGAAATGGCAAATTCGGGCGATTGACCCACGGCCAGCCATACAACTGTGGCAAGGAGCGCGATGCCTATCACAATGGGCACGAACACACCGGCAATTTTATCGGCCAGTTTCGCGATGGGGGCTTTGCTCGCGCTCGCGTCCTCCACCAGCCGGATAATCTGCGCAAGCGTGGTATCCGCGCCCACTTTGGAGGCGCGGAACTTGAAAAAGCCCGCTTTGTTGATGGTGGCCGCGATCACGTTGCTGCCCGGCTGCTTTTCCACCGGGATGCTCTCGCCCGTGATGGCCGCTTCGTCGATACTCGTCGTGCCCTCGATAATCACACCGTCCACCGGCACGCTCTGGCCGGGGCGCACAAGCACGATATCGCCCACGGCCACTTCCTCCACGGGCACCGTCAGCTCCTGCCCGTCTCGCTCCACCGCCGCGGTCTTGGGCGCAAGGTCCATCAGCTTGGTGATGGCCTCGCTCGTTTTTCCCTTGCTCTTTGTCTCTAAATATTTGCCCAGCGTGATGAGCGCAAGGATCATGCCCGCCGATTCAAAATAGAGGTCCATATGGTAGCGCTCGACCAGCGCGTGGTCGCCCACGCCGAGGCCGTAGCCCATGCGGTAGATGGCGAAAATACCGTACACCAGCGAGGCCGTGGAGCCTATGGCAATCAGGCTGTCCATGTTGGGGCTTCCGCGCAGCAGGGTTTTAAAACCGACCTCGTAATATTTGCGGTTGACATAGACGACGGGGAGCGTCAGCAAAAGCTGTGTCATGGCGAATCCGACGGCGTTTTCATGCCCTGTCAGGAACCCCGGTAGCGGCAGGCCCGCCATACTGCCCATAGAAACATACATCAGCGGGATGAGGAAAGCGAAAGAAATAATCAGCCGTTTGCGCATCCCGGCAAGCTGCTCCTGCATCACGTCCCGCGCGCCCGCCGTGCCCTGCTTTGTTACGGTGTTCGCGCTTTGCGCGCCGCCCGCCTCAGATGGGGACGCGCCGTAGCCCGCCTTTTCCACCGCCGCGCATATCGTTTCGGCGGGTACTCCCGCCTCGCTCTGCACGACCATACTGTTTGTGAGCAGGTTGACCGATACCTCGGCCACACCCGCAACGGCGCGCACCGCCTTTTCCACATGGGCGCTGCACGCGGAACAGGTCATACCTGTGACGTTATACTTTTGCTTCTCCATGCCTTCCCCTCGATTCACACTCTCACCCCGTATAGGAGTTTCTCCTATTATATACCATGATGGCGTTATTGTCAACAGGATAAGAAAAAATTATGCGGCCCTTTTTCCCAAAAAACAAAAAGGGAGTGTCCAAACAGCAGAGCCGATTTCCGTGCATTCCCCCGCACGCAGGGCGGGGGAATGCACAAAAACACCCCGTTTGGACACACCCAATAAAAATAGGGACTTCTCTTTTGGGGAAAAGTGTGCTATACTGTAAAAGGCCGAAAAGCATAGAATTCCCCTGCGTTTTCAGGCTTTTTGCATTTCATGAAACAGGAAATCCCCCAGCACATGACGGGGAAACCAGGGAAGGAGAGCCCTATGACCGATAACCTGGCGTATCAGTATAATGGTGAAGAAGAATACCGCAGTGAAATACTGGACGGGGCTATCGTGCTAATGGCCCCAAGACCAGCCGTCAATCACAACCGTATCTCTCGAAACATCGTGCGCCTCTTTGCAAACTATCTTCACGGGAAACGCTGCGAAGCCTTTTCTGACGGCACAGACGTATATCTCACGAAAAAAGACCGCGTGGTTCCCGATATGATGGTTGTGTGCGACAAAAACAAGATTCTGCCAGACGGTATTCACGGCGCACCTGACCTCATTGTAGAAGTGCTTTCGCCAAGTACACGCAGGCGCGATACAGGCTACAAAAAAGACCTGTACGAGCGTTGCGGTGTGCGGGAATATTGGATCGTAAATCCTGGAAGCCTTTCTGTTGATGTCTATTTGCTGAAAGACGGAAAATTCATTCTTGATGAAATGTACGATAAATTCCCCGATTATACAGTGTTCCAGCCCGGCGAGCGCGAAGCCTACAAAGACAGCATTCCCGTCTCCCTGTATGATGATTTTTCTGTATCGCTGGATGACATTTTTTATAATGTGTTCTAAAACCCGCCCCCTGCAATACACCGGGGGCGGCAGAAATCAAATCACTA
>CANCXY010000032.1 GCA_947381875.1 uncultured Clostridia bacterium | reverse complement strand
CTGGACTCCGCCAACGGGGGCAAGCCCCCTTTGGAATCCCATCATGCGCGGCAATTTCATTGCCGCGCACCCCTCTTGATGGGCGGTGGGGCGTGTGTTCTCCCGCCTGCGGGGCGGGGGACACATGGGCGGCCCTGCGGTCGGGTTTCCGTTGCACGGCGCGTACCAGTGAAGTGAAGGAGCGATCATCATGAAGAAATGTTTATCTGTTTGTTTGCTTTTGTGTATGCTGTTGGCGATGTTCCCCGCGCAGGTGTTCGCCGATGGGACGGACGGCGCATCGGTGGACCCTGTAGGGGAGTGGCAGCAGGACGCGCGGGGCTGGCGGTTCCTCGGCGCGAACAACAATTACCTGCGCGGTTCTGTCCTGTTCCGCTATGAGAGCGGCGCGCTCCGGCGGTTCCTGTTCGATTGGGATGGCTATTTGCAGACAGGCGACGCGGACGGCGAAGTGTATCTGGTGGGCAACCGCTACCTTATCAACCCGGAGAAAGACCTCAAAGACCCCAATACCTGTTGGGCGGTGTCGGACTATACGTATGTGCATAACGGCGTGGGCGTTACCTATTATGATGCGAACGGCATTTCCTATGCGGGCTGGCTGAAACAGGGCGCGTCGGATTATGTGTACCAGACGGTCATCCAGCGTCCAGGAATGAAAGATCTGTATATTTTCGTGACAGGTCCGCAGTACATCCCCGAAAGCGACGACCCCGATTATCCGGCAGGGTCCGGCCACAGGATTCCGGCGGGCTGGTATTTCTTCGACCAGTACGGCCATCTGGCGTATCAGGAGGGGCTGTATTACGGGGACAACGGGTATCTGTATTATGTAACGAACCACGGCCAGATTATCTGGCAGGCCGAGGCGATGAACAGCCGCACTACGCTTGCCAACCGTCAGACGGCGGAGCTGTTGCAGCCCACCATGCGCTTTATCCAGCAGCAGCTTTTGGATAAGATCAACACGAACCGTGTAAACAACGGCAGCACCGTCTTGAACCTGCGCGACAGCTTGTGCCTGGCGGCGACAATGCGCGCGGTAGAAATGGCCCGCATGCACTCCGAAGCCCACACGCGCCCGAACGGCAAAAGCTGGGACACCATCCTTTTCTCCAATTACCAGAAGGAGGAAAAGAGCGCGGCGGTTGCTTATAACGTGTGGGGCGCGGACGATATCGCGTTCCCCAACATTATCAGCACGGATTCAAAATACAACTATGTAGGCATAGGCAAATGCACCGCCGTCAACGGGCAGACTTACTACGCCGTGATCTACTCTGAGCAAGGCGGTTCCGTACAGTAAAAGCGGAAAGAATTTCCCTGTGTTTCCCCGCCCTTCGGGCGGGGAAACATGCAAAAATCTACTGTTTTGGGCGTGTCCAAAACATACAGCATACGGCCCCGGCACACAGGGAAAATTCCCTTGTGCCGGGGCCGTTTTGTGGCGGGCTTGCCGCCCGCGCCTGCCCAGAGGCGCTGCCTCTGGACTCCGCCAAAAGGGGCGCGCCCCTTTGGAATCCCATCTTGTTCACAAATCCCGATTATTTATAAAACGCAATATAGCCAGCTTCTTTCGGGTGGTCTACGATGAAAACGTCCTTTTCTTGTAACACATTCCATGCGATCATTAAATCAGCGCCCGCGGAAATAAAATTGACGATCATCGTAAGAAAAGACACCGTGCCCGGATAAATAAGAAGAAAAACTACACTGCCACAGCCTAATACGACAAAAGGCGCTAAAACACCAAATAAATATGCTTTCTTTTCCAATGCCGATTTACAGGAGCAACTTGGCATCATTGCGTTAATATTGAAGCGTACCACATGCCAGCCCTTCCCGCTTGCAACTGCCCAACCGATACCATGTAATAATTCATGGATAACAACGGAAATTGCAATGATCGCAATAAATAGAACATAAAACGAAAGGCCGCTCACATCTAACAGATACGCTCGTTCCATGAGCAAAAAGCGATAGAATAAGCCAAAAACGATTACAAATGGAAGCGCGTACAGCACACCGGAAACCATCGCCTTTCTATCGGGAATCGTAACATCTTTTTCCTGATAACCCTGTTCATGGAACTGTGCTTTTATTTTTTCAAAATTTTCACTGTAATTCTCCATTGGCGTATCCTCCGCAAATTCCGGCTTATTTGTATATTTCCCCGCCCTATGGGCGGGGAAATATATGGGAAATATCTTCGCGGCCCAGACACGCCTTATTCCGCAGCCTCAATGGGGGTAACGATCGGTTTCCCGTTCTGGTCGACCAGAATCGTCATGCCGGTGCCGTTGGCCTTATTGTGGGAAGCCAGCAGATAGTTTACGCCGGTTTCGGTATCAACAATGATCCTTGCCACATTCACAAGGCCCTGATTGTAGGTTTCTACAAAACGATCTTTTGCCATATGCTCACGCTCCTTGCAAAGAGTTTTTGTATATTCCCCGCCCGCAGGGCGGGGAATATACAAATCTTAATTTATCTTCACTGTACCACAAAAATGCGGCTCTGCGGCGCAAATTTCCTGAATAGACAGCAGAATTTCCTGAATGGAACAGGCGGAGGCTTTACCCACCCCCGCCTGATTGTTTGTGCAGCGCCATTTTCCCCGCGCGGGAAAGCAGGCATTCGCGCCCGCCCACCCACACCTTGTTGTGTTTCAAATCCACCGCCTCGATTTTATCCGCCGCCGCCAGATAAGCTCGGTGTATGCGGATAAAGCGATCTCCGAACCGGGTTTCCAGTTCATTGAGGCTGCCCAGAAAGTCCATCCGGCTGTTAGCGGTATGGAGCAGGACATGATGGGGAAGGGAGGCGGTTTCAAAAAAGAGAATATCGCGCAGGGGGATATGCCGCACCACATCCCCCGTCCGCAGTGTGAACGTTTCGGCGGGGTTCTGCCGCTGAGCCATCAGGCGCGCATGGATTTCCCCCAGACACCGCGCCGCAGCCGGTCCTACCTGCCCCGGCTGCTTGACAATGTAATCGAACGCCTCTAAATGATATTGAAAGGTGCGCCATGCCAAATCGTCGTAGCTGGTGATATAGACAAGCGTACCGTGCGGGTCCCGCCGCCGGAGTTCCTGCCCTAACCGAAAGCCATCCCATTCGCCGTCTTTCAGCATCACATCCAAAAAGTAGATGCCCTGCCTGCCGCCTTCCGCCGCGCTTAGCAGTTCCCCCGCATGGGCGGCGCTGCACAGGATTTTCATATCGTAGTTTTCAATCAAAATCTTCTGTTCCAGCGCGACTTGAATCTCATGCCGGACAGCGTCCTCGTCATCACAAAGATAAATCCCGATCATGCCCTGCCCTCCACTGTCAGTTCCTGCACAAATACACCGTTTTCCCAACTCGTGCAGGCAGAGGTATTGGGATAATTCCCCAAAATCCGCTGATAACTGGATAGCCCCACACCCCGGCCTTCCCCCTTTGTAGACCAGCCATCTTTCCACATGTTTCCCGGCTCGATGGTATTCGCGTAGGGATTGGATACCCGGAGAAATACCCGTCCACCCTGCGCCAACAAAACGATTTCCACCCACGGCTGCTCCGTTTCCAACGCGGCTTCGATGGCATTGTCTATCAAAATACCCAGACAGCGCACAAAATCCCATACGCCGATTTGCACGGCTTCCACAGGGTAGAGTACCTCCAAACGGCATGCCGCGCCCTTTTGGCGCATATCGTTGAGCTTGCTTAATAACAAACTGCGTATCTGTGGAACCCGCAGGTTGCCAATTTGCGTGGAGAGCTGTATTTTTTCGCCCAAATGCCGGTCAAAGTCCGCGTCCAGTTCCAGCAATGAGGAACGCAGGGCGTCCAATTCCCCTTCCCGCGCCTGTTGGGAGAGGCCCGCCAAAAGGTTTTTGTAGTCGTGCCGGAAAGAGCGCACCTCCTGACGGATATCCTCTAAACTCTGTTCATAAAGCTGCTGCTGGGCTATAATATCCCGCTGGATTTGAAGCGTCCGGCTGTCCTCTAACCGATGCCCCAGATACACGATCAGCCCGACGATCACAAGGACGACTACGGCCAGCAAAAGGAAATATGCCGCCATATATTGCCCTTCCACGCCGTTTTGCAGGATCAGAAATGTTTCCATAGCGATTTCCAGCGAAAAGAGGAGGGCGGCGGTCCGCCGCAGGCCGGATTGGTTTTCCAGCAGCAGCCGGAACCAGACGCCAAAGCGCAGCCGTTTCAGCAGGGCAGAGGCGGCAATGGCAAACAGGAGGCTGGTGACTATAACCGCAAGATCCAGTGCGAGGCCAGGCGGAAATAGCCAAAAGGGGATCTGCGCGAAAGCCGCGGTTGCTACTTGCAGGATGGCGGCCATACAGACGGCGGAAAAACTCCGCCAGAAATCCCATTGCCACGCCCACATCACCCACATGGTACACATGGCAAAGATGGCAAGCGAAACAAGAAAGTACCGGCGCAGTTTGTATGCCGGGACGGCATACGCCAGCCAGAGGGTAAGCAGCAGGGCAATCGACGGGGAAAGGAGCAGGGGAGGGAGCCTTTTCAGCCTTTGCCGTAGGGCCTGTTCGTCTGTAACGGCCAGCAAATAGGAGACAAGTATAAGATGCCCTGTCAAAGAATCCAAAAGGCCAAACAAACCAAGCAGAAGATCGGAAAAAGATGGCATAGCGGCACAAATCGCTTTCACAATATTTTGCGGGAGTGCCCAAAAAGGAGCGCCGTGTATTCTCCACCCGCAGGGCGGGGAATACACGGAAATATCTCTGCGGCCCCGGCACTTCGGCAAAATTATTATAGCACCGCCGGAAAGGGATGGCAAGGACAGGATCACGAAAATGGCAGTTTGAGTGTGACCCTTGCGCCTCCGGTTTCGCTTGCGTTTTCTACCGTCAGCTCTCCGCCATGCTGGGCGGCAATAGAATCCGCGATATAAAGCCCCATGCCAAAATGCTGTGCGGAACCCCGGCTGAGGTCCGCCATATAAAACTGTTCTTTTGCGTGCGTCAAAGCCTCCTGAGAAAAGCCCGGCCCCTCGTCTATAACGCAAATCTTTACAAAACCATCTTCTCCCGAAACGTCTACATGCAGTGTACCGCCCGGCGGGGAATAGTCCAGCGCGTTGTTTACGATATTCAGGATAGCGCGCCCCAATAAAACCTTATCCGCTGTTAGCTGCGGCGGGATGCTGTCTGTGTTCATGTTCAAACGGATTTTCTTTGTATTGCACAAAGCGTCTATAGATACTTTTATCTGCGCGAAGTAATCGGGCAGTGGAAAAGTTTCCCGATGAAGCGGATACCCCGCTGCCGCCTTAGACATATCTATCAGGGCTTTGATATAGATTTGCATTTGCCCATAGCTGTCTGTGATGTAATCCGCGCATTCCCGCTGTTCGGTTGTCAAAGCGGTATCATACAACAATTCCGTGTTGCCGCGGATGATTGTCAATGGCGTTTTCAGGTCATGCGCCAATGCGGAAATCTGCTCCCGACGCAGTTTTTCCGCCTGCCATTGTTCGGAAAGGGATTTTTTCAGCGCCTGCTTCATATGGCCGAGCGCGTCAAGCGTCAGGTCGATTTCATAGAGCTGGCTTTTCTGAATCTCAAAATCCAAATCCTTCTGTTCAATTTTCCTTACCACAGACAGCAAAATATCTATTTTATTTCTTAGATATTTTCCAAATATATGGGATAAAAAAATCAAAAGGAACAGGGTTTCCAATAGAATAACCGCAATTAAAACCCAATCTGCCGAAGGGAAGATTGTATGCAGCAGCGGGTTGTGGAATTGGGCTGTCATTCGGTATCGTAAAATCAGTGTTTCATGCTCTCTGTTTATCACAGTATACAGATAAGGTTTTCCGCTTGTCTCATTGTTTTCCATACAGGTTTCCCAAATAGGAATAGAAGCTTCCCGGCTGATAGACCCGCTTTTATAATCGCCGTCCCCCGCAAAAAGGACGTATTCACAGAGAGGCGGTATATCATTCCCCGTGATTTGAGCTTTGCTTTGCAGCGCTTTTCTTGCGTTTTCAACTTCCGCGCTCACTTTGTTCAGAGGATATATATATCCCGTTTCAACACCTAAGAGATAGACAGCCCCATTGATGAGGACGACGAGGCAGACACCAAGCGCAAGAAATATCGCATACGCCATAAAAACAGTATGCAGTTTCCTCACACCCATTTATACCCAACCCCCCAAACTGTTTCGATTGTTGAAAGATGAAATTCCGCCAATTTCCCGCGAATGTTTTTGATATGCGTGGAAATAACGGAACTGTCGCTTTCCCCGTCGAAGCCGAAAACCGCCTCATAGATTTGTTCCCGCGTAAATGTCTGCCCATGATACCGCGCCAGGTACGCGCAAATTTCATACTCGCTTTTTGTGAATGGAATCCTTTTTGACTGCACCTCCGCTTCCTTTGCGTTGAGATGAAAAACGACGCCGGATATGGAAAAGCTGTTTTTCTTCTCCCGCACGTCCCGCCGCAGATGAGCGTTTACCCGCGCCCGAAGTTCACCCGTTCCAAAGGGCTTTGTAATGTAGTCGTCCGCGCCCAGACCCAACCCCTGCACAATTTCACTTTCCTGCGTTTTGGCAGTCAAAAAAATAATCGGGCAATCTACGCGGCCGCGAATCAGGTTGCAAAGTGTAAAACCATCCATTCCCGGCATCATAACGTCCAGCAGGATCAGGCCGTATTTTGAAAAATCCATTTGTATGGCGGCTTTGGCGTCTGATTGCAGCGTGACACAATGCTGGTCCTTTTCTAAAACACGCCGGACAAGCTGGAGCATGGCCGTATCGTCATCTACCACCAATATATGCGCCATGATTGCACCTCCATTTTCTGGTTTTAATCGTCTGGCCGGTTTCCACTGTATCGGGAAAACCAGAAAATCACACATCCTATTATAGCACAGGTGGACAGCACACAAAAGATACTTCCAAAATTCACCCCCCTTCTATCCGGCGACAGCAGGCCGAATGCTGTTTCGAGCGCGTAAGAGGAAAAGCGGACACCCCATCCATAGGGGATAACAAACCAGATCCCTGTACCCAACCCTGTTTGAAGAAGCGCGGAAAGCAGGCTTCCCAATACGCCGAACCCGATTCCCATGTTTTTACCAAAACGGAAAGCCAAGACAAAATGGATGCCGTACAGGAAAATATTGCTCCCCCAAAGAATAAGCGGGATTCCTGTATAAAATCGGAAGGAAATTTTTGTTGTTCCCCCGGCCAGAGGGAACAGCGCGCCAAATAGTATGCTGCTCAATACGACGGCAAAGAGGCCGGACACAAGTAAAATTGTCAGCTTAGAGAGCGCCGCCCTGTTTCTGTGCGGAAGCGTTAATATGTTTTGAGAATGTCCGGCTTTTGCCTCCTGTTCCGCCGCAACGTAACAGGCAATGCTGATGGCAAATGGAAAAGAGACAGCCATAATTTGAAAATAAGCAGCCAATTTATTGATGTCGTCACTTTTAGAAATACTTGCATAGAGGAGCATCATAGCCGCGCCCAACACAGCAAAAAGGATATGCACCGCAAAAAAGCTGGAATGACGCGATTTGTATAAATCGCTTTTCAAATAATGGATATACTCAGTCATGCGTTTTGCCCCCTTTCCCCAATAGTTTAGAGCAGCCCCAGAAGGCGGCAGCGGCCAACAACAGGCTAATTGCAAGGGCAGGGAAGACAGGCGCAATATCCAGCAGCGGGGAGCTTGTTTCAATAGGAAGGCCATTCGGACGCATCTTAAAAAAGGGGCAGACAACACGGGCCGGGATAGCATAGGGAATCATCCAAAACCACGCTTTTTCCGCGCAGATAGAGGATAAGATAATATTCCCGCCGAAAGAAATTAGCACAGAGGGAAGATACCCCGTTTTATCCGCCATTAGCATAATAAAAGGAAACTGCCACAAATAGGTGAGAAACAGCAGCAGGCAGCCGATCAAACTGTCCCATAGCGAGAGATTCCTAACTGTAAAATTTGCCACTACAGTGGTGAGCCCCCACATACACAAGCTGCTGATAAAAAGCATAACAGCTAAGGAAATTCCCTTGCCTATCCATATTTTTTCAGAGGGGAACGGCAGGCAAACAATGTTTTGCAGCCCCATATTTTTTTCGCGGACAACCGTACCGGCGCCCCATAAAGCAATCACAATGGGGAGGATCATCGTATACCACCAGTTGTAAGCCGAATACTGTACCGCGTGGCTGCTCAATACAAAGCCAATAAACACCGTTGCCAGCGGAGCGGCGAAAATCGCCTTCATGGAAAAGCTGTGCCGCATTTTAAGCAGTTCTGAACGCATGATACCAGGCATTATTGATGTCCTCCTTCCCTGCGTGCGCCAACCACATCCATAAAAATGCGCTCTAAATCATTATCTTTATGGATTTCACCTTCATAGCCCAGCCGCCCGGCGGATATAATACCAATGTGATCCGCGATTTGTTCGACTTCGGAAAGGATATGGCTGGACAATATAACGGTGATCCCTTTTTGCGGAAAGCTCCTGATAAGCTCGCGCAGTTCCTGAATCCCAATCGGGTCCAGTCCGTTTGTTGGTTCATCCAAAATAAGCAGTTTGGGCTGTGACAGCAGCGCAAGGGCGATACCAAGCCGCTGTTTCATCCCCAAAGAGAAATGGCCTGCCCGTTTTTTACCGGTATCCTCAAGATGCACGGTTTCCAGCACCGTTTTGATGCGGTTTTCGGGAAGCCCCAAGGCCAATGTCCGGGCTTTCAGGTTTTCGTAAGCCGACAGATTTTCATAGAGCGGCGGCATTTCGATTAAAGCGCCGATATGCGCCAAATCGGCGCGGCTCCAGGGATGGCCGTCAAATTGGATGGTGCCGGAGGTGGGGCGGAGGATGCCTGTGATCATTTTTAAGATGGTGGATTTTCCGGCCCCATTCGGCCCCAACAGGCCGTATACGGAATTTTTTGCAATGTTCAGTGATACATGGTCGACCGCCATTTGCCCTTTGAAATTTTTGCAAAGGTCGGCTGTTTGTAGGATATGGTTCATATCAGGACCACCTTTCTTTGAATGTGTCTTGATAATACTGGACAATTTTGAAGATTTCATAAAGATTGCAAAAAAATTGCTTATGTGTTTTAACGGAAAGCGGCTGTACAGGAAACTCCTGTACAGCCGCCGTTCTATTATATGGAATATGTTGGAAATTTTGCTCAGGAATTTACTGTCACCTCAACCGGGACACCTTCTTTGAGAATTGTGCTTTTAGAGGCTTTCCTGTTGCCCCACTCTGTCCCATCCGAAAAATATACGCTATAGATATATAAGTCCACATCGTAGGTACTTTGTTCCAGAAGCTGCCAGCTTATAGTATTACTGCTGCCCGCGGAAAGAGTAGTGTCGGTGGATAATTTTTCCTGGGAATAAAAGCCTGTGACCTTATCGCCATATACATCATATGGCACGATATAAAATTGGATAGCGGAAATATCTTTATCGGTTGTGTTGGTTATTTCCATGCTTATTTCGGGGAGATTGATGATATTTGGCCCGATTTCCGCGCTGGCTGTGATGCCGCAGTCACCCTCAAACGGGCTGAGTTCCGAGGAAGAACTCACGGAGGCGGCAGAGGATGGGGTCTTGGATTCAGAGGAAACGCCGCTGTCGGAGGTGGTGCTGTCTGGTTCGGACAGCGCTGTCCCGATGAGGCCCACGGCGAAAAAGAGCAGAATATAAAACCATGGCCGCAGGTACACGGGCTTTTTCTGTTTTGCGCCGCAGGATGGGCACACCTTGGCCGAGGCGGCAATTTCAGCGCCGCAAGTCTTACAGTTTGTCAGTTTGTTCACACAAAACACTCCTTTCATTAACTGTATAGGCGATATCGGCCTTTTCAGTTAATAAAATAATACAACAATCGCCCTTATAATTCAAGTACTATCGAAAAAAATAAACTGTGTAGGCGGTGATGCAGGAGTGAATTACACCCAGAGCAGCGATGAGAGGATGGATTATTACCAGATAGGCCAGCGGATCCGAAGGTGCCGCAACGCAAAAGGGCTTTCACAGGAGCAGTTGGCGGAGCGGGTATGGATTTCCCAAACGCATATGAGCCATATTGAGACGGGCAATACCCGGCTAAGCCTCCCGGTACTGGTGGATATTGCAAGGGTATTGGAGGTGTCAACAGATGATTTGTTGAGCGACAGGGCTATAGAAGCAGGCGCCGCCTGCCATGAAATCAATGAAGTGATTGGCTCCTGTACGCCGAAGCAGCTCCGCATTCTGTCCGATATTCTCAAAGCATCCAAAATGGCACTGGACAAGTTTGACACCCCATGATTGTATGGTATACAAAAAGGCTGCCGCATGTTTCCGCATGTGGCAGCCCTTTTGGCTTTGATTCAAGCCTGACAAATCAAGTATCCAAAGTTATGTACCCCTGTAAAATTTTCCCAAGTCTGGGGCGATTCATTTTTCAGGCATTGCCTGACAAGAATTTGCAACCCGCGTTCTTCACACAACCGCAGAATTTCCCGCTCATTGACACTGGGGTCTTCCAAATAGTCAATGATAATCAAATATCGGAAATCAGCCGCCAGCAGCCGTTCCAGCATCGTTTCAAACCGATTTCCAAACTTGGCTGCTTCCCCCAACAGAAGGTGCGCTGTAATCAAATCATAGCTTTTAGAAAATTCCTCATGGCAAATATCTTTTTCCAAAATCTGAATATCCGCGCCCGTTTCCTCTCGGACGGGAAGAATGGTGCGGATTTTCCTCTGGTCGCCGGGATAAACCACGGCGTCAATTTTTGCGCCGGGGAAATGCTTCACGATAGCGGAAAGGCTTGTCCCGCCGCTGCCCGCGTCCAGTATGGAGGCAATCTGTTCCCCTTTCAGCTTTTCGAGGAAACTCTCTAAAATTACAATATGTTTGCGGAGCATATTTACCATCCCGGAAAATATATTCTGATATTTGAATGCCAGCTATAGAAAACGCAACCCCCCCCCCCCCCTCGAAAAAGGTGCGCGGCAATGAAATTGCCGCGCGTGATGGGTTTCCAAAGGGGGCTTGCCCCCTTTGGCGGAGTCCAGAGGCAGAGCCTCTGGCAGGTTCGGGCAGCGCCCGGCAGGATTCCAAAGGGCAGC
The DNA here is from genome assembly GCA_947381875.1 of uncultured Clostridia bacterium. Taxonomy (GTDB): domain Bacteria; phylum Bacillota; class Clostridia; order Oscillospirales; family Ruminococcaceae; genus Ruthenibacterium. The sequence goes on along the minus strand of CANCXY010000032.1, from coordinate 7,783 downwards.
GCCCTTTGGGGCGGCAGCCCGGCTGAAAAAGGCACAGGGCGGATGAGGCCCTGTACCGCGTAATGTGTTTGGGTTGTTTTACCAGAGCTGATATACCTGCTCGTACATGTCCATATACTGCTTAGCGCTGGCGTTCCAGCTAAAATCGCACTCCATAGCGCGCTTCACCAGCATCTGCCAGCCTTCCTGGTTCTCAAAGCCGGCTTTGGCGCGCAGGACGGCGTTCAGCATGTCATGCGCGTTATAGCTGCTGAAAGTGAAGCCGTTGCCCTTGCCATCGCCGGAATCGTGGATGGAATCGCGCAGGCCGCCCGTCTCACGGACGATAGGAATGGTGCCGTACCGCAGCGCGACCATCTGGGAAAGGCCGCACGGCTCGGATTTGGAGGGCATCAGGAACATATCTGCGCCCGCGTATACTTTGCGCGCCAGTGCCGGGACAAACGCAATCTTTACGCCTACGGAACCGGGGTTACGCGCGGCCAGCTCGCCGAAGAACTGCTCATATTCCGCTTCGCCAGTGCCCAGTACCGCCAACTGCATGCCGTTGTTGACAATCTCCTGCGCCACACAGCGCACGAGGTCAAGCCCCTTGTGCCCGGCCAGGCGCGTCACCATGCCCACGACGGGCACGGGCCAGTCGTGCAGGCCAAACTCCGCCTGAAGGTCCTTTTTGCAGGCGAGTTTGTGGGCGGGGAAAGTGGCGGCATCGAATTTCTCGGCAATATTGGGGTCGGTGGCGGGGTTGTAGCCCTTCACGTCAATGCCGTTCAGGATGCCGCACAGCTTATACTGTTTCTGGCGCAGCAGGTCGTCCAGCCCGTGACTGAACCAGGGGTCGAGTATTTCATTTGCGTAGGACGGCGAAACCGTCGTTACCTTGTCCGCGCATTCAATCGCGCCCTTCATAAAGTTGACGCACTTATCATACTCCACAAGATGCGCGTCCTTGCGCCCGATGGCGACGGTATCTTCCAGAATCTCCATGCCGTATTTTCCCTGGTACTGGATATTGTGGATGGTAAACACCGTCTTGATATTGCGGAACTTGTCAATATGGCGGTAGTACAGGTTCAGATAGACCGGCACAAGCGCCGTCTGCCAGTCGTTGGCGTGGATCACATCCGGCGTGAAATCGAGATAGAACAGCGTTTCCAGAATGGCGCGGGAGAAGAACGCGAAGCGCTCGCCGTCGTCATAGTAGCCATACAGGCCGGAACGCTTGAAATAGTACTCGTTGTCGAGGAAATAGTACGTTACGCCGTCGTGTTCCATCTCAAACAGGCCGCAGTACTGACTGCGCCAGCCGACGGGCACCGTGTAATTGGTCAGATAAGTAAGTTTCTCACGGTATTCGGGCTTCATATCGCCGTACAGCGGCATGATGACGCGGCAATCCGCCTTGGCGGCGCACAGGGCGTGGGGCAGGCTGCCCGCTACATCGCCCAGGCCGCCGGAAGTGGCAAACGGCGCGACCTCACTGGCGCAGAACAGAATGTTCATGGGGTTCAATCCTCCTTTTCATTGTACGGGGAATGGGGCGGACACAAAAAGTTTTTTTAGATATTTCCCCGCCCTGCGGGCGGGGAAATATATGCCTCCATTAAACGATCGTGCTCTTCTCCACATAGACGGGGAAAGCCTCGTTTCCGCGCAGGATGCGGTTGGTGGTGATGGTAACGTTTTTATCGGTGACGATATGGTCCATCTTCACGTTTGCCTCCACGACCGTGCCCTGCATCAGCACGCAGTTCTTCACCACCGCGCCGCGGCTGATCTTGACGCCGCGGAACACGATGCAGTTTTCCACTTCGCCCTCAATGATGCACCCGTCCGCCACCAGGCACCGGTGGACGCGGCAGTCCATCGCGTAGCGCACAGGCGCTTCATCACGCACTTTCGTATAGACCGGGCGGTCGGCGGGGAACAGCGCCGTCACGTTTTCCGGGTTCAGCAGGCGCATGTTCTCGTCAAAGTAGCTCTGGACGTCGTAAATGCGGCCACGGTAGCCCTCGTAGCAGTAACCCTGTACCTTCAGCTTCGCGAGGCTCTGGCCTAAAATATCGCGTTCCAGGTACAGCAGATTGCGCACCACGGCGTCCTTTACCATTGCGATCAGTTCCTCACGGTCCATCACGATCAGACCCATCGAAAGGTTCTGTACGCCGGTGCGGTAGTCGTTCCAGCGGATCTCGGTGATACGGTTTGTGTCGTCCATCGTAAAGGTGTAGTTTGCCGTCATGAGCGCGGGGGCGATCTCGGAACGCTCATACACCATCGTCACGTTTGCGCCGCTCTGGATATGCGCGTCGATCAGCTTGGCATAATTGACAGCCGCCGCAACGTTGCAGTCGCTGAGTACGACATACTTTTCCCGCTGCTGCGAGAGGTAGCCGATAATGCTGTTCAGCGCCTCCACGCGGCCATGATATTGCTTGTTGTGCGACTGCGCGTAGGGCGGCACGATGTTCAGGCCGCCGCGCTTGCGCACCAAGTCCCATTCGCGGCCTGAGCCGAGGTGGTCCATCAGGGAATGGTAGTTCTTCTTCGCGATGACGGTGACATTCTCGATCCCGGCGTTCACCATGCCGGAGAGCGTGAAGTCGATCATGCGGTAGCGCCCGCCGAACGGCACGGAGGCCATCGTGCGGTGCTGCGTCAGCTGCGGGATGAGGTCGTCATAGGTGTTGGGGAAGATAACACCCAACGCATTGATGTTTACCATAAGTTCTCACCGTCCTGTACGTCTTTTTCAAGCATCGCCTTGGGGCCGACCTTGGCGTTTTTGCCGATAGTGACATGCTCGCCCACCACGGCGACGCCCCATTTGGATTTGTCCTCGACATTTTCGGGCCGCGCGCCCACGACAGCGCCCTTGCGGATCGTAACATCCTCGGCGATGATGGAGTAGTACACCTCCGCGCCCTCCTCGACGACCGCGCCGGGCATCAGGATGGTGGATTCGACCGTCGCGCCCTTCGCGACCTTCGCCTCGGCAAACAGCACGCTGTTCGCCACGGTGCCTTCGACAAAGCAGCCCTCGGTGAGCATGGAATTATCTACATGCGCGTCCGTGCCGATATAGTGGCCCGGGCACCCGGAAGTGCGGGAATAGATTTTCCATTCGGGGTCCCACACGTCCAGCGGCACGTTCGGATCCAGCAGGTCCATATTGGCTTCCCACAGGCTGTCGATGGTGCCCACGTCTTTCCAGTAGCCCTCGAACGGGTAGGCGACCATGCGCTGCTTGTCGCCCAGCATATTGGGGATGATGTTCTTGCCGAAGTCGTTGGAGGAGGTCTTGTCGGCCTCATCCTCGGTGAGGTACTGGCGCAGCTTTTCCCATGTAAAGATGTAGATACCCATAGAAGCCAAATTGGATTCCGGGTTCTTCGGTTTCTCGGCAAACTTGGTGATGAAGCCATCCTTATCTGCCGTCATGATACCAAAGCGCGGCGCTTCCTCCCAGGGCACTTCCAGCACGGCGATGGTGCAGTCGGCGTTTTTCTCCTTATGGAAAGCGAGCATTTTGGCGTAGTCCATTTTGTAGATGTGGTCGCCGGAGAGGATGATCACATACTGCGGGTCATAGCGTTCGATAAAGTTGATGTTCTGATAGATGGCGTTGGCGGTGCCCTTGTACCAGTCCGAGCCGGTAGCTGTCTGGTAGGGCGGCAGCACATGAACGCCGCCATACAGGCGGTCGAGGTCCCAGGGCTGGCCGTTGCCGATGTACTCATTCAGCAGAAGCGGCTGATACTGCGTGAGGATACCGACCGTATCAATGCCGGAGTTGACGCAGTTGGACAGCGGGAAATCAATGATGCGGTACTTGCCGCCGAACGGCACAGCGGGCTTTGCCAGCTTTTTGGTAAGGGCGTATAAGCGCGAACCCTGACCTCCAGCCAGCAGCATGGCAATACATTCCTTCATGGCTTTCTCCCCTTGTGGATGGCCGCGCACCCCTATACAGCGATACCCCTTGCCTCATAAAGGGGCGGACGCCGCCATCCGTTTTTTTATGGTATCTCCCGCGCCCGCCTGTGGAGAGGCGGGTGTGCGGGGTTCAAAAGGCGCAAAACGATTCTGTCAATCGTCCTTCGCCTGTTTGCCTGATGGTTCCTGTGCCTCATCGGCTGTTTCGGCCTTTGGGGCGGCGGTTGCTTCCACGGCTTTTTCCTTGGCCGCGCCGGCTTTTGCGTCCGCGGCGTCCTTTTCCTTCGGCTTTGGTTTCGGCAGCGGCTTAGGTGTGCGCAAAATCATAGTACTCATGGGCGGGATGCGCACGGAAATACTGTAATCGAAGCCGTGCATGGGCGTTTCCTCGGCCTTGACGGGTTCGTTGTGTTCGCCGGTGCCGCCGAAAGCGGCATCGTCGGAATTGAGCAGTTCGCTGTAAGTGCCCAGGCGCGGCACGCCGAAGCGGTAATCCGGGCGCAGGACGGGCGCGAAGTTGCAGACGGAAATGATCTCATTGCCCTTCTTATCGCGCCGCAGGAACACGACGATGCTCTGTGAGGAGTCGTCTGGCACAATCCACTGGAACCCGTCCCAGGTGAAGTCGTCCTCCCAGAGGGCGGGCGTTTCGGTATAGAGGGTGTTGAGCTGACGCACATACTCCCGCATCTGGGCGTGCCGGTCATACTGGAGCAGGAGCCAGTCGAGCTGCTGTTTTTCGTTCCATTCGATGAACTGGGCGAACTCCTGCCCCATGAACAGCAGTTTCTTGCCCGGATGCGTCATCATGTAACCGTAGAATGTGCGCAGGCCCGCGAATTTGTGGTCGTAGTCGCCGGGCATTTTGTTGATAAGGCTGCACTTGCCATGTACGACCTCGTCATGGCTGATGGGCAGCACGAAGTTTTCGCTGAACGCATAGAAGAAGCTGAACGTCACTTTATTGTGGCTGCCCGCGCGGAAAAGCGGGTCGGTACTCATATAGCTGAGCATATCGTTCATCCAGCCCATGTTCCATTTGAAATTGAAACCAAGCCCGCCTTCCTCGACGGGGTGGGAGACGCGCGGCCAGGCGGTGCTTTCCTCGGCGATCATCATTGCGCCGGGTTTGCGCGCATGCACAGCGGTGTTGAGGTTCTGCAAAAAGTTGATGGCCTCTAAGTTCTTGTTCTCGCCGTTCGCGTTTGGCTGCCACTCGCCGTCGCGGCGGTTGTAGTCGAGGTAGAGCATGCTGGCGACGGCATCGACGCGCAGGCCGTCGATATGGTATTCGGTGAGCCAGAACAGCGCGTTGGAGATCAGGAAGCTCTGCACCTCCGGGCGGCCGTAATCGAACACCATCGTACCCCATTCGCGGTGTTCCGCGCGCAGGGGGTTCTGGTCCTCGTAGCAGTTGGTGCCGTCGAAGCGGTACAGGCCGAATTTATCTTTTGGGAAATGGGCGGGCACCCAGTCCATGATGACGCCGATCCCCGCGTTGTGGCACGCGTCGACAAACGCCATGAAGTCGGCGGGGGTGCCGTAGCGGCTGGTGGGCGCGAAATAGCCCGTCACCTGGTACCCCCAGCTCCCATCGAAGGGGTACTCCATCACAGGCAGCAGCTCCACATGGGTATAGTGCATTTCCTTGAGGTAGGGGACAAGCTCCTGCGCCAATTCCCGGTATCCAAAGGGGTTGCCGTCTGGATAAGTGCGCCAGCTTCCCGCGTGCATCTCGTAGATGTTGACAGGCCCATCCAGCGGGCAGTGCGCGGCGCGGCGCTGCCAGGCGGCGTCGGTCCACTGGTAGCAGCCATCTAACTCATAGACCTTGCTGCAGTTGGCGGGGCGCGTTTCGGTATGGAACGCGTAAGGGTCGCCCTTAAAGACGATCTCATCCGCCGGGGTAGTGACGCAGTATTTGTAGATGTCGAACTCTTTGAGGCCGGGGATAAAGCGTTCCCAGATGCCCCCCTGCGGGTCGATATTCGTCATAGGGGTGGCGGAGGGGATCCAGCTGTTGAAATCCCCCACGATGGAAACGGCTTTGGCCCGCGGCGCCCAAACGCGGAAGCGCACGCCCTCCTCCTCGCCAACGGTTTCGAGGTGCGCGCCAAAAAATTTCTGGCTTTCAAAATTCCTGCCCTGTTTGAACAGATACACCGGCACGTCCGGTGGGGTAGCCTTGGTGCTGCGTTTCATGTTTGCTCCTCCAAAATTGTTGCGCGGCGGGACCCATCGGCTGCCCCGGACGCCCAATGCCCAAGGTGCCTGTCCCGCTTGCGATCCCTCTCCTTATACTATATCTATTTTTGCCGCAGATTGCAAGGCTTTTCTGTCAAAAATATGCAAGTTCTCGCCAAACACGCATAAATCTTTATCTATTCTGTACAAACTTTTTTACTTTTTAGGTATAAACGCCAATTTTTTTGCCTCTTTCTGGTACTCTTGCACAAAAAAATAACAAGGCCGCCGGGCCGCCACCCGGACCTGCCCAGAGGCTCTGCCTCTGGACTCCGCCAAAGGGGGCAAGCCCCCTTTGGAATCCCATCACGCGCGGCAATTTCATTGCCGCGCACCCATTTGACGGAGCGGGCGTTTTGACACACGACCGGGAATATGGTACACTGACGGGGAAGCGTCCCCCTTTGGCCCCGGCGGAGCCGGACGCTTCGGAGAGGAGCCGCGACGATGTTTGGCGTCTATATTCATATTCCTTACTGCCGGAGTAAATGCAGGTACTGTGATTTTTATTCGGCGGCGTGTCCTGGCGGGGTGCCGGATGCGTATGTTGACGCGCTGTGCCGCGAATGGGGGCGGTTTGCTGCCGATGGGCGGTGCGGGCGGCCTGACACTTTATATTTTGGCGGCGGCACGCCCTCGCTGTTGAGTGGGGGGCAGGCGGCGCGTTTAATTCGCGCTGTCGGGCCGCGGGCGGGCGCGGAAGTGACGATCGAGGCAAACCCGGAAACGCTGACGCCCGCCTTGCTTGCGGAATACCGAGCGGCGGGCGTGAATCGGATCTCGATAGGCGTGCAGACAGCGCGCGGGGAAAGCCTTGCGCGGCTGGGCCGGCGGCACACTGCCGGGGACAGCCGCCGCGCACTCGCGTGGGCGCGGCAGGCGGGGTTTGAGAATATCAGCGGCGATGTGATGCTGGCGCTGCCGCACTATACGCGTGAGGAGCTTCGGGAGACGCTTGCGCTGCTGGCGGAGGGCGGGTGTTCGCATATCAGTGCGTATCTTTTGAAGATCGAACCGGGGTCCATCTTCGGCAAACGCCCGCCGGACGGCCTGCCCGATGACGACGCGGCGGCGGCGTTCTATCTGGACGCCGTGGAGACGATGGCGGCGCTGGGGTTTGCACAGTATGAAATATCCAATTTCGCAAAACCCGGCAGTGAGAGCCGCCATAACCGCATCTATTGGGACTGCGGCGAGTACCTCGGCCTTGGCCCCGCCGCGTATAGCTGCCTGCGGGGCCGCCGGTTCTGCACGGCGGGGACGACGGCGGCCTTCTTAGCCGCGTCCGCCGTGTATGAACCGCAGGGCGTGTGCGGCGCGGAGGACTACATCATGCTTCGGCTCCGGCTGACAGAGGGCCTTTCCTTCCCGACGCTGGCGGAACGGTACGGCGTGCGGTTCACACCCCGGCAAATGCGCTTCTGCGCCCGCCTTGCGGAAACCGGCCTGGCCGTCCTCTCCGGCGAAACCCTGCGCCTCACCCCGCGCGGGATGCTCGTGCAGAACAGCATCCTGTGCGAGCTGCTGTAGCCGCGCGGAAAATTTTGCAATAAGATGGGTTTCCAAAGGGGCTGCGCCCCTTTGGCGGAGTCCAGAGGCAGCG
>CANCXY010000031.1 GCA_947381875.1 uncultured Clostridia bacterium | reverse complement strand
GTTGGTAGAGCAGCTGACTCTTAATCAGCGGGCCCAGGGTTCGAGTCCCTGAGAGCGCACCATTTCCAGAAATTTCCAGTTCTTTGAATTGGAAATTTCTTTTTACGAGAATATAAAAACTGCCCATAATTCAGATCGGCGGCCCGGTTAAAATCAAACCGGGCCTTTTCTTTTTGAGGCTCAAAATCCAAGGGGGAAGTGTACCCTTTTTTAGAAAGTGTGCAAAAACAGCGTCCAGCCGCAGGCCGGGCGCTTTCTCTTTCCCCCCTCTCAAACTCTCCCCCTAATCTCTTTACAGGCTGAAAAAGAAGAACGATCTTGTTTTTTCAGCCTGTGAGAATATATCACAAAGGCGTCGAAAGGAAGTGACGGAATTGCATATCGACATTCATCACAGCGGTTAAAAGCCGCCATGTCTTTTTTCAGCCTGTAAACAGGCCGGAAAACAGGAGAGCTGCCCCCTGTGTTTTCCCTTCGAGGAAGATGCAGGGGGCTTTTTTTGTTGGCAACACGAATGGGAGGTGACAATGAACGGAGTAACAAAACAGCAGATCGAACAGGCGCGGCAAATCGGAATTTTGGCATACATGCAGACCTATGAGCCGCAGGAGCTTGTGAAGGTGGGAACGCAGGAATACAAAACCCGCACACATGACAGCCTGCGGATCAGCGAGAACGGCAAATGGAACTGGTGCAGCCGGGGCTTTGGCGGGACAAACGCGCTGAACTATCTCGTGCAGGTAAAGGGGCTTGATTTTGTCAGCGCGGTACAGCAGCTTTGCGGGATCGCGTCGGTTTCGGTTGTCAGCGCACGCCAGATCTACGAAAAAGCCCAAAAAGAGCAGCCCCCGCCTGTTGTGTTTTCCGCGCCGCCGCGGGACAAGGAGAACGTAGCGGTGTTGCGGTATCTGCGCGGGCGTGGAATCTGAGACCCGGTATTGAAGCATTGCGTGGAACAGGGCACCCTTTACCAGACCGACCGCAAGGGCCACAAGAACTGTGTGTTTCTTGGCCGGGACAGCCAAAACGTGCCGCGATACGCCTGTGTGCGCCTTGACAACCTTTTGAATTATTAGACTATTTTCATCTTTTTGGCAGTTTTGGAATCATGCACAAAAAAGCACGATGCTTTTTAGGCATCGTGCAGAAGAGTTCGGTATTGTTCCAGCAAGCACAAGCTTTGCTCTCTGGTATAAAATCGTTCCAGCGAGTGCAGACTGTGATGGATTTTTGCGGGAACGGGCTTGTTTGCGCCATTCTGGCTGCGGTATTCCTCTGGCGTGCCTCCGGTACGTTGTTTGAACGCTTTAGAAAAATAGCGGTAATCCGAGAAGCCCGCCTCATTACAGATATCCAGCAGGTTTTTCTCCTGGGTGAGGATACGCCGGCAGGCGTAATGAAACCTCACAGTCGTCACATACTCCTGAAAGGTCTGATTCAGCGTCCGTTTGATGAACATGGAAAGATAGCCCATTGAAACGCCTTCCTGCGCGGCGAAATCGCTGAGCAGGATTTTGCTCTGGAAATTCTCATCGACATATTTCATCAGACGATTCAGCCTGGCGTTGCTGCGCTCCCGCGCCGCCGCATCCGCTGCGCTCAGTTCCCGGCAGGGCAGCACCCGCAGCAGCTGGTAGAGTATTGCCCCGGTCTGCGCGGAACAGCTCAGAGCAAAGTGCGGAGGTCTTGTGAGATAACATTCCAGCAGTGAAAACAAAGCCCGCTCCAGCTCTGCATAATCCGTCCGGGACAGCAGCGTGTGAGGCGGAACGGTGTCCACCTCCAGCCGGTCTAACCCCGGCAGCAGGCGGTCGGAGCATTGCAGGCACAAAAAGGTGGCGCTCTGGTCTTTTTTATGAAATTCATGGGGCTGGCGGGGGTTGAGCAGCAGCATCTGCCCCGGTGCAAGTGACTGCCGGACCGCGCCGGTGGTGACCAGCAGCGTACCCTCCATGACCCAGATCAACTCCCATTCCGGGTGAATATGGGGCGTGCGGTAGTCCACCGTGTCAAAAAACAGGCTCAGTCCCTCGATTTGTGGGTGCTGGATCATCTCGTACTCGTTCATGCGTTTTCCCCTTGGAACTTTTTGTATCCATGATAGCATGTTCATGGAAGAGATTCCAGCCCCTTTGTATTATACCGTGGTCTTTAGGGCCTGATACGCGCCTTGCATGGCATAGGCACCACTGCCCGCAGGCAGGAACAGGCTGTCGCCTTTGCGGAAGGTCACCTGCTCCCCGCCGCAGTGCAGAGCTCCGGAGCCTTCGGTGATGAGCAGTGACACAAAGTCCGCTTTCTGCGGGTAGACCGTGCGGTTGGCGCTGTTGTCCACGGTCACAGTCAGCGTGTTCTGCGCAGCCAGTGCGGGGGTCAGGTTGACGCGGAAGGTGGAATAGCCGCCCGCGTGGCGGGTCAGCTCTTGGTCGTTCAAGGTGACGACTGCCGTCATGGCGGCACCCTCAAATTCCAGCCAGACCTCCTCATCGTCGGCGTGTGCGGGGGCGGCGAATTCCTTGGTATAGGTGCAAATCCCGCGGAAGTAATCGTTGCCGCCGTCGGTGCCGTCGGCGGCGTTCCAGGTGTGGGGCAGGGTCACAGCCACCGGGGTCGCGCCGGGTTTTGTGAACTGCCAATGGGAATTGTAATTCAATGTGCTGCGCATACAAAACCCCTTATTCGTCTAAAGGAAATATCGCATAATTCTAAGTGCCGATACGGCGAGCGAGATGCCGTGCCGCAGCCGCCGGAACGATGCTTAAGCCGTCAGGCGGGAATTGTGCGGTGTTGCCCTTATTCAAAATCGCTCAATTTCCAGCTGTCGCGCCAGTAGATCTTCGGCTTGCCTTCCTCAAATGTGATGGGCAGCCAGACGTAATTGGCGCGGGAAGTATTAGCGCTGGTCAGCATCGGGCTTTGCATCATGGTTTGCATTTCTTCGGACGTTGCCTTGTAGTGTTCGGGGTCAAAGCGTTGTGCGGTGCAGCGCTCCAGCAGATCCGCCAGTTTAGCATCCACGGGGTAGTCCGGCACCCAGCGATCAGCCAGCGCAATGTAGAGGTCGCGCTTACCGGGAACTTTGAACACCTGCGAGATTTGGCTGTTGAAGGACGCATGGCTCGCGTCATCTGCGTGCGGGTCACCGATGCTCACAAATGGCATGTCGGGCGCGTCGGACACGGCGCTGTCGCTCTTGTTCGGCACATACCCGGTCATGCCGGAGGTCAGCATATACCACTTGCCGCCATGCTCAAACACAGCCGGCGCTTCGCGGCTGAACGGCGCGTGCAGACCCTCGTACTGCCAGCAGATTTTTTCTTCCGCCTCCAAGAAGTCCCGCGTCAGGCGCATCGTCAGCTGACCGTTGTGGTTTGCGTCCATATAGAGATATGCCGTATCGCCGCAAACGGCAATGTCAAAGTCACCGACCTCGCAGTCAAACGGGCGGTAATGGGCTTTGACAATTTCATAGGGACCTAAGAATTTGTCGGCCTGCAAGACCGTAAAGCAGGCATCGGCACCGCAGTGCTTGATCCAACAGACATACTTGCCCGTGTACGCGCATTTGACAATGTGCGGGCGGTCAGCGCGGGACGTGGGATACAGCGGCGCATCCTTGTCGGTTAGGTCGGGATGGATGAACAAGCCCAAATCTTCCCAGTTACACAAGTCGGTGGATCGGTAGGCGCGCATTCCCCATGTCCAGACCGGGCATTTGCCGTCGGTGTGATCCTTGTTTTCGCCATACCAGTAGTAGACGCCGTCGTCGTAATACAGCGCGCCGCCGTGGGCTTGGATGCGGCGACCGTTGGTGTCGCGCCAGACCTTGCCGGGGTAGATGGCGTCGCGGGGCGGTTCCGGCACGACCTCAGCCCCGTCGGGGGTCAGCGGCGTGTCGGACATTTCCGGCTCGGCACTGTACAGTTCGAGCGCACACAGGGCTGCATCCAGCGTGTCGGCAGCTTCGGCAGGGATGGCACCGCCCGAAAATTGTATGATTTTACGAACGGAGAAGCCCAGCGTTGCGGGCTGGTTTTCTGCCATCGTGCGCATACCGGGCAGGAATTTGTCAAACACTGCGCGGCTTTCTTCATGGGTAAAAATCTCTTTCAACGAGCTATCCAGTGAAAGCGTGACCTTCTTCATGGTTCATCCCTCTTTCTTGATTTTGTTCAACGCGGCGTTCAGCTGTTGAATCATGGCGGGCGACACAGCCTTGCCGCCCTGCACGGCGGCGGTCTGTTCCCCGACACCCTTGATGGCAAACAGAACCTCGGTGCCATCGGGGGGTGTTCTCACAGGCGGCTTCCACCGTGACGGCGGCACTGTGCAAATCGTCGGACACCTCCGGTGTCACGCGCAGGGCGGGTGCACCGTGGTTACCCAGCGCAAAGTGACTGTGCGGTGTTGCCTTAACAATTAAATGTATAGTGACCGCTGCCGACCGTATGCTGTGTGCCATCCGGCAGAATGATTCTGGCGGTGGTATTACATGGAATGTCGGCGGTTAAGATGAATTGTCCGCCTTCACGTTTCCAAGACGCATATACGGTTCCATTCTCCGTTTCAAAGCTACGCTTGGCCCACGTCAAGCTTTTGTCCGGCTGAGGATGAATCATAAGCCGCCGATAGCCTGTATCCTCTTGGTCTACGCCGCCGATGGTGCGGAAAATCCAATCGTCTACCGTGCCGTAGGTATAATGATTGAAGCTCTCTTTTTTAGGCGTTCCATCGGGCTGATACATCTCCCAGCTTTCCCAAATTGTAGTGGCACCGCGCTTTACCTGTGCCAGCCACGACGGAGACTCTGTCTGGTACAAAAGCGTATAGGCGAGTTCGCGCTGCCCGCCGATGCAGAGCGCATCCAGCAAATAGGGCGTGGGCAAAAATCCTGTGTCAAGGCGGTCGCCGTTTGCGTGAATGATTTCTGCCAGTTTTGTACCGAATTTGTCCACCCATGCATCCGGCACAAGCCCAAAGACCAACATCAGCACATAGGCACCCTGCCGTTCATACCTTAAAACACCGTCTGCCGTAATAAGTGCTGCCCGGATCGCGCGTTTCATCTTGTCGGCTTCTTCTTGATACCGAACAGCATCCTCTTCGCGCCCTAAAACGGCGGCAGCCTGTGCCATTTTGTGGACGACCAGCCAGCCGAAAATCGGCGTTGTATAGGCAGAAGTTGTAGCCATTGTGGTGAATAACTGCTCTTGAGGTGCTCCGGCAAGGCTGGGCACCAGCCACTCACCAAACTGGAATCCGGTGTCCCACAGATGTTCTTCCACTTCATCGGGCAGGGTGCTGTTCGGTGCGTGAATACGGGCACGGCTGATAACATAGTCGCACCAGCCCTTCATGCTGTCATACTGCTTTTCAAGGATGCGGGTATTGCCGGTGACTTCGTACATGGCCATCGGCACCGTCACGGCAGCATCACCCCAACCGGCACTGCACACGGGACCGCCGCATCCGGTTTGCTCCCCCATCTGAATGCCGGCATAGTGGTAGATAGACACATCCGGAACCGTAAAGGGAATCGAGCCGTTTTCGCGCTGGTCCACACACAGGGATCGCAGCCACTGGGTCAGAAACGGCGTGACATCCTCATTCAGCAAGGCGGTTTTGGCATACAAAGAGATATCGCCGGTCCATCCCGCCTTTTCGCGTTGGGGACAGTCGGTGGGAATGGACAGCATATTCGCACACTGGCTCCAGCGCGTGTTTTGGTATAAGCGGTTTAAATCTGCATTGGAACATTCAAAGGTTCCGGCATTTGTTTTTTCGGTAGAAAGAACGACAGCCACAAATTGCTCGGCAATCGGATTTTCCACCCCGCTGACACGCAGATAACGGAATCCGTGAAAAGTGAACCGCGCCTCAAATGTTTGCGGCGTACCATCGGAAATGAACACGTCTTTTTGCTCGGTTATGCCCATTGCACTGTCGATGTTGTTGAAATAGTTTCCCTTTGCGTCAACTGCTTCAAAATGTTCTAACGTCACTGCTGCACCTGTCGGCAAATCCACAGTCACACGGGCGCGACCTGCGACGACCTGTCCAAAATCCACAATCGTCTCGCCCTTGGGGCTGGTATAAACACACTGTGCGGGCAATTCTTTTACGCAGATCACCGGGTCGTCAAACTGCGGGTATAAAACGGAATCGCTCTGCTTTGTATCTTTGACAGCGGGCAGCCAGTCAGCAGCAGTAAAACCGGGCATATCCCAGCCGGGCAAAGCCAGACGCGCGTCATAGAGTTCTCCATCAAAAATATCCGAGGCACGCACAGCGCTCTCGTGTGTCAGCACGCCTTCGTCGGAGCAAATACGGGTGTGTGTGCCATCGGCATTTTCAATTTCAAGTTGGAACAACACCGTATGGTCGGGCTGCAAGCCATCGATGGGCGGCTGCGTCTGCGGGCAGCAATACCAGCCGTCGCCGACTTCCATGCCCAGTACATTTTCGCCGATATGCAAAAGTGCCGTTAAATCGTAAGTCTGAAAGCACAACAAACCCTTGTAAGATGTGTGTTCCGGGGCAAACTCCCGCATATCGGGGCGTTTTCCGTTTACGGTCAGGCGGTAAACTCCAAGGCAGGTGGCATATAGCCGCGCACGGCGGGGTGCAGCGCTAAGAGTAAACGCGCGACGAAACAGCGTGGCCGGCGGCTGTGTGCCGAACCCTTTTTTGCGCTGCACATAGGCGCGGGGTGTGCGCATCCAATCGGCTTTCCATTCCTTGGAAGACAGCGGGGTTTCAAAGCTGCTTTCGGCGGTGGTATTTTCGCCATGATTATCCCATACAGTCACTGCCCAGCGGTAGAATGTTTGCGGTCGCAGAAGATCAGGACCGCAAACAAAAGCGTTGCATGCTGTTTCCACCCGCCCACTGTCGAAGCAAACCGTATCGTCTGCATAGATCCGTAAGCGATATGCGGCTTGCATTGTGTTCGGCTTTTCACTTTTCAGTTTCCAACCAAAATAGGGCTGCTCGGCAGAGTTGATGCCGAGAGGGTTCACACGATGATTCACGGAAAGGGCATAGAGATTCATAGGAAGCACCCATCTTTCTGTATTGTATATCCTACAGTATAAAGTGCTGCTTCCGCGCAGAAAACAAAATAAATGGCGTTTGCGTATACTAATTCGACTTTCTTTGGTAAAAAGCCAAACAAAATACGCAAACGCCATTTTTTACATAATTCTAAGGCAATACCGCATAATTCTAAGTGCCGAAGCGCTGCCTAAACCGCAAGGCGGGAATTGTGCGGTGCTGCCTTTATTCTCTGTTTGCTTTTACATCGAGGCGGAAAGGATGTGTGTCAATTTTTCCTCGTCCTGAGGAAACTGGCAGACGATTTTTCCCTTTCTCAGCAGTTCCTCATTCCCGGCTAACGCGGCGAACAGATATTTGGACAGGGTGGATTTCAGATTCAGCTTGTCGCCTTCCTGGGTACAAAACAGTACCTCCCCACGGCATTGCTGTACCGCCTCCAGAAAAGCGGCAAAATCTGTATGGCTGGTCAAGGTCATGGTTTGTTTCCTCCGTTATTGCGGTACTCCGTGGGGCTGCATCCTATTACCTTGCGGAATACGGCGGTAAAATAGCTGCGGGAACTATAATGCAGTTCCTCACTGATTTGTTGCAGCGTTTTGTCTGTTCCTGTTAATTGAACACAGGCGTATTGTATTTTGGCGTGATTGATGTAATCTGTCATCCGCTGTCCTGTCTCGCGGTAAAATTTCTTTGTCAGATAGTAGGAAGTGTAACCCACCGCAGCGGCTATGTCATCCAGCAAAATGTCATCGGTCAGATGGCTATGCACATAGGCACAAACCTCCTGAACAGCATCGGATAGAGCCGGATTCATGCGGCAGTCGTGGACGCGGTGAACGAAGTCCGATACCATTGCGCTGTTGACTTCAATCAGCCCTACGTCGGTACATTGTTCAATAGCACGGATGTACTGCACCTCCAGCTGTTTTGCAATGCGGGGGGAAAGCCCGCCCTCCATGGCAGCACGGGCACAAAGCGCCGTGAAAATAATAGCGGTATCTTTGCTTTCCCTCAGGGGATTGCCCAAATTATAGGCATCTTTAACAGCAAAACGTTCCATGCCTTTACGATTATCCGGATAGTAAATGTCTCCCTCGCGGATTCGCTGCATGATTTGTGCTTCCACCACGCGGGCACGGTCCGGATCCCAAGGGTAGGGGGACTTGTCCTTATCGGGAATTATGTTGCTTCGATTTTGCAGACGGATACTCCCTACATCCAGAGTTTCCTCATAGAGAACCCAATGCAGCATTTTGATATATTGATGCAGCGTAGATAAAGGCAAAATCGGAACCTGTTCCAATTTTTCCATAATGGTTGCGGTCAAGGACACCGACAGATTCATACCGCGCAAGCAATTTTGAAGAGTCTGCAAAGAAGCTGCGGCATCAAACACGGGTCCCAATATTACCAGATAGCTGGCATCATCGCCGTGCCATACGCACTCAGCGACCCAAAGCATACCGATAGGGTCGCTCATCAAAATGGGAGCATGGCTTTCGGGACCATGAGCAATAGCATAGTCGAGGCACTGCCCTAAATCCAGAAATAAACGGAACTCCTTCTCAGCCGGGCAGGTGCAGGTGTACAGCTGTTTTTTCATCCCAAAGCACCATAAGCCCAGTCCGCAAGCGCTGTTCGCCATGTGGGCAAACAAATTGAGCCGTTCTTCGGCGATCGTTAAGACATTGTCCACTGCGCGACCTCCTTTTGCATTTCTACTACTGGTATTATAGCAGAACGCAGCCACATTAGAAATAGCTATTTAGCGTTTGCAGAAGATAATTGGCGTTTGCCGGCAAACGAAGCCAAATATATTTCTCTTGCGCCAATTTTTGTCTGTTAAGATGACGAATCCTCTGATACAATAAGACCACAATCGATTGATACGGTAAGCCTCTACCACACAAGTTGAAGGAGAAATCATTATGACAAAAGAAGAAAAGCTGGCGCGCAAGCAGCAGCGCAAGGCCGAAAAAGTCGGTTTGGGCAAGCTGATTTTGTGGAACTCCAGTTCCTGTTCCGTAGCATTGTCCACACTGATGCTTGGCTATGCCACGTTCTATTGTACCGATGTACTGCAGCTTGCCCCTGTTCTGGTGGGCACACTGTTCATGGTCAGCAAAATTTTTGACAGCTTTACCGATATCGTTGCGGGCTTTATTGTCGACCGCACGCAAACCCGCTGGGGTAAGGGTCGCCCGTATGAGATTTTTATGTTGTTCCTGTGGCTGTCCACATGGCTGCTGTTCAGCTGCCCGACGAGCTTTGCTACCGCGGCCAAGTGCGTCTGGATCTTCTGTATGTACACCTTTATGAACTCCATCTGCGTTACGTTCCTGAATGCCAACAATGTTGTGTACATGGTTCGCGCCTTCGAAAACAAGGAACAGCAGTCTAAAATCGTTGGTTACGGCAGTATTTTTACGATGGCCGGCGCAATGGTATTTAATGTCTTGTTCCCCACGGCAATGGCAAAGGTCGGAACCGATGCCGTCGGCTGGAGCCGTCTGGTCGGTATGATCGCTATCCCGTTGACCGCAATCGGTATGCTGCGCATCCTTACCATTCCTGAAAAATTCACCCCCGTTTCCGAGAAAAATGGCGAGCAGACACATCTTAAAGACCTGCTGCCTCTGCTGAAGGAAAGCCGCCCGGTTCTTATTATCTGCATGGTTCGTTTTGTACAGAACATTGCCACGGGCTTGGGTGTCGGCACTTACTACTGGCAGTACATCATCGGAAACCTTGGAATGATGGGCGTTGCCTCGGTGACCACGATTCTGGTATTGCCGCTGGCTTTTGCCCTGCCCGTACTGCGCAAAAAATTTGGTATGGCCGGTATGTCTGTCATCGGTATTTTGGTAGGCTGCATCGGCTACCTTGCAACATTCTTTGCAGGCGGCAACATGGTATTCTTTATTGTGGCGGCTCTGCTCGTTTCTGCCGGTGCCGTGCCGCTGAATATGATGTTCAATATGTTTATTGCCGATGTAGCTGACTACAACGAATGGAAAGGCCTTAAGCGTATGGAAGGCACGATGGGCAGCTTGACCGGTCTTGCCGGCAAGATTGGCAATGCATTTGGCGGCTTCCTGATGGGCGTTTTGATGAGCGCTTCCGGCTATGTCGGTGGTGCTGCTGTGCAGGTCGATTCTGCCATTATGATGATTCGTGTACTTGCATCCGTTGCTCCGCTGGCTCTCATGCTTGTTGTTGCTGTGATTCTGCGCTTCTACACCGTAGATAAGCAGATGCCCCAAATCAAACAGGATCTTGAGGCTCGTGCCGCTGCGACCACGGAAGCAGCCGCTGAATAATACACTATTTTTGCGGACAGGGAATCTTCTCTGCCCGCTTTTTAGAAGGGAATATGAGTAATGTACGATGCATTTTACCCCGGTCAAGTGTGGCTGGATACAAATGGGAACCGCATTCAAGCACATGGCGGCTCACTGATTTATCTCGATGGTGTGTACTACTGGTACGGCGAAAACAAGGAAAAAACGGACAAGGCTGCGGGCATCTGGCACTGGGGCGTTCGTTATTACGCATCTACAGATTTGTATAACTGGGAGGATCGAGGTCTGCTCATCCCGCCCGTGACGGATGACCCGAACAGTTCGCTGCACCCCACTTCTATGATGGATCGTCCGCACATCATTTATAATGCACGGACCAAAAAATATGTCTGTTGGCTGAAAATTATGGAGAAAGACCAGACGCAGACCGAAACAGTGCTTACGGCAGACTCCTTCTTTGGTCCGTATACCATTGTGAGGGAAAAACTGCGCCCACTTGGTATGAGTGCGGGTGACTTTGACTTGGCTGTAGCACCGGACGGAAAAGCGTATTATTTCTTTGAACGCGTACATTCTGAGACGATCATCGCCGATTTGACGGAGGATTACACCGATGTGACCGGCTATTACTCCACGCATTTTCCCCACAAAGGACCGCCCCATGTGCGGGAGGCTACGGCTCATTTTATACGGCATGGAAAACACTATTTGTTGACTTCCGGCACAACCGGGTATTTCCCGAATCCGTCAGAGGCAGCCATAGCTGATACATGGCACGGTCCTTATACGGTACAGGGTGACCCGCATATTGGCGACAAGACAAAAACGAGCTTTCACAGCCAGATTTCGTCGGTATTCAAGGTTCCGAACAAAAAGGACTTGTACATTGCCTGTGCCGACCGCTGGATGCCGAATGCACCGGATTACGACTACACGCATTATGGTCCGCTTTACGACAGACTCTTTGATCCGGACGTGGAGAAAACGCCTGCGGATTGGGCGCTGCTTGCCAATTTGCCGCAAGAGGATACGCGCAATGCCGACTACGTTTGGCTTCCCATCCTTTTTGACGGCGATAATGTGAAGATTGAATGGCGGGACAGCTGGAAACTGGAAGATTACGAGTAAAGGAAATACGATGATGCAGAAATACCAAGATAGCAGTCTTTCCCCGGAAGAACGTGCAAGTGACCTGCTGGCACGGATGAATTTGGATGAAAAATTTGGTCAGATTCAATGCTACAATGCCATTGATTCTTTCCTTGGCAAATCGGTGGAGAAGCAGAACCCCTACGGTGTCGGTCAGGTTTGCATTTTGATTGCGACTATGCTGGACGATGTGGGCAGCGTAGCGGGACTTATTACAAGGCTGCAGAAACAAATCATGGAGTCCGGCAAACATCATATCCCCGCAATTTTCCATATCGAGACATTAACGGGTGTGATGGTGACAGCGGCGACTTCTTTTCCCTGCGGGCTGGGGCAGGCTTCCACATGGGACCCGGAGCAGCAGCAGAAAATGGCAGCCTGCATTGCCCGACAGGGACGCGCTATGGGAATCAGTCATGCGCTGGCTCCTGTGTTCGATATCTGCCGTGACCCGCGCTTTGGTCGTATGGGAGAAACCTACGGTGAGGATCCGACCCTTGCCGCTGCGATGGGGACAGCCTATGTGAAAGGCTTACAGGATAAACATCGTATGAGTGCCTGCAGCAAACATTTTCTTGGGTTTATGGCAGGACAGGGTGGAATCCATACGGCACAGGCAGTCGTTTCCCCGCGTGAACTGCGTGAAGTTTATGCCAAGCCGTTTCAGGCAGCCATTACAGATGGAAAACTTGACAGCGTAATGAACTCCTATGCTGCCATTGATGGGCAGGTCCCGGCAGGCAGTAAGGCAATTCTGCGTGATCTGCTGCGCGGTGAGATGGGCTTTAACGGTGTAACTGTGTCGGATTACAGTGCTGTGGAACAGCTGGAATCGATGTATCATCTGGCTGAAAGTCCTGCCGATGCAGGACGCCTTGCGCTGGAAGCGGGTATGGATCAAGAGCTTCCGACCATTGCGGCTTATAACGATGAACTGAAAGAAAACATTCGCAGCGGTGTTGTGCAGGAATCGCTGCTGGACGAAGCGGTGCTGCGTATTCTGACTATGAAATTCCGTTTGGGTCTGTTTGAAAACCCCTTCCCCGCTGAAAATGTACAGGCGGAAATCACTCCCGCAGATACGGCGCTGAACCGCAAAATCGCGCAGGAGTCAATGATCCTGCTGAAAAACGACGGTGTCTTGCCACTGGCAAAGAGCGCAAAAAAAGTAGCTGTTATCGGCTGGCACGCTGACAGTGTCCGTGCCTTATTCGGCGGATATTCGGCACTGGCCATGAAAGAAAATACGCTGGGCGTTAAGATGAGCATGGCCGGCATCCGGGCCGATGCGGATTCTCCGGCTGCAGAAAATGCGGTGCAGAAGACATATCCGGGAAGCGAAGTCGTCATGGAAAACCCCGGTGTCGAGCCGCTGGCACGGCGCTGCTATCCCGATGCGTATAGTATGCTGGGGGCATTGCGCCTTGCTGCCCCGCATACAGAGTTTCTGTACGCACAGGGATACCCCTATGCCGGCAATGAGGAAAGCGGTCATGATGCGGCACTGCAGATCGCAAAAGATGCCGATTTGGTGATTTGCACTTTGGGCGGTCATTATGGCTGGAATGCGTCCTGCACAACGGGCGAGGGTATTGATGCCATGCACATTGGACTGCCGGTCTGTCAGGAACGCTTTTTAGAAAAATTGGAATCGCTGCACAAGCCGGTTGTCGGCGTTCACTTTGACGGTCACCCCATCAGCAGCGATACGGCAGACCGCGTATGCAACGCGATACTGGAGGCATGGGCTCCCGGTGCGCAGGGCGGTGAGGCCATTGCCGCGCTGCTGACCGGAACGGCGAATCCCTGCGGCAAGCTGCCCTGTACAGTGGCACGCCATGAGGGGCAGATTCCTGTGTACTACAACCACCCGACAAATACCTGTTACAGTATGACAGGAGGCACGCCGAAAAACGCCTATATCGATGGAGCGCACACGCCACGCTACTGCTTTGGTCATGGACTGAGTTATACAAAATACGAGTACGATACATTGCGGTTGGAAAAAGACGCTATTCAGGCCGACGGTGTACTGAAAGGGCGGCTGCATGTGCGCAACGCAGGAAATAAAGCCGGCACAGAAATCGTGCAGTTTTATGTGCATGATGTGGCGGCAAGCATGGTACGTCCCGTTAAAGAACTGGTGGGGTTTGCCAAAGTGAATCTGCAGCCGGGTGAAGAAAAAACGGTCTGTCTTTCCCTGCCAATGAGCCAACTGGCTTTTCTGGATGCCGATATGCGTTGGAAAGTCGAACACGGGAAAGTCGAGCTGATGGTCGGGGCATCCTCTGAGGATATTCGCGGGAAAGCGGAGTTCATGATTGTGGGAGATGCTTATCCCGATGGCAAAAATCGCAGCTTTGTAGCTGACACAAAAATCATGTAAAGGTAAATTGACAATGCAAAGATTGGATTTTAACACCGGCTGGCATTTCAGCTGCCCCGATGGCCGCGATTTTGATGTGACCCTGCCGCATGACGCCATGCTCAACACCCCGCGCAATACCGAGTCGGGGTTTACATGGTTTCTGCTGGCAGGCTGGCGCGGCAACGATTATACCTATACAAAGAATCTGCACATCACATCGGAACTTATAAATAAGCACCTTGTACTGGAATTTGAGGGTGTATACTGCATGACGACGGTGACAGTGAATGACCACCCAGCCGCCGAAAAAGCTTACGGGTACACGCCATTTGCGGTGGAACTGGATGGACTTCTGCGCGAAGGCGACAATACAATTGAAGTCACCGTCCATGTGCCGCAGGACGGTCATAATCGTTGGTACACGGGCGGCGGTATTTACCGCCCGGTGCATCTGCTGGTGGGTGAGGACGCCTATATGGAACGATACGGCGTGCGTGTCACAACGTTGTCTGTCGCACCCGCTTGCGTGCGGGTCGAGGTAATGACCCACGGCGGTGACTGTGCCGAGGTGCGAATCGCCGAGAAAAACGGGAAGGAAGTAGTTTGCGCCAAAGCGGCTGTTGCAGACGGACGCGCTGTGGTCGAACTGGAGATTCCGGACGCAAAGCTCTGGAACGCCGAACATCCGAATCTGTATCTTGCCGAAGTCACCCTGTACAGTGGCGGAAAAGCAGTTGACACGGTCACGGAATCGTTTGGTCTGCGTGTAATTGAAATTGACCCCGCACGTGGATTGCTTATCAATGGGGAACCGACGTTTTTGCGCGGTGGCTGCATCCATAATGATATGGGCGTTATCGGCGTTATCAACAATGATGCCACCGAACTGCACCGCGCCCGCAATATCAAAAAGGCCGGGTTCAACGCAATCCGCAGCGCCCACCACCCGATGAGCCGCAGTCTGATGAAAGCTTGCGATGAAGTGGGTCTTTATGTGATGGATGAGGCGTTTGACTATTGGTATCGTATGAAGTCCCCCAATTCCCCTTATAACCGATATTTTATGCAGGACTTTAAGGTCGATACAGCCGCAATGGTGCAGGATGCCTACAATCATCCCAGTGTGGTGATTTACTCCATCGGCAACGAAATCCCGGAGGCCGGCGGTGTAAAGGGCGTGCGCGTCGGCAAGGAAATTGTAGATGCCATCCATGCGCTGGATACGACCCGTCCGACCACTTTATGCCCCAGCGTACATTGGCTGCGGGAATATCTGGACGGTACGCCTTATCTGACAACCGATGAGGACGAATGGATGCGCGATGACCCAGAACGGCAAAAGGCGGATTGGATGCACTATGCGTCCATCTTCCGCAGCGCAGTCAACAATCTGCCTGACAACGAGAAAGGGCAGGCTTACCCGGAAACCTACATCCGCATGGATGAAGATGCCACAAAAAACCTTTACCCTTATTTGGATATTGCCGGGTATAACTACTATGAGGATCGATATGAGGTATTGCACAAACTCCACCCGGAACGTGTACTGCTGGGTACCGAAACCCGCCATACCATGCTGCCGGATACGATGAAGTTTGCCAAGACACACCCCTACTTGATCGGCGATTTTGTCTGGACATTGCAATCTCACTTGGGTGAAATCAACTGCTGCGACCTGCACTATGAGGAAAACGAGGAACACAAAAGCTACCCGTGGGTCACAAACCACGGCGGCGTGCTGGATTTGACAGGGCAGGCAGAGCCGTCGCTGCATCGTTATGAGTTTATTTGGGGCGGCTTTTTAGACAAGCCTGTACACGCGCTGTACCTTGCCAGCCAGCCGCCTGTTCATAACGGAAAGCCCCCTATTGCCACAAGTTACCGCTGGACCGATACGGTAGACGGCTGGACTTATGAAGGATATGAGGGAAAACGGACTTTTGTAGATGCCTACACGGATGCTGACAGTGTGGAAATTTTTGTGAACGGCAAGAGCGCGGGCAAGGCACAGGTGAAAGACTACTTTGCCAAGATTCCCTGCATTTATGAACCGGGTGAACTCGTGGGTGTTGGCTATGATGCGGACGGACATGAAATCTACCGCACTTCGGTGCGCACAGCCGATGCCGAAACCGTGCTGACCGTCAAGACCGATAAGAACATTTTGCGCGCGGGCGGACAGGATTTCTGCTTTGCGGATGTTTATGTAACAGATAAAAACGGCACCGTCAAACTGCTGCCCGACTATGATGTGAAAATCGAGGTGGTCGGTGCGGCATCTTTGCAAGGCTACGGCAGCGCCGCCTATAAAAACGCTGAGCATTACGACCAACACCACCATAAGAGTTGGCAGGGTCATTTACAGGCTGTCCTGCGCAGCACGGAAAAGACCGGACCTGTGACTGTGACCTTTACTGCCGACGGCTGCGCTCCGGCAATCCTGCATTTGAGCGCTGAATAAGGAGAAAATTATGAAAAATCACGGAATGAACCCGTATCTCCCAAGCTGGGAGTATGTGCCGGACGGTGAACCGCATGTGTTTGGCAAACGTGTCTATATCTACGGCAGCCATGACCGCTTTGCCGGCTATGCTTTTTGCCAGAACGACTATGTATGCTGGTCAGCCCCGGTGGATGACTTGACTGATTGGCAGTACGAGGGCATCATCTACACCCGCGTCGAAGCTGCCCATAACGAGGATGGCCGCCAGTGCCTGTACGCCCCCGATGTGACCTGCGGTCCGGATGGACGCTACTATCTCTATTATGCGCTGAACGAAACCTCTGCCATCTCGGTGGCTGTCTGTGATACCCCCGCAGGGAAATATACCTATTACGGGGATGTTCATTACCCGGATGGCACGACTTTGGGCGCACGCCCCGGTGATGAGCAGCAATTTGACCCCGGTGTGCTGACCGAGGGGGAAACCACCTGGCTATACAGCGGCTTCTGCCCGCCGATGATGCCGGGTCGCACAGGGGCGCTCTGTTATCGCCTTGCGTCCGACATGCTGACTGTTGAGCAAACCTATCCGGCTGTTGTACCCGGTGCCCAGACTGCAAAAGGAACGGGCTTTGAGGGACACGCATTTTTCGAGGCAAGCAGCATCCGCAAAGTGGGGGATAAGTACTATTTTATCTACTCGTCCGAGTTGAGCCATGAACTGTGCTATGCTGTCAGTGACAGCCCCTGCCGCGGCTTTGTTTATGGCGGCACGCTGGTAGATAATGCCGATTTAGGCTTGTGTGATACGGCGCGGTATTTTACGGGCAACAACCACGGCAGTATCGAGCAGATAAATGGGCGCTGGTATGTGTTCTACCATCGCCACACGAACAGCAGCCTGTTCTGCCGTCAAGGCATGGTGGAACCGATTGAAATTTTGCCGGACGGGCGTATCCCGCAGGTGGAAATCACAACAAGCGGACCGAACGGCGCTCCCTTGCCGGCTGTCGAATTGCGTGAACTGCCCGCCTATGCCGCCTGTAACCTGTATATGACGCAGCCGCCGCAGGTCAATGCCGAGGCCGGGCAGAATCCGTTCCCGTACATCACGCAGGACGGCGCGGATGTCATGCCGGAAAGTGAAAGTAAACCGGAAGCATATATCTGCAATTTAACTCCCGGTACGGTAGTTGGATTCAAATATCTGAATTTTCAGAATGTCACGAAAGTATCGGTCAAGACGCGTGGTATGTGCTATTATGGCGGCTTTGACGTACTCCTCACTGCGGATGGTGAGCCGATAGGCACGGTTTCGGCGGCAAGAGGGAACGAGTGGACATGGCAGACAACGGAACTGGCAATCCCTGATGGAATCAGTGCCATTTATTTCCGCATGAAGGGCTATGGAACACTGTCGTTGGCCGCCGCGAAGTTTCATTGAGAAAGGAGCAAATCCATGCTGGAAGATTATCAAAATAAGGTCTGCGTTGTAACGGGTGCCGCCAGCGGCATCGGCAAAGCACTGTGTGAAAAACTGGTGGCACTGGGCGCACAGGTATACGCACTGGATCGCAATAAAGCAGATATAGAGGGCTTGTCAGCCTTTGTTGAAACAGACTTGTCCGATAAAGGGAGCATTGATGCCGCCTTTTGCGCTTTGCCGCAGGTGATTGACCGATTCTTCGGTGTGGCGGGTCTGTCCGGGGCGCGGACAAGTTACTGGCTGACGTTCACAGTGAATTTTATAGCAAACAAGTACATGACCGATACATATTTGGAAAAACGCATTCCATCCGGCGGCAGCATTGCCTATGTGACAAGCTGTGGTGGTCTGATGTGGGAAAAATGGCGCAAAGAGTATGTGAAAGTTATGGACTGCAAGACGTGGGATGAAATGGTTGCGTTTATGAAGTCAGTTTCTCCTAAGGATGGCGTGGGTGTTATGGCCTACACCCTCTCCAAGCGTGCCATGAACTACTACACCTCGCTGAAAGCCGTGGAGCTTGGAAAGCGCGGGATCCGTGTGAATGCATTGCTGCCGGGCTCCACCGACACCGGCATGAAAAAGGAATTTGAGAAAATGGCCGGCGGGCAGGATAATCTTGTCAAAGAAAACGGCGGCGCAGGACGCCTTGCCACCCCACAGGAGATGGCCGATCCGCTGCTGTTCCTTAACAGTGATATGGCCGCCTTTGTTTCCGGATTGTTGCTGATTGCAGATATGGGTCACAACTGTGAAAAGACGCTGGGATTCTGCAACAATCAGTTGGATGTTCCCGCAGCACTGAAACTGTATAACACGAAGTTTTTTCAGAACAAGTTGAAAACCAATCAGTGATGGCGCATTGTAAAATGAAGATGAGCATTTAGGAGAATAAAAAGGTCCATAGCGAGGACCGCTGTGTTAGAATAAGTTTGCTACAACAACTCTACACAGAAAAGAGGCAATCGCTATGGACTACCCCGATTATACCACGGAACATCAAAAAGGTAAACACCTGACATACGAAGATTATGTCAAGATTCAGATGCGTTTACAGGACGGTTGGTCTGCCAACCGAATTGCTGTGAAAGAACTTCATTGTTCCCCAAATACGATTCGAAAGATCATTCGTCAGGGAATGACGCCGCTCTATCACGGCAAGGTTCAGCGTTTCAAAGCAAAAACGGCTTGGCAAATTCACAAAGAGAATCGCAGCCGCTGCTGTCGTACATACCAAGCCGCAGAGAAAAAGGCTTTTCTTTCCTATGTGGAGTCCCATTTTTGTGGAGATGACAAATGGTCGCTGGATGCCTGCGTCAGCTACGCTTTGGCCCACAACCTGTTTGACCACAGCGAGATGCTTTGCACAAAGA
>CANCXY010000030.1 GCA_947381875.1 uncultured Clostridia bacterium | reverse complement strand
CGGAGACAAGCCGCAGCATATCGGCGGAGGAGAGGTATACCTCGCCGGTAAAGCGGTGTACCATCACGCCGTCATAGACGCGCACAATCTCCAGCCGCGTTCCCATGGCGTATAGGGGCACAAAACTGCCCTCGAAATCGACGCTGTTATTTGCCGCGTCATATTGTGCGCGCCCTGTCTCAATGATCTGGCCGCCGGGTGTGCGCAGTACAGCGTCGAATTTTGTGTTCAGGCTGTCGTATACTTCTGTGGGCAAGGCATTCACGTCCTTATCTGTTGGTCTTACTGTATCATATCATGTTTCACGCGTAATGTATAGAGGGGGAGGGGCCAAAAAAGCAAAGGGATTTTGTGCGTTCTGCCGCCTGCGGGGCAGGGGGACACACGGAAAATGCCTCTGCGGTTCCGGGTACTCTCAATAAGGAGATTCATGCAAAACGATCAAATGACGCTGGCGCAAAGTTACGAGGCCGCCGCCGAGACCATGCTCTCTATGGAGGAGCTGACGATCCGAATGATCGGCAGCCCGGAGGAGGCACTGCCCGCCCTGCTGAATGAGCGGCAGGAGATGATGCAGCGCGTCGACGCTCTGAAAGCCGCATGTGAAGGGCGCGAACCCGCCGATGAGAACGAGGCGCAGCGCGTATTTCTGGCACGTCAGACGGTGAGCGCCGCTGCGTGCCGTATCCGCGAATTAGACGGCCAGTTGATGGGGCGGCTGAAGATCGCGCGGGAACGCATTTTAGAAAAGATACGTTCCGTTGGCAAAAGCGCTGGCGCAAAGGCGGCGCGCTACTATCAGCCGCTGGCGGTGGGGTCGGCGAAAAAGGCTTCTGTATTTACAGGCAGCATTTGAAACGGTTTTATTTGGTGGTATAGCCGGCACAGTGGAAAACCGGCGGCGTTTTCCCGCCCGGAGGATGGGAAAACAAAGGGTCGTTGACCGTTTTCAGGTGCTTTCCCTATACCGGTCAAAGCATATATCACACACAAGCGCAGGCAGGCTGGCGCAAAGGCGGCTGTCCCCCGGAAAGTCTGGGCAGACGCCGCGTTTTCATACAGGCTGCTAAAAGGATTCGCGCAGGAGGGGATTTTTACCATGAATATCAATTCAACAAGCGGTTATTCGTATGGCAGCGCCTCTACTAAGGGCATTGCCGGCCTTGCCTCCGGGCTTGACACCGAGGCGCAGGTAAAGGAAATGCTTTCGGGCACACAGTCGAAGATCGACAAGCAGAAGGCGCTGAAACAGCAGACGGAATGGAAGCAGGAGATTTACCGCGACCTGATCTCGCAGATCAACACCTTCCAGAACAGCTATTTCTCCTCCACCTCGCCCACAAGCCTCACTTCTACATCGCTGTATAATACGATGTCGGCGGCGACAGAGGCGAAAAACTTTAAGGTGACGGCGTCCACGTCCGCACCCGTCGGCGATACTTCGATGGAAGTACATCAGCTTGCTTCCAATTATACGCTTACATCTTCGGACCCCATCAGCGGACGGCTGGCGGGGGAGATGGATATTGACGCGCTGCAAAAACTGGTGGATGAACAGTTGAACGGCGACAAAAAGCTCGTGCTGAATGTCGACGACAAGGCCGTTTCCATTGACCTGAAAGGCTTCTTTGTAAAGGACGGCAAGTTTGTAGAGAATATCGACGCCGACGCCATCGCGAAGGCGATCCAGGACCAGTTAAAGAGCCAGGCGAATCTGACGGTCAAAATCAGCATGGCAGGCGGTCAATTCTCCTTGGAGAGCGACGACACAGACCGCACGATCACTGTAGACAGCTCCTCCAGCGCGCAGGCTTTGAGCGCGCTGGGCCTCACGACGACGAGCGAGGCAAAGGTGAACCGCGCCAACACAAAGCGCACGCTGACGACAAAGCTGAACCTTACGCCGTCCCTGAAATTCTCCGCGACACTGGACGATGGCCTGCAAAAGGATATTACGCTGGATGTGGGCAAGCTGGTAGATGGGAACAATAAGATTGACCAGCAGAAGGTCGTGGATCAGTTAAGCGCGTCTTTTGACAAGCAGTTCGGCAAGGGCGTAATTAAGGTCACGAGGAACGGGACGAACGGCCTGGATATTTCCACCTCTATTGCCGGGCGGAAGATTGTGCTGAACAAGAGCGGCAGCGATACGCTGTCGGCGCTGGGCTTTACGAACGGCCAGAGCAACCGCATTGCCGCGTACAATACGCTGAAAGAGCTGCAAATCTCCACGCCGTTACAGGGCAACCGTTTCCAGTTTGAGATCAACGGCGCGCAGTTCTCGTTCTCCGAGGACGACGATATCGACTATGTACTCAGCACCATCAACAGCAGCACGGCGGGCGTGACAGTGGTGTATAAGCCGCTGGAAGATAAGTTCGTCATGACGGCGAACGACGCGGGCGCGGGGCGCGCGATCACCATGAGCCAGACCGAGGGCAACCTGCTGAACGTGATGTTCGGTTCGGGTGACGGCAGCATCAAAACCGGCTCGACGGTCGCCAGCGCGTATTATACAAAAGATGAGATCAAGGGTACCGGCCAGGCGCTGATTAAGAGCGGCGATACCGATACAAATCCGACGCTGGACGGCGTGAAAAAGGGTACGCTGACGCTGACAGTCAACGGCAAGGACTATACGTTGGAAGTACCCGCAAAGACAACGTCAGATGACGAATATAAGCTGGATGATCTGTTAGAAAAGCTGAACAGCGAGCTTGCCTCGAAGCTGGGCACGACCGGGCAGTACAAAACAGGTTCGACAACAGAAGAAGAAAACAATATTGAACTGGTGCGGGATGCTACAGATCCAACCAAAATAAACATTGTGGTGCGCAATGGTGCCTCGGTAGAGATTCCGGGCATCAAGGCGACGGATGATGAAGCGCTCAAGAAGCTGGCACAAGAAGACGGCAATCTGATTGCCGCTCTGGGCTTGAACACAGGCAGCACAAAAGTCAATAACCTTGTTTCGGATGATACCACGCTGGCAGAGGCGGGGCTAAAGGGTCTCGCAGGTAAGCTCGGTATTTCTGATGGCACAAAACTCTCAGAGCTGGAAACGGCAACCGCAGGCAATGCCTCGTTTGGAGTATCTTTCAAAGACGGGCGGTTTACTGTTACTGCCAAAAATGCGAATGGAGCTGTTTTCGATTTTCTGGATGACGATGGTTCGGGAAAAACACAGATGAAAAAGCTGTTCGGCACGGAGGAGCTTTCGCTTGGGATGGCTTCTGGCCGCAACGCAATTGTAGAGGAAGGCCGCAACGCGATCGTGCGCATTGACGGCATGCTCACAGAGCGCAACAGCAATGTGTTTACTTATAACGGTATGACGGTAGAACTGACCGGGGTATCCAAACTTGCCGAGGGTGGCGGCGGAAATATAATGGGTACAGTGGAGGCGCTGGACGACAAGGGAAATCTTGTTCCGCCTCCGGCCCTGGGAAAAGGAAAACCGGAAAGCCGTTGGATTGATACAAACGGTTATTTGCGCGATGGGGAGAAATATGTAAGCGTTGGCGGCAAAGAAATGACGGATGGACCCACGGAAAGGACGCGTCTATATTCAGGTGTAGTTATCCGTGATGGAAGTGGCAACATTTTGAAGGGCGTTGGTATCCGCCAAGACGGCACAATCGTCGATGGCTCCGGCAACCCGCTCCAGGCCCGCGAAAGCAGCACCATCACCGTCACGCGCGATACCGATAAACTGGTGGACGGCGTCAAGGGCTTCATTGACGAGTACAACAAACTGGTCTCCACCATCAGCGAATACCTCAATGAGGACCCGAACTACCGCGATTACGCCCCGCTCACCGACGATCAGCGCTCGGAGATGAGCGAAAAGCAGATAGAGCTGTGGGAGGAAAAGGCGAAAGAGGGCCTTTTGCGGCGCGATTCGATCCTGAGCGATTTCCTGCAATCCATGCGCACCATCTGGTACGAGACGAACAGCTCCGGGTACGCGATTTATCAGTTCGGCATTGAGACGGGCGACTGGTCGTCGCGCGGGCAGCTCACGCTTTCGGCAGACGGCGAGGCCACGCTGCGCCAGATGATCGCCAGTGACCCCACGGGCGTGATGAACTTCTTTACCAATACGGTGGACGGCGCGGCGGTGCGCGTGAACGATGTGATTAAGTCGGTGGCGAACCTCTCCTCCGGCAGTCCAGGTACGCTGGTGCAGTACGCCGGTGTGAAGGGCAGGGCCAGCGAGAAGAACAACACGCTGTACGATAAGATCAAGAGCATCGACGAGCGCATTGAAAAACTGACCGATCAGTATGAGAGCGAGAAGGAACGCTACTGGAAGCAATTCAACACGATGGAACAGCTCATATCCAATATGAACACGCAGAGCGCGTGGCTGACATCACAATTTTCCTATTAACAACCGCTGAAAGCCGGAACTGACGGCGGAAAAGGAGAACGGTCATGCCTGTAAATCCTTACCAGAAGTACAAGCAGCAATCCATCATGACGATGACGCCTGGCGAACTGCTGCTGAAGCTATATGATGAATCCATCAACCAACTGCGCCAGGCGGTAGGGGCGTTGGGCCAGAAGCAGTACGACAAGGCCAACGCCGCGCTGCAAAAGGCGCAGCGCATCATCAGCCACCTGAACAAGACGCTTGTGATGGATTATGAAATTTCCAAGAACTTGGAGGCGCTGTATGATTTCTTCATTTACAAGATTACACAGGCCAATATCCACAAGGACGCCGCGCAGATAGAGGAAATATTACCCATGCTTCAGGACCTGCGGGACGCATACGCGCAGGCGGAGAAGAACGCGGCGGCAGAGGCGCACGCGGCCCACGGCTGAAAGAAGCCGCTGGAAGAAACAGGAAAAAGGTATCCCGCGGAGGGCGCTGGCTTTCCGCAGGATACTTTTTTGTGCAATTTCCCTTCCGCGGGGTGGGGAATTACACGGAAATATTTTCACGTTTTGGACGCCGCCTAAGTTTTAGTTGCTTTCCTGGGAAAACCCATGTATAATAGTAAATGGAGCATATCGCTCATGAATCGAGAAAAACCACTGTAATAAGAAGGGAAGACATGGAGGAGAAACACAAACCCCGGCAGAAAATTTTGATCGCCGATGATTCGGAGATGAACCGCGCGATCCTGTCCGATATGCTGGATGGAGAATATGACATCTTAGAGGCCGAAAACGGTGTGCAGGCTGTTTCCATCCTGCAAAAGCACGAGGGCGAGCTTTCGCTTGTGCTGCTGGACATCGTGATGCCGCAGATGGATGGTTTCGGCGTGCTTACCGAGATGAACGCGCGGCATTGGATCGACGAGGTGCCGGTGATCATGATCTCGGCCGAAAGCGGCAGCGTACATATCGAGCGCGCGTATAAATTGGGCTGTACCGATTTCATCAGCCGCCCCTTTGACGCGCTCATTGTCCACCGGCGCGTGGTCAACACGATCCTTCTTTACACAAAACAGAAAAACCTGATCGGCATGCTGGCGGACCAGGTGCTTCAGCGCGAGCGCCAAAGCTCTATGATGGTGGATATCCTGAGCCACATCGTCGAGTTCCGCAACGGGGAGAGCGGTTCGCATGTCCGGCACATCCGCGTGCTGGCCGATAAGCTGCTGCACCTGCTGCTGGAAAAAGAGAGCCGGTACACAATGGCCCCGGAGCTGATCCCCCTGGTGGGCACGGCGGCGGCGCTGCACGATATTGGCAAGATTGCCATCCCGGAGAGCATCCTCAATAAACCGGGCCGCCTGACGGCGGAGGAATTTGAGATCATGAAAACACACACGCTGGAGGGCGCGAAGCTGCTGAAAGCGCTGCCGCTGTACCAGGATGAGCCGCTGATGAAAATGGCCTACGCCATCTGCCGCTGGCATCACGAGCGCTGGGACGGCAAAGGCTATCCCGACGGCCTCGCGGGGGATGATATCCCCATTGCCGCGCAGGTGGTGGCGCTGGCGGATGTGTATGACGCGCTGACGAGCGAGCGCGTATACAAGCCGCCCTATTCCCATGAGAAAGCTGTCCAGATGATTTTGGACGGCCAGTGCGGCACGTTTAACCCGTTGCTGATGGAGTGCCTGCGCGACCATGCCGACGTGATCCGCGACGATTTGGATAAGGTGCAGGAGGATGCCGCGCCGCGTGAGTCGCGCCGAATCGTGGAGGAGCTGAGCCGCCGCGAGGGCCTGGCCGCTTCGGAGCGCACGTTGCAGCTTTTGGAGCATGAGCGCATGAAGTACAGCTTTTTTGCCGCGATGTCGCAGGAGATCCAGTTTGAATATACGATGGAGCCGCCGATGGTCACGATCTCGGCCTGGGGCGCGCAGAAGTTAGGCGTCGATGAGGTGATTATGAACCCGCGCGAGTGCAAGGCGGTCCATGAGCTGCAGCGCGACACCGATATCGAGGGCCTCGCCGCCGCATTGCGCGCCACCACGCCCGACCAGCCCATCGTCAAATACGACTGCCGCCTCCATTTGAATGGGGAGGCGCGCTGGACGCGCATCATCGCGCGAGCCACCTGGTCGGCGGATCAGCCGCCGCAGTATGTGGGCGCGATCGGCAAGGCGGTGGACATCCACGAGGAACATATGAAGCTGACGAACCTGGAGCGCCTCGCCTCGCATGACGTTTTGCTCGACCTCTACAATTATAACTATGCCAGGAAGCTGGTGACGCAGCGGCTGCTGGACCGGCCCGCCAGCCACTTTGCGGTAATCATATTCGACCTGGACCGTTTCAAGCAGGCCAACGATACCTATGGGCACCTGTTTGGCAACCGGGTATTGCAGCATATCGCGGAAAAGCTGCACGTCAATGTGCGCGAGGGCGATATTGCGGCGCGCGCGGGGGGCGATGAGTTCCTGGTGGCGATCGAGTACCGCGAGCATATCGAGTTGGCGGTTCAGCGGCTGTTCCGCGCGCTGACGGGGGAATTTGAGGCGTTCACCATTTCCATCAGCATGGGCGTCGCGCTGACGGAGAAGGTGGGGCGCACGTTCGACCGGCTTTTCCATGCCGCCGACCAAGCGCTGTATGCGTGCAAACGCAACGGGCGCGGATGCTATTGCTTTTATGACGAACAGATGGAGGGCGTACTCTCCATGATTTCGCCCATTGAAAACGAGGAGGCCGCGCAGCGCACAGACGACGCGCGGGAACAGTAGTATGCAGACTGCACAGACCCCAGACCACACCCCGATGAATAAGAACAAAGCCACCCGGTTTTTGCGCCGGAGCCTGATCGCGCTGCTGGTACTTACAGCGCTGGTGTTTGTGGCGCTGGTCGCGTTCATGAACCAGCAGAGCAGCAATACCATCAGCGAAGTGGGTACGATGTACATGTCCGAGATGAGCGCGCAGATCACCTCGCATTTCCAGACGGTCGTCGGCCTGCGCCTTTCTCAGATCGAGGCCCTTGTGCGCACCATCCCCCCCGACAACCAGGATACCCTGAAAGTGCTGTACGAGAAATTGGAGAATAATGCCAAGGCGCGCGACTTTGAGGGGCTGGCATTCTATAAGGAGGACGGCAGCTTTGAAATGCTGTACGGCAACCCTGTAGAGCTGATAGACCCCACCCCGTTCTACAGTTCGGTACAGGCAGGCGAAAAAAAGGTAGCTGTCGGGGTGGATTCCAAGGGCAATAAGGTTGTGCTTTTGAGCGTCAGTGGGATATACCCGACCGCGGACGGCGGCGAGAGCATCTCCTTAGTGGGCGTGCTGCCGACGGAATATATCAGCTCCACGCTCTCGCTGGATGAGACGGAGGACTCGCAGACCTATTCGCACATCATCCGCCGCGACGGCTCGTATGTCATCCGCACGGGGCTGGGCATCGGAAGCTATTTCGACCAGATCCGCGCGACAATGGAAGGGTCAAGTGAGGAGGAGATTTCGCAGAACCTCGCGGAGTTCCGGGCGGCCCTGGAGGCGGACCGGGATTATTCCGCTCTGTACAATGCCCGCACGGGCCGCAGGCATATGTACTGCACTCGCCTGCCGTATTCGGAATGGTACCTGGTGATTGTGATGCCCTATGGCACGCTGGATGAAGCGATCAGCGGGATGGGCGTGCGGTGGATCGGGCTGGCGCTGGTGTGTTTCCTGTTGCTGCTGGCCGGGCTGCTGGCGATGTTCGCGCAGTATTATAAATTTACGGGCGAGCAGATTCGGGAACTGCAAACGGCGCGCCAGGAGGCCATCCGCGCGAACAAGGCAAAGAGCGAATTTTTGTCGAATATGAGCCACGATATCCGCACGCCGATGAATGCGATCGTTGGCATGACGGCGATTGCCATGACGAACATCGACAGCAAGCAGCAGGTGCAGAACTGCCTGAAGAAGATTACGCTTTCCAGCAAGCACCTGTTAGGGCTTATCAATGATATCCTGGATATGTCCAAGATCGAAAGCGGCAAGATGACGCTGAATGTGGATCAGGCATCCTTGCGCGAGGTGATGGACAGCATCGTGAATATCGTGCAGCCGCAGGTGCGCGCGAAGAAGCAGCATTTTGACGTATTCATCCATGACATCAGCGACGAAAACGTCTGCTGTGACAGTGTGCGCCTGAACCAGGTGCTGATCAATTTCCTTTCCAACGCCATCAAATTCACGCCTGAGGGCGGCCATATCGAGGTGGCACTGTATGAGGAGCCGTCGCCGAAGGGGGAAACCTTCATCCGCGTGCATTTCCGTGTCAAGGACGACGGCATCGGCATGTCGCCGGAGTTTCAGAAAACGGTATTTGATTCGTTCGCGCGCGAAGACAGCACGCGCGTACACAGGACAGAGGGCACGGGCCTTGGCATGGCGATCACGAAATATATCGTGGATATGATGGGCGGCACGATCGAAGTAGAGAGCGAGCAGGGCAAGGGAACGGAGTTCCGTGTGATATTGGATTTCGCGAAGGCCGAAGTGCAGGAGGAGGACATGGTCCTGCCCGACTGGCGCATGCTGGTGGTGGACGACGACCAGATATTGTGCGAAAGCACGGTATCATCACTGCGCACAATCGGTATCCGGGCCGACTGGTCGCTGGACGCGGAGACGGCCATTAAGAAGGTGACGGAACACCGCCAGAAAGGCGACGATTATCAGATCATCCTGCTGGACTGGAAGCTGCCCGGCATGGACGGCATCGCGGCGGCGAAGGAGATCCGCCGCTGTGTGGGCGACGACCTGCCCATCCTGTTGATATCGGCGTATGACTGGAGCGAGATTGAGCATGACGCACGCGAAGCGGGCATCAGCGGATTTATCTCAAAGCCCCTGTTCAAGTCGACGCTGTATTATGGCCTGAAGCGCTTCATGGACGACGGCACGATGGAGCAGACGGAGACCGACGAGGAGGAGACGAACTTTGCTGGCCGCCGCGTACTGGTCGCGGAGGACAACGAGTTGAACTGGGAGATTGCCAATGAGCTGTTAGGCGAGCTGGAAATGCAGCTTGACTGGGCGGAAGACGGGAAAATCTGCGTAGAGATGTTTGAAAAATCCCCCGTAGGCTATTATGATGCAATTCTCATGGACCTGCGCATGCCCGTTATGATGGGTTACGAGGCGACAAAGCTTATTCGGAAGATGCCGCGCGAAGACGCCAACATCCCCATCATCGCCATGACAGCCGACGCTTTCTCCGAGGACGTAAAACGCTGCCTCGACTGCGGCATGAACGCCCACATTTCCAAGCCTATCGACATCAAAGAAGTGGCGCGCATGCTGGAAAAGTGGATGCGCCCAAGGGAAACGCAGCAGTAAGCCCCCCAAAGGGCGCTGCCCTTTGGAATCCTGCCAGAGGCGCTGCCTCTGGACTTCGCCAGCGTCCCGCTGGACCGGCCAAAGGCTCTGCCTTTGGAATCCGCCACCCTTTGAAAAGGGTGGACGGAAACTTTAATAGCGCTCATACTGGCGTATGGGCGCAGGAAAAAATAAAAGGCTCTACCCCCAGTGCTGTTTTGGCAGCGAGGGCGTGGAGCCTTTGTGTTTCTATGGGTCCCTGACGGGATGTGTATTTTCCCGCCCTGTAGGGCGGGGAAATACACGGAAAATATCTGTATATGCTTTCTGCGGACAGGAACGCATAGGCAGGCGAAAGGTCAGGAACTTTCTGGGAGGGTGAGAGGGTTGCCGGGAGCGGTGAAAAGGGATTGCAGCGCCTCTTTGTCGAACTGGCCGGAGAGAAGGGCGGAATCTTCCGCAAGGCGGGCGCATACGGCGGCATATACGCGGTCGGAGCCGTGGAAGCCGTCGACATACTGGCTGTCGTCTGTTTCGGGCAGGAAGGTATAGTCGAACAGCTCATAACCGTATTGTGCAAACAGGATTTGCAGAGCGGAAACAGCGGCGGGAATGTAGGTATAGGAGCCGGTTTCCTGCATGCGCCGCCAGACGCTGGGCGCGTAGGGCGGCAGGAACGCGGTGACGGAAATACCGTTTTCGGAACAGAAGGAGAGCAGGGCCTGTGTTTCGGCAAGGCTTTCCTCGTCAGGGGTATCGCCCGGCTCAAAACGGCCCGTCTGCCGGGTGATGCGGTCAAAGGTGTCGTGGAACCCCGCGTCCTCGCCGCGTTCGGGATGGAATAACACGTCTCCGTAGTAATAGGAGCCGTCTGCTAAGAAGCCGGACCCGCGCCCGACAGCGGCAAGGCCGTATACTCCCTGCGGGGTTGTCAGGGCGCGCCATAGGGAGAATTTGCCGTCCGCGAAGTCCCACAGCATGTGTCGGAACGCGTACAGTGGGGCCGGTGGGGCGTAGTCGGGGAGTATGAGGCTTTCTTCCGGCTCAATGGAACACCATTGGGGGTTGTAAAAATATTGGTCGAGTACAAGCACGAGCGAAGTTGGCCGGGCTTCGTCGGGCAGCCGCTCTAAAAACGGGAGCGCCTGTGAGATATACGCAATCCCGCCGCCTGCGTTATAGAAGCTGTCCGACGCAAAAAAGCCGCTGCGGAGCTGCATCGCCCGCGAAGTGCCCAGCACGAGGACCCGCGCGCCGCGCGCCGCCGCGACGTTTTGTTTTAAGGTGCGCGTGTTGTCGCGGTAGGCAAAGCCGACAAGG
This sequence comes from uncultured Clostridia bacterium, assembly GCA_947381875.1. GTDB lineage: Bacteria > Bacillota > Clostridia > Oscillospirales > Ruminococcaceae > Ruthenibacterium. The sequence goes on along the minus strand of CANCXY010000030.1, from coordinate 8,270 downwards.
GATGTGCCGCCCCGCGCCATAGCGGATTCAATATCGCCCATGCGCGCCAGTTCGCCCGTGCGCCAAAGCGCGGCGAACAGCACGCCGAGCAGCACTGCCACCGGCGCGAGGAAAACAGCAAGCGTTCTGATAAATCGTTTCAAGCAGCAACCTCCCAACAAGGACGATGACAAAATCAGCAGGATGATAAAAGGGTGTTTTTCTATACGCCTAATAGATAAAATCCATTGTATTTTTTCGCCGCGCTCAGCCATGCGGCCAGCTTTTTGTAATCTGCCGGTTTGTTTTCCAAAAGTCGGGCGGCGATAGCGTCAATCGAGCCGAGCTTATAATAATTGATACCAAAAGGGTCTGCGACTCCGGTTTTTAGATTGTTATAAATGCCACAGCCCAATATATGGCTGTACGCATTTAGAAACACATTGGTATCATCCCCGCTTATATAGAGGAAATCGTCAGACCAATGGAAAATGTTGTCTACAGCTATAATTTTTTCTATCGCTGTTTCTGGCGGCATTCTACAGAATTGAAGTTCAAGGAAATCGGAGCCGCCAGATTTCCTTCTATCCGCCTGCGATGAAAAGGAATGAAACATGGGGTTATCCTCCAGGGCTTTCTGTATTTCCCCGCCCGGAGGGCGGGGAAATAACGCGGTTTTTCAGCTGCGATGACTACATTTCTATAGCAGTGGCTACCCCGCAAAGCGGGTGCTTAAAACTGAAAATAGATCGGTGTGCCCGAAGCGGCATAAGGGGCAGCAAACAGCAGGAATAAAATCAGCACATAGCACAACACACGCCGCTGCCAGGGCCGGCGCGCGGAAAGCCACGCGGAAACGCCCTCGCGCCGCGCGGCGAAATCAACGGCGAAGAACAGAGTGCAGGCGAGCGCGACCCGCACAAGCAGCCCGCGCGTGAAACCGAGCATCACAACGCCGTTTTTCAGCGCGGTGAGCGAAGGCGAAAAGTCCCGCGCCATACGCGCGAACAGATGCACCGCCGCGGGCACATCCGGCGCGCGGAAAAACACCCACCCTGCCCATACAAGCGCAAAGGTGATAAGCGTTTTGACAGCGCGCGCAAACCAGCTTGTTTCCGGGATATGCGCCGCGCGCCACAGCCGACCGCGCGCGGGCCTTGTCAATCGGCCAACCACCTGATACACCCCATGCAGCAGCCCCCAGACAACAAACTGCATGCCCGTCCCATGCCACAGCCCGCTGACAAGGAACGTGAGCAGCAGATTCACACAGCAGCGCGCCGTGCCGCACCGGCTGCCGCCCAGCGGGATATAGACATAATCGCGCAGCCATGTAGAAAGAGAGATATGCCAACGCCCCCAGAATTCCCGGATGGAAGTGGAGAAATACGGCGAGCGGAAGTTATCGGGCGCGTCAAAGCCCAATACATTCATACAGCCAATGGCGATATGGGTATAACCGGCGAAATCGGCGTAGAGCTGGACTGCATAAAGCAGGCTGGCAAGCAGCACCGAAGTACCGATCACCGTGTCCGGCGTATCCAGCCCCTGCGAGATATGATAGGGCAGGTTATCCGCAACCACTAACTTTTCAAACAGCCCCCATAATACAAGCCGCGCCCCGGCAAGCGCCTGATCGGCATCAAATGGACGCGGGACGTCTAATTGTGCGAAAAAGCTGCCCGGCCGCTGGATAGGTCCCATGCTGACTTCCGGGAAGAAGGAGAGATACAGCGCGAACCGGCCAAAATGGCGCTGCGCAGGCAGGGTTCCCTTATATACCTCGGCAAGATAGGCCACAGCCTTAAAGGTAAAAAAGCTGATGCCCACCGGCGCAAGGCGGCTGAATGAACAAAGTCCGGCGGGCGCAAGGCCGCTGAACAGCGCATTGAAATATTTGAAGAACAGCAGAGGCGCAAGAGCAGCGCAAACGGCCAATGCCAGTGCGCCCCTATGTCCGCGCCGCGCCGTCAGACAGCGCCCGCCCGCATAGGAGACAGCGCACACAAGCGCCAGTACGCCGAACGTCGGTGCGCCGCTGAGCGCTGCGAACGCCGCCGAAGCGGTAAGCGCCGCCGCCCAGCGTGCCCGCACCGGCACGGCCCAGTATATAGCGAATACGCATAGAAAAAAGCCAAGAAACGCAAATGAAGTAAACTGCACAGCATACCCCCAAGCGGTGCCTTGTGCCATCAAATAGAAAGGGAATGTCCAAGCCGCAGAAAGATTTCCATGTATTCCCTGCCCGCAGGGCGGGGAATACACAAAAACGCTTTACTTTGCCCGCTCCCAATAAAAACGAAAAAGAATGGCGCGGCAGCCGTTTATCCTTTATTTTTGTGCCAAAACAAACGTTGCCCCCGCGATACATGCAGGCGTGTCAATCCGAGTGAATCCCGCCTGATGCAAAATCGCCCGTTCATGCGGCACGGTCAGCGGCGTGTCGAAATGTACGAATTGCCCCGGTGCGATACCCTGTGCGGCGCGCCGCCGGTCGCATTCCGCGCGCAGTACTGTTTCCTCCTCGTCGCAGCAGGCGAGATAATCCACATTGAGGAATACGCCGCCGGGCCGCAGGGCGCGGAAAATGGCCCGATAGAGCAGCGCTTTCTGCGCGGGCGTGAAATGATGCAGGCTCTCCACGGAAAGGGCCGCGCCGTAAAGTTCCCCGCCGAGGTCAGCAGTGAGGTAATCCTCGCACCGGAGTGTCAGCGCGCGCGCCGCATGCTTTTCGCGCAGCTTTGACAGCATGGTTTCACAGCAGTCAATGCCCGTGACAGGGAGGGCAGGAAAGCGGCAGAAAACCGCGTCCAGCTCCAGCCCCGTTCCGCAGCCGAGGTCAAGCAGCGGCGCGCAATCTTCCGGCAGCATTTCCGCCGCAACTTCATATGCTTTGGCCCAAGGGGACATATGTTCTTCGTAACCGTCGATGCGCGCTGTGAAGAAATCGCGCATTTCCTCTAACGGCGTGCCGCGCGTCTCATCCAGCCAGGCGCGCAGGTCGGCCATATGGGCGGGGATATCTTCCCGGATTACCAGTGCCATTTACGCATCCCTTTCTTTTGTGCCCCGTGTTGCAATCCAGTATGCGCTCATGGAGAATGAGCCGCTTTCTGTTTTTTCATCCCCAAGGAAATCCGGCGGCGTGAATGCGTGCGCGGCTTCAATGGTGGGAAATTCTACCTCCGCATAATAAAACGAGGTCGGGCGGCCCGCGTCCACAAGGCTCACCTCTAATATCTCGCCGCCCGGCAGGGCATAGGCACGGTAGTCCTTTGTCACCAGGTCCTGCCCGGTGAAAACCGTCAGCTTTTCAAATAATTCCTGGGAAATATCCGTCTCGATCTCCTCGCGCGCCAGCGTGCCCGCGCCCTTGAAACACAGCACATAGCGGTCGCCCTGCGCCCGGACGGTCCTGCGGATACGCACGACAGGGCGTGTCGCGATGTAGCCCTGCCACACCTGCGCCTCCCGAACCAGCGGCAATCCCGTGGGAAAACCGTCAATCAGCCATTTACGTTCTATCTCCATTTTCTATTCCCTCTTTTCTTTTTCTGCGATCTGCATTATAATTATAGCAGATTCCAAGAAAAAATCGAGGGGCAAATTATGAAACTGCAAAGAGATCTTCCCAATGTACGCATAACGCCCAAAGCGGAGCGCGCCCTGCTGGCCGGGCACCCGTGGGTATACGATACCGAGATCACGGCGGCACAGCCCGCCAAAAACGGCGCTCTGGTCGATGTACTCAATGAGAAGGGGCGCTATTTGGGCACAGGCTTCCTCAGCCTGCAAAGCAAGATCCGCGTGCGCGTTTTTTCCCGCAACGCGAACGAGGTATATAACGAATCGTTCTGGCGCCGCCGCCTCTCCCATGCGTGGGAATATCGAAAAACCGTGCTGCCGGACGTTTCCGCCTGCCGCGTCATTTTTGGCGAGGCCGACCTTTTCCCAGGGCTGACGGTCGACCGATTCGGCAGCCTGCTTGTGGCGCAGACGCTTTCCGTCGGCATGGAGCGGCTCAAGCCCACGCTGTTCCCAATGCTTGTGGAGCTTCTGTGCGCCGACGGCCAACAGATTGACGGGCTGTATGAGCGCAACGACGTGCCCCTGCGCGCACGCGAGGGGCTGGAACAGGGAAAGGGGTGGTACGACCTTTCCGTGCTTGACCTGCCGGTGCCCACCTCACCTGTCGTTGAGATTGTAGAAAACGGTGTGCGGTATGTGGTCGATGTGGAAAACGGGCAGAAAACAGGATTTTTCCTGGATCAGAAAGAAAACCGCCTTGCGGCGGCGCGCATTGCGCGGGGCAAGACAGTGCTGGACTGCTTCACACACACCGGCTCCTTTGCGCTGAACGCGGCGCGCGCCGGGGCAAAGCATGTGACGGCAGTGGATATCTCCGGGGACGCAGTGGCGATGGCCCGCCGCAACGCAGCCCTGAACGGCCTGACGGACAAGATGGATTTCCTGTGCGAAAACGTCTTTGAGCTGCTGCCGCGCCTGGCCGCGCAGAAAAGCCCATATGATTTTATCATACTGGATCCGCCCGCGTTCACGAAATCGCGCAAAACGGCGCGCGATGCCATGCGCGGGTACAAGGAGATCAATTACCGGGCCATGAAGCTGCTGCCGCGCGGGGGGTATCTTGCCACATGCAGTTGCAGCCATTTTGCCGCGCCGGAGATGTTCCGCGCCATGCTGGCCGATGCGGCGCGCGACGCGGGCGTTCAGCTTCGCCAGATCGAATCGCGCGGCCCCGCGCCGGACCATCCCATCCTGTGGGGCGTGCCGGAGACGGACTACCTGAAATTCTTCCTGTTCCAAGTATTTTGATGGGGAGGGAATGGCTTTGAACACACAGGAAAACGAAATACAGTATCGGACATTGACGGAAAGCGAGCTGATCCCCGCGCTGCTGAAAAATTTTATACGCCGCCAGGAAGTGACGGACTGCCTGCGCCGCGAGGGAGGCAGATGGGCAGTGCGCAGCGCGCCCTTCTGCGACGACTGGGACGACGGCGATCGCGTCAGAGTGGCCGACAGCCTGCGCCGCACGTTGACAGAGGGCGGGTTTGTATATGGGGCTTTCCACGGCGACCAGTTGAAAGGCTTTGCCTCGGTGGAACACGCGCCGCTGGGCAGTGCGGGGCAGTACCGTGATTTGTCGCATCTTCATGTATCCGCCGAATGGCGGGGGCGCGGCATAGGCCGGGCGCTGTTTGCTCGCGCGGCAGATTGGGCGCGCGGGCAGGGCGGGGAAAAGCTGTATATCTCCGCGCATTCCGCCGTAGAGACACAGGGCTTTTACTGCGCTATGGGCTGTACAGACGCACAGGAGATTAACGCGGCCCACGCTGCCGCCGAGCCGTTTGACCGTCAGATGGAGTGCGTGCTATAGCGCAGCCGTCTGCCCCCGCGCCCGCCGCTTTGCCAGGAAGCGGAACGCGCCGAACATCGGCAGGCACAGCAGGAACCAGAAAAAGCTGAACAGCGGGCAGATCTGCCCCCAGAGATTTGCGAACTCGCGGCTGTAATCCCACACGGCCCAGCCAAGCAGCAGGTTGACCACCACGCCCGTTGCCAGCTCTGACGCCGTAATAAACGCTGCACCCAGCGCCGCCTGCGCGGCAAGCGGGAGATGGGGAAGCCGCTGCGCGATCATGAGCAGCGCCGCCACACATACGCCGCCGAGCAGGGCCATCGTCCAATGCGAGTGCCCCCGCGCCACGATTTCAATGCACGGATACCCCACTGCACCCACCGTAAAAGCTGCCGCCCGTTCCTTCATAATATACTCACCTCACCTATAGCATGCACAGTCCCGCATTGTTTTATTGATATACAGTGGCATTTTGCAAAAAAGTGTGGTACAATAGCCATGCACCCGCTTTTCGGCGAGGGATTAAAAAATCCTGCGCCCATACGGACGTATGGGCGCATATAAAGTTTCCGTCCACCCTTTTCAAAGGGCGGCGGAGTCCAGAGGCAGAGCCTCTGGCAGGATTCCAAAGGGCGGCGCCCTTTGGGCAGGTCCGGGCGGCAGCCCGGCAAAAGGAGGCAGGGCAGGGGATGGAGAAAACGACGGCAAGCGCGTGTATCGTTGTGTATGGGGGCGGCGAGGAGGCAGCGAAGGCGGCGCGGTCGCTGATGGAACATACGCGCGGCGTGCCGCTGACGCTCACAATCGTGGACAACGCCTCGCCGGATGGCGCGGGGGCGTATCTGGCCGCGCAGGAATTCGGCGAAAATGTGCGGGTGGTGTGCCTGCCGGAAAATGTGGGGTTCGGGAGCGGGCATAATAGGGTTTTGCCGGATCTGGAGAGCAAATACCACTTTGTTGTCAACCCGGATATCCTTTTGGAAGATGACGCTGTCAGTGCGCTATGCGCGTGGATGGACGAGCGGCCGGATGTCGTGATGGCGACGCCCCGCCTGCTGTTCCCGGACGGGAGGGAACAGTATACGGCCAAACGGACACCCAGTTTTCTGGCGCTTTTGTCGCGGCAAGTGCCGCTGCCCTTTCTGAAAAATATAGAGCGGCATTATCAGATGCGCGACGAGGACTTGACAAAGCCACAGGAAATAGGCTTTTGCACGGGCTGCTTTTTTGTGATGCGCACCGAGGTGTTCCGCAAGATGGGCGGTTTCGACGAGGGGTACTTTATGTATGTCGAGGACGCCGATATCACCCGGAAAGCGCAGGCATACGGCAAAGTGATGTATGTGCCTGCGGCGCATGTGTTCCATGCGTGGCACCGGGACGCAAATAAAAAATGGAAAAATTTCTGGATGCAGATCCGCTCCATGTTCCGCTACTGGCACAAGTGGGGCTTTCAGTGGAAATAATCAGGAAGCGGCCAAAGTGAAATGTTTTCGTGTATTCTCTGTACTGCGGGCAAGGGATATACAGAAATATGGGCGCTCCCAATAAAAAACAGGAGGCATGAATATGAAAGGAATCATCTTAGCAGGCGGGGCGGGCACACGGCTGTACCCGCTGACCATGGTAACATCCAAACAGCTTTTGCCCGTCTACGATAAGCCGATGATCTACTATCCCCTTTCTACGCTGATGCTCGCGGGCATCGGGGATATCCTGATCATCTCCACGCCGGAGGATACGCCCCGCTTTGAGGCGCTTTTGGGCGACGGCAGTCAGTTTGGCGTGCGCCTCTCCTATAAGGTGCAGCCCTCGCCGGACGGCCTGGCGCAGGCGTTCCTGTTAGGGGAAGAATTTATCGGCGACGGCCCGTGCGCTATGGTATTGGGCGACAACATTTTCTATGGCAACGGCTTTTCCCGCATTCTGCACGCGGCGGTAGAGAACGCCGAAAAAGGCCGCGCGACGGTGTTCGGCTACTATGTCAACGACCCTGAACGCTTCGGCATTGTTGAATTTGATGAGAACGGGAAGGTCATTTCGGTGGAGGAGAAGCCGCAGAAGCCGAAATCGCACTATGCCATTACGGGGCTGTATTTCTACGACAAGCGTGTTGTAGAGCTGGCAAAGCAGGTGAAACCGTCGGCGCGCGGGGAGCTGGAGATTACGACGCTGAACGACCTCTATTTGCAGCAGGGCGACCTGGATGTCCAGCTTTTGGGCCGTGGCTTCGCGTGGCTCGACACAGGCACAATGGACAGCCTTGTCGACGCCGCCGATTTCGTGCGCATGGTGGAAAAGAGGCAGGGCGTGAAGATATCTGCGCCGGAGGAGATCGCCTATAAGCACGGGTGGATCAGCAAAGAGCTGCTCCTGGAAAGCGCGGAACGGTACGGCAAAAGCCCCTACGGCCAACACCTGCGCCAGGTGGCCGAGGGCAGGCTGCAATATTAACGGAGGGATAACCACTATGAAGATACTCATTACAGGCGCGAACGGGCAGCTTGGCAGCGAGCTGCGCAAATGCTTTGCCGAGGGGAAAACAGAGCTTGGCCCCTTGCCCGCAAAGCTGCTGCATGCCACCGTACTTTCCACGGATGTGGATACCTTAGATATCACGAACCGCCACGAGGTGGCCGCCTATGTGCGCCACCATGCGCCGGACGCGATCATTTCCTGCGCCGCCTATACCAATGTGGACGGCTGCGAGCGGGACACGGACGCCGCGTTCGCCGTGAACGCTGTCGGCGCGCGCAACCTTGCCTTGGCCGCCGAGGAGATCGGCGCGAAGCTGTGCCATGTGTCCACCGACTATGTGTTCAGCGGTGACGCGAAAGAGCCTGTCAGCGAGTACGAACAGCCCGCGCCGCGTTCGGTGTACGGCAAAACAAAGCTGTTGGGCGAGGAC
>CANCXY010000029.1 GCA_947381875.1 uncultured Clostridia bacterium | reverse complement strand
TGCAGGAGGCCGTGGGGGGCGGATATGCGGATTTCTGGCACACGAAAAAACGGTATCGGGTGTGCAAGGGAAGCCGGGGAAGCAAAAAGAGCAAGACGACAGCCCTGAACATGATCTACCGGCTGCTGAATTATCCGCTTTCCAGCGCGTTGTGCGTGCGGCGCTACTCATATACCTTGCGGGATTCGGTGTTCAGCGATTTGAAATGGGCCATTCACCGGCTGGGGGTGGACACGCTGTTCGACTGCACGGTGTCGCCGATGCAGATCGTCCGGCGGGGCACGGGGCAGAAGATCCTCTTTCGCGGGCTGGATGACGGCGTGAAGATTACGTCCATTTCTGTGGAGAAGGGCGCGCTGTGCTGGGTGTGGATCGAGGAAGCCTATGAGATTGCCAGCGAGGACGATTTTAACAAAGTCGATTTCTCCATCCGCGGCGAGGTGCCCGCAGGGTATTTCAAACAGCTCACACTCACTTTCAACCCGTGGAGCGCCGAAAGCTGGCTGAAAAAACGCTTTTTTGACGCGCCGGATGAAAACACGTTCATCCAAACCACAACCTGGCGGTGTAATGAGTGGTTGAGCGAAGCGGACCGGGCGCTGTTTGAGGGGATGCGTCAGCGGGACCCGTGCCGGTACCGCATAGAGGGGGCGGGCGAATGGGGCATAGCCGAGGGGCGCATTTACACCGACGTAGCGTGCGAACCCGTGGACGCGGCGGCGCTGCGGAGAAGGGAGGGCGTGCAGGCGGTGTTCGGGCTGGATTTCGGATTCACCGACCCGACGGCCTTTGTGGCGGCCCTGCTCGACGAGGCGGCGCGCACGGTATATGTGTTTGACGAATGGTATGCGCGCGGGGTGACGAACCGCGAAATCGCGGCGCAGATCCTGGCGATGGGGTACGGCGGGCAGCGTATCCAATGCGACGCCGCCGAACCGAAAAGCATCGCGGAGCTGCGCGAGGCGGGCCTGCGCGCCGAACCCGCGCCCAAAGGCAAAGACAGCGTAAATTACGGCATTCAATGCGTGCGGCGCTACAGGATCGTCGTTGACCCGCGCTGTGTGGAGGTGAAGCGGGAGATTGAAAACTACTGCTGGGAAAAAACGCCTGCCGGCCTGCTCACCGGCAAACCCGACCACGAGTTTTCCCACGCGATGGACGCGCTCCGGTACGCCCTGGTGCGCGCCTGCGCGCCGCACACGTTCAGTTTTGCGTGACGTTCATCAGGAAAGGAGGAGCGGATCTATGGGATGGAGAAGGAAGGCTGTGGCGGTTCAGGATGGGGATATTCTGGAACGGGAAATCGCGGCCTGGAAAACCTCGCGGCAGCGGGCCATGCAGATCAAGGGGTTTGCCTACTTTGTCGGGCAGCACGATATCTGCGCGCGGCAGCGGACAGCCATCGGGCGGGACGGGAAACTGGAACGGCTGGAGAATGTGCCCAACAGCAGGCTTGTCAATAATCAGTTCGGCAAATTGGTGACGCAGAAAACCAATTACCTGCTGGGCAAGCCCTTCGCGATGGAGGGCGAGGATGCGGCGTATATCGGGCGGCTGCGGGGGATTTTCGATAAGCGGTTTTTGCGTCTGCTGAAAAACCTGGGCAAGGCGATGCTGTGCGGGGGGATCGCGTGGCTGTACCCGTATTATGACGAAAACGGGGCGTTGGCGTTCCGCATGTTCCCGGCGTATGAGATTTTGCCGCTTTGGCAGGACAGCGAACACACGCGGCTGGAACGTGCCGTGCGGGTGTATCTGCGCGAGCGGTTCGACGGGCACGCGTTTGTGCTGGAAGAAAAGGTGGAGGTATACGGCCCGGCGGGCGTACAGTGTCTGGCGCTGGAAAATGGGCGGCTTATAGCGGACGAGGACGCGCCGGGCGCGGGCGTACTGCCCTACAGTTTTTGGGGCGGGGCGTCGGCGGGGTGGCCGTGTGTGCCTCTGGTACCATTTAAGGCCAACGAAAACGAAATGCCGCTGCTGCAGCGCGTCAAAACATTGCAGGACGGGCTGAATCTGATGTTTTCCGATTTCGAGAACCGCATGCAGGAGGACCCGCGCAATACCATTCTTGTGCTGAAAAATTACGACGGCACGGATTTGGGAGAGTTCCGGCGCAACTTAGCGCAGTACGGCGCGGTGAAGGTGCGCACAGAGGGTGACGCGCAGGGCGGGGTGGAGACGCTGAAGGTAGAGTTCAACGCCGAAAACTACCGGGTGATTTTATCGCTGCTGCGCGACGCTATCACAGAAAATGGCATGGGGTTCGACGCGCGCGACACACGGCTTTCGGGCAACCCCAACCAGATGAACATCCGTTCCATGTATTCGGATATCGACCTGGACGCGGACGAGATGGAGACGGAGATGCAGGCTTCTTTTGAGGAACTGCTGACGTTCATCGAAGTGTATTTAGCGCGGGCGGGCGAGGCATCGAGCGGGCGCGTGACGTTCCTGTTCAACCGCGATATGCTGATGAGCGAGAGCGAGGCAATCGGGAACTGTACGGCGTCGGCGCAGATGCTTTCGCGGGAAACCGTGGTGGCAAAGCACCCCTGGGTGGATGACCCGCAGCGGGAGTTGGAGCGCCTGCGGCGGCAGGAGGCCGCAGGGCAGGAACAGCTTTGATTTCACGCCCGGCGGGCGGAAATTTATGGAAAAGTTTCACACATACAGAATGGAGGGAGAGAAAGATGGAGCAGGAGGAACTGATGCAGCGCATTGAGGCGCTGGAACAGGAAAAGGCGGCGATGATAGCGGCGCACGCGGAGGAGCTGGCGGCGGTGAAACGCGCGGCGGCAATCGACCTGGCGCTTGCGGCGGCGGGGGCGCGCAATCGTAAAGCGGTGCGCGCGCTGCTGGACGAGGAGGCGGTCACGCTGAACGGGGACGGCACCGCCGAAGGGCTGGAAGCGCAAATCGAGGCGATCCGGCAGTCGGATCCGTACCTTTTCCACGGGCAGGAGCCAAAGACGGTTGGCCGGGGGTTCATCCCCGGCGAGAGCGCGGACGTGCTGCCCGATGCCGCGCCGGACCCCGCGCATATGACGTATGCGCAGTTGGCGGCGTATCTGTCCGAGCGGACAGAGTAAAACCCGGCGGGAACAGGTTCTTTGAAACGCACAGAAAAGCAATGTGCGCCCGGAACCTGAACAATCCCGCACCCAAACGCATGTTTGGGTGCATATAAAGTTTCCGTCCACCCTTTTCAAAGGGTGGCAGGATTCCAAAGGGCAGCGCCCTTTGGGCAGGTTTGGGCGGCAGCCCAACAGAAAGGATGGGGAAGATGGCTAAATTTGATGCAAAGACCTTCAATGCGGAGGCGTTTGGGAAGTACATCAACAGTATTCCGAACGCGAAAAAGAGTGAGCTGGCGCGCAGCGAGGCGGTGGGCGCGAATGAGAATGCGCGTAGCGCGCTGTCGAGCCAGGGCGGGTCGCTGTATGCGCGTATCCCGTACTATGGGCGCATCAGCGGGGCTACCTCGCAGAACAACGACGGCGCGACGAATATCGCGGATTCCGCCGCTACCACCTATGAACAGGGCTTTATTGTGGCTTCCCGGATGGACGCCTGGACGGAACGCTCGTTCAGCAGGAATTTGACGGCGGGCATCGACTTCATGGATGCCGTCGCGGCGGAAATCGGGGAATACAAAGAAGAAGTGCGGCAGGACTTGTTATTGGCAATCCTTTCGGGGGTGTTCAGCATGAGTACCACCGGCACGGGGGCCGCCGCGAAAGCCGCCAAGGAATTTTTGGAAAAGCATACCTTTGATATCAGCAAGAACGCGGGGGAGGCGGCGCTTGTCGGCGCGGATACGCTCAACCGCGCGATCCAGAAAGCGTGCGGCGATCAAAAATCGCTGTTCAGCCTTGTCATTATGCACAGCGAGGTTGCCACGAACCTGGAAAACCTCCAGCTTTTGAAATATCTCACCTATACCGACAAGGACGGCGTGACGCGCGACCTTGCCATTGGGAGCTGGAACGGGCGCACCGTGCTGGTAGACGACGGCATGCCTGCCCAGACAAGCGGCGAGGGGGACAGCGCCGCCATCACCTACACTACCTATATACTCGGCAAGGGGGCCATCATCTTAGACAACATCGGCGACGCCGTGCCCTATGAGATGAGCCGCGACCCCCGCACCAACGGCGGGCAGGACACGCTGTATGTGCGCGACCGCTATATCTGCGGCGTGGACGGCATTTCCTTTGAAAAGCCCGCCGCGCTCACGGCCTCGGCTGCCAACAGCGATTTGTCGGACGGGAAAAACTGGCAGATTGTAAACGACGGCACGCAGGCCATCCCGCACAAAACGATCGCGATTGCGCGCATCCTCTCCAAGGGCTGACGCGCGCGCCGGAAAGGAGGAAAACAGGATGTGGAAACAGGCAAAAGAGGCTTTGGAAACAGCGGGCTATACCCTCAAAGCGGGCGATGAGGCGCTGCTGCGCCTGTGTGCCGAATACGCCGAGGCGGGCCTTCTGTGCGAATGCAACCTGATGGATCTGCCGCAGGAGCTGCGCCATGTATGCGCCCTGCGGGCCATCGGTGCGTTCTTCTCAACGAAACAGGCATTCATGCCGGAGGACATTGAGAACTTCCCCGCCGAAGCGCTGGAGCGCCTGAAACTTGGCGACACCGAAGTCACCTTTGACGTTTCGGGCGCGCGCCAGAGCGCCGAACAGCACATGTCGGTGCTGGTGGCCGGTCTGCTGCACTATGGCCGCGAACTGGCGGCCTGCTGCCGGAGGCTCCCGTGGTGAGCGCGCCCGGCGCGGGGCGCAAGGGGCGGGCGGATGCACTGGCGGCATCCTACAGCGCGGCGAAAAACGCACTAAAAACCCTCTATGACGGCACCTGTATCATCCACACCCTGCGTCAGGTGCGGGACGCGGAAACAGGCATCGTGCGCGGGCGCGAAATCCCCGCCGCCGACGCCATCCCCTGCCGCCTTTCCTACGCCGCCGCCCGCCCCGCCGACCCCGGCGCGCTCGGCGCGCCCCTCTCCCAGACGGCCATGCTCTTTACCGCCCCGGAAAACGCCCCGCCCGAAGGCTCCCGCGTCCTTGTGACGCACCGGAGCCGCACTACCGCCTGGACCGCCAGCGGCCCGCCCGCTCTCTACCCTACGCATGCCCAGACGCCTCTTGCGTTGGAGCAAATCTGGGCGTAGCGGCTGCCGCAGGCCCAAAGGGCTGCCGCCCTTTGGAATCCTGCCCAGCGTCCCGCTGGACCGGCCAAAGGCTCTGCCTTTGGAATCCGCCACCCTTTGAAAAGGGTGGACGGAAACTTTATATGCACCCAAACATGCGTTTGGGTGCGGGGAAATCAATTTTTGCGGGGATATGCGGCAGGAAAAATTGCCTGTCGAGGAAAGGCCGGCATAGATTCGCCGCAGCGTACAGTGGTGTGTGGAAAGTTCTTTTTTGCCTTCTTTTTTCTTTCAAGAAAAAAGAAGGTCGCCGAAGGCAAAAGGGGGAAGGGATTTGCATAAGGAGGATCCAATTACAAACGGTATCTGTCGGGCGATTGCGGGGGCGTTTGCGCCGTGCGCCATTGCGCTGGGGCCGGTGCGGCAGGGGTTGGAAACGCCGCATTTCTTTGTGGCGTGTACGAAAGCGACGCAGCGGGTGTATCGGGGCAGGCGGTTTCAGGCGCAGAATGCGTTTTGCGTGACGTATCTGCCCGCCGATACGGCGTGCGCTAAGGAAGAATGCGTCGAGACGGCGCACAGGCTCTTTGACTGCCTCGCGTGTATCGACACCGATTTGGGCGCGATGCACGGTACGCGGATGGCCGCATCCTTTGAGGAGGGCAGGCTTACCTTTGAGGTTCGGTACGACTACTTCTTCTACCGCCCCGGCGAGGTGGTGATGATGGAGGAATTGACGCAGATACATTCTTCCCGGCGAACTTGAACATGGACGTTGGTTCCATTTCCGAGAAAACCGGTGTTCTTTCCCCGCCCGAAGGGCGGGGAAAGAACAAAAATTTCCGCTCGTTTTCTTTACTACAACACAGGAAAGGATGAGTTTTTTTATGGCATTGGGTGGCGGAACGTTTACCGTTCAAAATAAGGTGCTGCCGGGCGCGTATATCAACTTCGTTTCGGCAAGCGCTGCCAGCAATATCTTTGGCGACCGCGGTGTCGCTGCAATGGCTCTGCCGTTGGATTGGGGGCCGGATAACACCGTATTTGAAGTTTCCGGCGAGGACTTTTTGAAAAACTGCCGCGCTTTGTTCGGCTGCGGCCAGTCTGACCCCTCTATGCGCGGGCTTCGTGATCTTTTTTTGCATGTAAATACGCTTTTTGCGTATAAATTAACGTCTAAAGGGAAGAAAGCGGAAAATGACTTCGCCAAGGCGCTGTATACGGGGGCGCGCGGGAATGACCTCTCTATTGAGATTGAGGAACCCGAGGCGGGCGTATATATCGTGCGCACGCTGATGGACGGCGACGAGGTGGATGCCCAGACAGTGGCCGGGGCCGGGGAACTGAAAGCGAACAAATTCGTTGCTTGGAAATCGGGCGCGGTGCTGGCGGCGACGGCGGGCACGCCGCTGACGGGCGGCCAGACCGGCGAGGCGGACGCGGGTGCGCACGAGGCGTTTTTGCAGGCGATTGAGCCGTACAGCTTCAATACGCTGGGCGCGGTAACGACAGACGAGACCATCAAGACGCTGTACACGCTGTTCACCAAACGCATGCGCGAGGAGGAGGGCGTGAAGTTCCAGACGGTGCTGTATCACAAGAACGCCGATTATCCGGGTGTTATCAATGTAAAGAACCGTGTGCTGGATGAGGGCGAGGATGAAGCGTCCCTTGTATACTGGGTGACGGGCATGGAGGCCGCGTGCGCGGTGAACAGGAGCTGCCAGAACGCTCGGTACGACGGGGAGTTTACAGTGGATACCGCCTATTCGCAGGCACAGCTCCGGGATGCGATTTTATCCGGGGAGTTTGTGCTGCATCAGGTGGGCAAGGAAGTGCGCGTGCTGGACGACATCAACAGCATGGTGAGTCTGACGGCGGACCTGGGCGAGGTGTTCCGCGAAAACCAGACCATGCGCGTGGTCGACCAGATTGCCAATGACATCGCGGTGCTGTTCCGGGACAAATACCTTGGGCTTGTGCCCAATGATGCGGCGGGGCGCGTTTCGCTCTGGGCGGACATTGTACACCATCATGAGACGCTGGCGCAGCTTCGGGCCATTGAGGATTTTGAGGATTCCGACGTGGAAGTGCTGCCGGGCGAGACAAAGAAAAGCGTTGTGGTGCATGATGTGATCACCGTCGTGAATGCGATGAGCAAACTGTATATGACGGTCACGGTGGTGTGATGGGCTGAGGATTCCCCGCCCGCCGGGCGGGAAAACAAAGAAAAATAAGGAGGGGGACGTATGGCGAAAAATACGATTTTGAACGCGAAGGATACTGTATTTGCCGCGCTGGCGGAATGCTATGTCACGATCAACGGGCGGCGGTACAACTTTATGCAGGCCATTGACCTGGAGGCGAAGATTGAGAAGAACAAGACCGAGGTTCCGATTTTAGGCAAGACGGGGCGCGGCAATAAGGCGTCCGGCTGGAAGGGCACGGGAAAGGCGACGTTCCACTACAATACCTCGCTGTTCCGGGAGCTGATGGTGCAGTATAAAGACACGGGCGAGGATATCTATTTTGAAATCCAGGTGTCGAACGAGGACCCGACCAGCGCGGCAGGACGTCAAACGGTGGTGCTGTGTGACTGCAACATCAACGGCGGGGTGCTTGCGAAGTTCGACGCGGACGGGGAATATCTGGATGAGGAGATGGAGTTCACCTTTGAGGACTTCAAGATGCCGGAGACATTCACCGAATTACAGGGCTTTGTGACAAATTGATACTATAATCCCCGCCCGAAGGGCGGGGGATATAAAAAAATTCAGAGGAGTGACAGGAAATGTCGAAATTTGCGCGGTTCATGAAAAGCGGCAAAGCCGTGAAACCCAATGAGAAATACGCGGCCACGCGCTCGCTGATGGATGAGGACGGCGCGCCGCTGCTGTGGGAGTTCCGCCATATCACCTCGAAAGAGAACGAGGAGATCCGGGAGAGCTGCACGGTGGATACGCCGGTGGCGGGTAAACCGAACGTATACAGGCCGCGATTGAAAACAAGCCTGTATATGCAGAAGCTGATTGCGGCCAGCGTGGTGACGCCGGACCTGTACGACGCGGAGCTTCAGGACAGCTACGGGGTAAAAACGCCGGAAGACCTGCTGCTTGCCCTGGTGGACGACCCCGGCGAATATGCGGAGCTGGCGGCTTGGGTGGAAACATTGCAGGGGTTTGACAGCGGCCTGGAAGATAAGGTGAAGCAGGCAAAAAACTCATAGAGGAAGGGGATGGGGAGGCAAATTACGCCTACTATGCCCTTCTGAAACTGCACATCCTGCCGTCACAGTTCCTTGCGATGGAGGAAGAAGAAAAAGCGTTCGTGATTGCGTCCATCCGCCTGAAAACCGAGAGCGACCAGAAACAGGCGGCGAAACGCGGCAAATAAAATATAGGGGCGCAGCAATGAAATTGCTGCGCAAGATGGGTTTCCAAAGGGGGCTTGCCCCCTTTGGCGGAGTCCAGAGGCAGCGCCTCTGGCAGGTCCGGGCAGCGCCCGGCGGGGTCCAGGGGCAGAGCCCCTGGAAAAGGGGGAGAGCAGATGGGGATCGAGGAGATGGCAGCGCCGTTTTTGCGGGCGGCGGAGCAGGCCGGGGCGGGCGCGGTGCGTCTGGCGGAGGTTTTGGAGCAGGAGGCGGCGTCCTTGTCAGCGGCGCAGGGGGCGGCGCTGGCGCGCGGGACGGAAGATGGGCAGACGCGCGCGAAGGGCAGCGCGAAGAAGCGCGGCGAGGGGCTTTGGGATGGGCCGATGGTGTATGCCGAATCCTGGCGCGTGGGGGCGTGGCCGCAGGGCGGGAGCGCGTGGGGGATGCCCGGAGGGGCGGGCACGGACGGCGCGGGCCTGTGGGACGCCGAGCGTGCAGAGCGGGTGGCGCGGGCTTGGGAACGTGCGGCGCAGGCGGCGGAGCGCGGGGGAATCGCCTGGCGTGAGGCGCGCCCGGAGGAGACGGCGCGGACGGCGGAACGCGCGGCGGGGTATGAGGCGGCTCGTGTACAGGGACAGGATATTGCGGGAACTATGCGCAAAGCGGAAACGCCGGGAGTGGAGGAAAAGCGCGGCGCTTTGCAGGGGAGCAGGACATATGCCGCGCTTCGGGCGGAAGAAGCTGTGCGTGCGGCGGGCTCTTGGGGGCAGGCGCTTGATATGGCACAGCGTGCGGTGGAGACGGGCGGTTCGTCCGGGACGCGGAGCGCGGAAGAAGCGGCGCGTGCGGCGGATGCCTGGGGTCAGGCGCTTGATATGGTGCAGCGTGCGGCGGAGACGGGCGGTTCGTCCGGGGCGCGGAGTGCGGAGGAAGCTGTGCGTGCGGCGGATGCTTGGGGTCAGGTGCTTGGTGTGGCGCAGCGTGCGGCGGAGATAGGCAGTACATCCGGGGTGCGGGGTGCCGGAGGGGGCACGCTCGGGGATGCGGAGAGCGCGGCGCAGGTGGCGGGCGTGCTGGCAATGCTGCAAAGCGCGTTGGAGGTTGACACGGCGGCGGGACAGGCGGCACAGGGCTTCACGATGGCCGCGGCGGCACAGGACATGATGCAGGCGGCGGCGCTGGGGGCGTCGGCGGCGCAGATCCTGCTCAACAGCGCAATGGCGGCGTGTCCGCTGGTCTGGATGGCCGGGGCGGTGTTGGGCGTGATTGCGCTGCTCAATGCGGCGTGCGCCGCCGTGAGTATGGCGACGGGCACCGCCGTTTCAGGCGCGGGCGTGGTATGCGGCGCACTGGCGGCGGCGGGGGCGCTGATTGCCAACGTGTTCATTGGTATCTGGAATGCGGGGGCGGAGGTGTTCACGCTGCTGTATAACCTTGTGGCGGCAGTCGCGGACTTTGTGGGCACGGTATTTGTAGACCCCGTCGGCGCGGTCGTGCGGCTGTTCGCGGGGATGGCGGACGCGGTATTGAGCGTTTTGCAGACAATCGCCTCGGCCATTGACGCGGTGTTCGGTTCCAACTTGTCCGGCGCAGTGCAGGGGTGGAAAAACGCGGTCAGCAGCCGCGTGAGCGAAAAATACGGCGCGGGGGAATCGGTGATGAAGCGGATGGACGCTTCCGCCCTCACGCTGGACCGCCTTTCCTATGGCGAGGCATGGGACGGCGGATATGCCTTGGGGCAGGGCTTCGGACAAAGCAGGCAGATCGTTGGGAAGGCGAGCGGCGCGGCGCAGGGCGGTTTTTACGCCGAGGGCGGGCGGCTGCTGGCCGTGCCGGACAGCGGCGACGAGGTGAAAACCAAAGTGGGGCGCATTTCCGGGCATACGCGCGCCATCCAGGAGACGCTGGCGGTGAGCGGGGAAGATTTGCGTATCCTGCGCGAGGGTGCGGAGATGGAGGCCATCAACCGCTTTACCACCGCCGAAATCAAGATTGAACAGACAAACAACAACCGCATTGAAAGCCCGATGGACCTGGACGGCATCATCGACAGCCTGACGGCGGCCATGGGCGAGGCGGTATACGCGACGGCAGAGGGGGTGCGCGTGCAGTGAGCAAACAGGGGTATGAGGTATTTTTAGATAAAATCCGGCTGCCCGTAACGCCCGCGAAATTTGATTTACGGATCAAAAACAGGAATGAGACGGTATCGCTCATCAACGGCATGGAGATCAATTTTTTGAAGGACGCGGGGCTTTCGGAGATTGAGTTTGAGTGCATGCTGCCGCAGCTCCCGTATCCGTTCGCGGCCTATGAGGGGCCGTTCCGGGATGCGGAAAGTTATTTAGAGGCCATTGAGCGGCTCAAGACGGGCAAAAAACCGTTCCAGTTTATCGTGTGGAGAGAGACGCCCGGCGGCAGGCGGATGTTTACCACCAATATGAAAGTTTCGCTGGAGGAATACAGCATCGTCGAGGAGGCCGCGAACGGCTTTGATGTGACGGTGAAGATTCGCCTTAAACAGTACAGGCCCTTCGGGATGCAGACCGTCCGCTTTGAAGCGGCGCAGGACGGCGGGGGCGCGCAGACGGCAGTGTCGGAACAGCCGGTGCGGGCGGAATCAACAGTGCAGGCGGTAAAGCCCATCACCATAGGCTGTGAGGTGATTGTGAACGGGCGGTTGCACCGCGACAGCTACGGCAACGGCCCTGGCCAGACGCGCAGCAACTACCGGGGGAGGATCAATTTCATCAATCTGAAAGGCTCGCACCCCTACCATGTCGCCACGCCCTCCGGCGGGTGGCTTGGATGGGTGACGGCGGGCAGCGTACAGGTGGTGTAGACGATGAAAACAGAACTTTTTGTGGCCCAGGAGGGCGGGGGAAAGGCGTACTTGCCCAATGTATTGGAGGGCGTGGAGTGGTCGACACAGCGCAGCGGCACGCCGGGCAGGCTGACCTTCCGCACGGCGGGGGCCGAAGCCCTGCGCCTGGCCGAGGGGGCGGCGGTGCGGTTTTCGGTGGATGGCAGGCCGGTGTTTTACGGCTATCTGTTCACCAAAAAATGCGGGCGGGACGGCGTGGCCGCGATGACGGCTTACGATCAGCTCAGGTACTTTAAGAACAAGGACACCTATATCTACGAGAACAAGACGGCGGCACAGCTTGTGCGCATGCTGGCGGCGGATTTCGGCCTGCGGACCGGGGAGATCGACGAGACGGGGTATGTGATCGCCTCCCGCATTGAGGACAACACCACGCTGTTTGATATGGTGGAAAACGCGCTGGGCCTCACGGTGCAGAACACGGGCCGGGTGTATGTGCTGTATGACGACGCGGGGCGTCTGACGCTCAAAGAACAGGGCGCGATGGCCGTCGGGGAAAACGGGGCGTATGCGCTCATCAGCGAGCAGAGCGCGCAGGATTACGAGTACAACGTTTCCCTCGACGCGGACACCGCCAGCCGTGTGAAGCTGATGCGTGAGGACAGCGAAACGGGCGCGCGCGAGGTGTTCATCGCCCGCGACGCGGCGCATGAGGCGGCCTGGGGCGTGTTACAGATGTTCGACAAGCTCTCCGAGGGAGAGAACGGGCAGGCCAAGGCCGACGCAATGCTGAAGCTGTACAACAGGCCCGCCCGCCGCCTGAACATCAAAAAGGCGCTGGGGGATGTGCGGGTGCGGGGCGGCAGCCTGATTGCGGTAAAACTCGACCTGGGCGGCGGCGAGACGGTGAGCCAGCGCATGCTGGTGGAAAAGGCCGTCCACACCTTCAAAGAGGAGGAACACACAATGGATCTGGTATTGCGGGGAGGCGGTTTCATTGGCTGACGCGGCGGAACTTGTGGGCGCGGTGAAAGCGGCGGCCCTGGCGGCGACCGACGCGGCCAAGCCGGTACAGCTTTGCTTTGGGCGTGTAATCAGCGAGGCTCCTTTGCAGATTTCCGTGGAGCAGAAGATGGTATTGGGCGAGGCACAGTTGGCGCTTTGCCGGCAGGTGACAGAGTATGAGACGGAGATAACCGGGGAGAACGTCAAGGATTTTTACTATGTGCAGGGTGCAAAGAGCGTTTTGTCCGTCTCCCCGCCCGCAGGGCGGGGAGACAGGCGAAAAATCCCCACTTGGGATACCTCCGCAGTGCGCCCGGTGGACCCGCCGCATGTGCATGCGGTGGGGAAGATACGAATCATTGTGCATAACGCGCTCAAAGCGGGCGAGCAGGTGGTTCTGCTGCGCATGCAGGGCGGGCAGAAATATCTTGTTGTGGACAGGCTTGGGGAGGGGGCGGCAGGATGACACCGCAAACGCCGATACTCCCGGAGGGGGAATGGGCTGTTTCCATTCAGCCGACGCACACCCACCGCATGCGCCGCGCCGACGAGACGATCGCGGGGCGCGCGGACGGACTGCCCGCGATGGAACAGGCTGTCTATAAGGCGCTGTTGACCGAACGGTTCCAGTATTTGATCTACAGCGCCGATTACGGCATTGAGACGCTCGACCTCTACGGGCAGCCGATCAGCTACGTTTGCCCGGAGCTGGAACGGCGTATCACGGAGGCGCTGATGTGTGATGAGCGGATTACGGATGTGACGGATTTTGTGTTTGAGACGCCGCGCCACGGCGTACTGCATGTGCTGTTTACGGTGCATACGGTTTTCGGCGAGATTGAGGGGCAGAGGGAGGTGGAGATATAAGCTATGTTTGAGGCGAATACCTGCAAAGCGGTTTTGGAGCGCATGCTGGGGCGCGTCCCGGCGGTGCTGGACAAACGCGAAGGCTCTGTCCTGTTCGACGCGCACGCCCCGGCGGCACTCGAAATCGGACAGCTATACATTGAACTGGAACGTGTGCTGGCGGAATCGTTTGGCGGTACGGCGTCGCGGCAGTACCTGATTCTGCGCGCTGCGGAACGCGGTATCACGCCATACCCGGCCACTCATGCGATTTTGCGGGCGGTGGCGGAGCCTGAAACCGTGGACATCACCGGCAGGCGGTTCAATTTGGGCGAGCTGAACTATGTGGCTTTGCGGCGTCTGTCCCCCGGTGTGTTTGAGATGCAGTGCGAGACGGCGGGCGCGGAGGGCAACCGATACTTTGGGCGGCTTTCCCCTATCGAGTATGTGCCCGGCCTGGCGCGCGCCGAGCTGTGCGAGGTGCTGATACCCGGCGAGGATGAGGAAGAAACGGAGGCCCTGCGCAGGCGGTATTTTGATTCCTTTGATGAAACGGCTTTCGGCGGGAACAGGCGCGACTATATCCTGAAAGTGAATGCCATTCCCGGCGTGGGCGGGTGCAAGGTGCAGGCCGTTTGGAACGCCGATTTGAACCCCGCGCAGCTTATCCCAAACACAACAGTGCGCGCGTGGTATGAGAATGTGCGCGGCACACTTCCCGCCGCGCCGCGCGCATGGCTGGACGCAGTATACAGCGCGGCGGCGGACAAGAAGCTGACAGTCGGCGGCACGGTGCGCATTACGCTCATTGATTCCGAGTGGAACCCGCCGACGCCCGCGCTGGTGGACGCCGTACAGCAGGCGGTCGACCCCACGGAATATGCGGGCGAGGGGGCGGGCACCGCACCCATCGGCCATGTGGTGAAAGTGACGGGCGCGGTGGCCGTGCCCATAGACATCACAACGCATATGATGTTTGAATCCGGCTATAGCGCGGATGTTTTGCGCGGCGCGCTGTCGGAGACGATAGAAGAATATCTGCTGGAACTGCGCAAGGCTTGGGCGGACAGTGAACGGCTGGTGGTGCGCGTCAGCCAGATAGAAACGCGGCTGCTGGCAGTGAAGGGCGTGCTGGATATCGGCGGCACGGCGGTGAACGGCGCGGAAAAAAACCTTGTGCTGTGTGAGCGGGAAATTCCTGTATTGGACGGCATTGAGGATAAGGGCGGCGAGGCGCTGCGCGAACAGCAGACGTTCCACGGGGGAGGGTTGTGCAAATGAATACGCAGGAGCCGATCCCCGTTTGGGATGCAGAAATCGCCGTGGGCAAACCGCCGGAAGATATTGACCTGTTGAGCTACCTGCCGCCGTTCATGGCGGCGTACCGGGAGCTGTCGGCGGGGCTGCGGGCGGAGGAACCCGAGTTTAGGCTGCTCTGGCAGGGGGCGCACCGGGTACTGATAAACCAGTTTGTACTTACCGCAGACGACTTTGGCCTGAAACGGTATGAGACGCTATTGCATCTGCTGCCCGCGCCGAGCGACAGCATCGAAACGCGGCGGGCGCGGATTTTAGCCGCGCTGATGCGTCACCCGCCCTATACCATCACCTGGCTTAGGGCGTGGCTGGACGGGCTGTGCGGGGAGGGTGCGCACCGGGAGACGGTGGAGGACTACACGCTCAGCCTGTGGTTCGACGGCAGCGCGCTGACGCGCGTACACCTGACGCCGCAGGAGATTATTTATCTGCTGTACCCGATCCTGCCTGTGAACCTCACATGGGGTATCCATATAGAAATGCCCCCGGCGGTGAAGAACTTGCGCGTGGGCGGCAGGTTTGGCACACATGGACAGTTGGGTATGGCGGAAAAAGCCGACGTGTTCGATTCCCATCATCTTGTGCATATGGGCGGCGCACTGGGCGCACGGGCGGTTTTGCAGGGCCGCGAAGATTGGACCGCGCCCAGGGTATCGGGCACAGTGCGCGCGGGCGGGCGCTTTGCGTCTGTGATGCAGCTTGCCAATGGGATGGAAGACATCGAGGGGCCGCGCGTGCGTCAGCGCGGGTGCGCGCATACGGTTATGACTGCAAAGGGGGAAGGATAAAAGATGGACTATACCTATAAACTGACGACGCATGGCCGCGCGGCGGTGGCGGCGGGGCTGGAATTGGGGAGGCCTTTGCCTATCACGCGCGTGGCGTTCGGCAGCGGGAAAATCGGCGAAGGGGCGGAGCTGGCAGACCAGCACACACTCTTGCGCTTTGTATCGGACGGGGCCATCAGCGGGCGGCGGCACGAAGATGACAGGCTGCATATCAGCCTGCAATACGCGAACAGCCAGCACCCCGGTGCGCCGACGTTCCAGCTCTGGGAATTTATGCTGTTCGTGACGGACCCGGACACGGGCGAGGAGACGGATTTCCTCTATGGCACGTTGGGCGACTATCCGCAGACGGTTCCGGCGTATCGGGAGGCGTATCCGCCGTGCGTGTTCACGTTCCCGCTGACGCTCATCATCTCGAACGAGCTGGAATGTTCGGTCGCCGCGCCTGTGGGGCTGACGACGTGGGATGACATGGATACGGTGATCGAGGCGCTGGCGGTGCGCCGTCTGGATATCACCATCCCGGTTTCCGGGTGGGTGGCGTGCAGCGGCACCGGGTATGCCGTACAGCGTGACATCTCCGTGCCCTCGGCGGCGGAGAAGATGATCCCCTGCCTGACGGTGCTGCCGGGCGGCATGGCGTCGGCGGACGCCTGCGGGCTTGCGCCGTTCGCCGAGACGCGGGAGGGCGTCTTGCGGGTATTCGCGCGCAAAGCGCCCACGACGGCCATCCCGGCCAGTTTGGCTTTGGCGGGCGACGCGAGCGGTTTCCTGGCTGTGGGCACCGGCGGACAGACCTATGTACTGCCGCCCGCGACAAAGGACACGCTGGGCGGCGTGAAAATCGGCGGCGGCGTAGACGTGGAGAACGACGGCACGATCTCTGTGGACGGCGCGGGCATGCTGGAAAACGCGGCGGCTTCGGATGAGAGCGCAAAAGAAATGCTGGACGCGGTGTTCGGCGCGGAATGACGGCGGCACACGGCCAAAAAGCGTGCCCATTGTCCCGCCGCAGGCGGGGATGATGGACACAAAACACAGGATTCTCCGGGCACACGGCCCGTAGAATAGAAAAAATTTTTAGAGGAGGAAAAACACTATGGCAATCGACAAGACAAAATTAGCAAGACTTTCCGCACTGGAGGCCCTGGCACTGCGCCTGAAGGACAAGTGCGGGGACGTGAACGTGCTGGAGGCCGTCAAGGTGAACGGCACGGCGCTGACGGTGACAGATAAGGCGGTCGACATCACCCTGCCCGTCAACGTCTCCGACCTCGCCAACGACGCGAAGTACCAGACGCAGGAGCAGGTAGCCGCCGCAGTAGCGGGGGCGGAACACCTGAAACGCAAGGTCGTTGAGAATGTGGATGCCATCGACCCCGCCGCCGAGGACGCCGCGCAGTACATCTACATGGTGGCCAAAGGCACCGCCAAAAACGGCGACAAGTACGATGAGTACATGGTGATCGACGGCGCTGTGGAGAAGGTGGGCGACTGGGCGGTCGACCTGTCCGGGTACGTCGCCAAAGAGGACGGCAAGGGGCTGTCCGCCAATGACTACACCAGCGATGAGAAAACCAAACTGGCGGGCGTGGCCGAGGGCGCGACGAACGTACAGGCCACGGCGGGCAGCGGGGCCATCAGCATCAACGGCAGTGAAGTTGTGCTGTTCAGCGTGGCTACCGATACCGAGGTGTCGGAAATGCTGACGGAAGTGTTTGGCGAAGTGTCGGCGTAAGCGGGCGCGGATGATGATTCCCGTGTATTCCTCCGCCCGCAGGGCGGGGGATACACAAAACCCGGATGATTTGCGCGGGGTGGGGCGTTCCACATCCCGCATCTTTGAAATGAGGTGAGAGCATGGGGAAAATCACAAACCTGGAACAGCTATCGCAGACGGCCAGGGCGGCAAAGACCTTCACAAGCGGGCTTGTGGGCGAGCTGGCCGAGGCGGCGGACAAGGATATCGCGGCGGCGAAGTCGGCGGCGGACGCGGCGAAAAGCGCCGCCCAGACAGCACAAAGTACGGCAGATGCCGCTAAGACAGCCGCCCAGACGGCACAAAGCACAGCGGATGCCGCCAAAACAGCCGCCCAAACGGCGCAGAATACAGCCAATGCCGCAAAAGCCGCCGCTGTCGTAATGAAAGGCGCGTCGGCCAGTGCGGCGGGCGCGGCAGGGCTGGCCCCCGCCCCGGCGGCGGGCGCGCAGGGGAAATATCTGCGTGGGGACGGCACATGGCAGACGCCCCCCGACACCAACACGACATACACTCCGGCAGCCGCCGTGCCGAAAGCGCCGGGGACAGCGGCGGTAGGAACAAGCGCGAAGTATGCGCGGGAAGATCACGTCCACCCGGCGCAGACAGCGGTTTCCGGCAACGCGGGGACGGCTACCAAACTCGCGACAGCCCGCGCCATCAACGGCACAAATTTTGATGGTTCGGCGGCTGTTACCACAGCGAAATGGGGCACGGCGCGCAGCCTGACGATTGGCAGCACCGCCAAAAGTGTGGACGGCAGCGCAAACGCCGCGTGGACGCTGAGCGAGATTGGCGCGGCGGCGGCGGGGCACACGCACACGCAGTTCGACAATAACATAAAAGTGCAGAACTTAGCGTTCGGCGATTACAACAGCCAGACGGAAACGACCATCCAATCGCTGAAATCGGCGGTATACCTGCGGGCGCAGAATCCGAAGCTCCACAGTGTCTACCTGTTCGGCTTCCAGACGCTGTGCCGCAAGGATGGGCCGAGCGACACCGAGGCAAAATATGCCCCTGTGCTGGCGTCCGCTTTTAATGTACAGTCCGCCCGGCGGTTCAAGGAGAATTTCTCCGAGATTACGCGCGAGGAAGCGCAAAAGCTGTTGGGGCTGAAAGCACAGCACTTTGACTATATCCACGGGGAGAAAAATCAAAGCGGTTTTGTGGCGGAGGACGTGGAGCCGCTGTACCCGGAGATCTGCGCCTATGGGCCGGACGTCGGTCAGGAGGACGACCCCGCCGCGCCCATGCTTTTACAGGGATTGGATTACAGCCGCTTTGTGCCCTATATCGTGCGCCTGCTGCAGGTGCAGCAGCAGGAGATCGACGCACTGAAACAGGCGCTTGCGGCGCGGGAAGGAGAGGGGAATACATGGCCTATGGATCAGTAAATGTGCCGGGCGTCAACCATCAGGAGTTAGACGCGGTAAAGGCGGCTGTGCAGACGGCGCAAAGCACGGCCAACGCCGCAAAGGCCGCCGCCGTCGTGATGAAAGGCGCGTCGGCCAGTGCGGCGGGCGCGGCAGGGCTGGCCCCCGCCCCGGCGGCGGGCGCGCAGGGGAAATATCTGCGCGGCGACGGCACATGGCAGACGCCGCCGGACACCAACACGACATACACGCCCGCCAGCGCCGCGCCGAAAGCTAACGGCACGGCGGCGGTGGGGACAAGCGCGAAATACGCGCGGGAAGATCACGTCCACCCCGCGCAGACAAGCCTTTCCGGCAATGCGGGATCGGCCACGAAATTAGCTACGCCGCGCGCCATCAACGGCACAAACTTTGACGGCACGGCGGCTATCACCACGGCAAAGTGGGGCACGGCACGCAATTTCACCATCGGCAACAAGACAAAGAGCGTGGACGGCAGCGGGAACATCAGCTTCACGCTGGACGAGATTGGCGCGAACGCGCCGTTCATCGCGCAGGCCAGCGCGCCATCCAATACAAAGACGCTCTGGATAGACACCACCGCAAACACCGGCGGGCTGAAATACTACAACGGCTCGGCCTGGGTGAGCGTGCCGGTGGCGTACAAGTAAGGGGGCATGACTATGGCTGTAATCAGCGCGGAGCGCTTTACCGCGCTCAAAGCAAAGGTAAAGGCCGAGATGCTCCGGCGCAACCAGAGCGGCAGCGTGGCGGAGTACGGCGGCGCGGCCTACGATTACACAAGCGCCCCCGCCGCGGGGCGCGTCATCCAGAAAGAGCATATCGAAAAACTGACAGGCCCTATGCGGGCGGTGAATCCGGACCTTGTGCCCGCGCCGGGCGGCATTGTCACAGAGGCGGAATTGGCGAACTTGGAAACACGCATCACGGCATGGGCGCAGAGGGCCATCGTAGACAAGACCGCCACCGACTGCAAAAGCGGCTGCACCGGCACCTGCTATACAGGGTGTGCGACGGGGTGCAGCGGGGGATGCTCTGGTTCATGCAGCAGGTTATGCCGTGACGACTGCGAAAACGGCTGCACGGGCGGGTGCGAAAGCAACTGCGCCACTGGCTGTACCCAATCATGCTTTCATATTTGCGAAGATAACTGCGTCTCCGGGTGCGGCAATTCCGTCTCAAAATCCACATAACATCTGTTACCTGACAAGGGGGGAAACGATATGAAGCCTGTAACAGTTCAAATTCCGGTGGAAACCGTGAGCTACCTGCAAAGGCTGGATTACGAAACAACGGGCCTGCGCGTG
>CANCXY010000028.1 GCA_947381875.1 uncultured Clostridia bacterium | reverse complement strand
CCAGAGGCAGAGCCTCTGGGCAGGTCCGGGCGGCAGCCCGGCAGGATTCCAAAGGACGGCGCCCTTTGGGGAGCTTACAGGTACTTTGGGCACAAATCGGCCAGGCAGCACTGGTCGCACATGGCTTTGCGGGCGGTGCAGACGGCTCGGCCGTGCAGGACGCAGCGGTGGCAGAAATCGTTGGATTCCTCAGGGGGCAGCACTTTGGCGAGGGCGCGTTCCACCTTTACGGGGTCTTTGGTGCCGCGCACAAAGCCCATGCGGTTGGAAAGGCGGATGCAGTGGGTGTCGGCGACGACGGCGGGCAGGTGGAAGATGTCGCCCCGGATGAGGTTCGCGCTTTTGCGTCCGACGCCGGGCAGGCGCAGAAGATCCTCCATGGATTCCGGCACCTTGCCGCCGTATTCACGCATCACCATGTTTGCCATGCCGTAGAGGTCGCGCGCCTTGCTTTTGCCCAGGCCACAGGGCCGCACAATCGCCTCAATGGCTTCGGGCGAGGCGTCGGCGAGGGCCTGGAGCGAGGGGTATTTCGTGAAAAGCTCCTGCGTTACAATATTGACACGCGCGTCCGTACACTGTGCCGCCAGCCGCACGCTGACAAGAAGCTGCCACGCCTGTTCGTATGTCAGTGAACATTCGCTGACCGGGTATGCCGCTTTGAATGCTTCGACGATGCGCCGCGCGTCCGCTTTTGTGCGCATGTTCATTCCCCCTGTCCCTTTTCCATCCCTGTTGTTTCCCCGCCCGGAGGGCAGGGAAACAACGAAAATTTCCGGCCGTTTTCGAGTGGCTCCGCCATATTGTAACACAAATCGGGGGAAATGAAAAGGGGTGGGAGAGATATTTGCATGGGCGGTTCTCCGCCCCGCCCTGTCCAGTCACGCCCCAAACCAGTCCAGATACGCTGCGCACGTTGATTTGCCGCCGGTAAAACCGAATGATTCTAATAGAGGAGCGACACTATGATACGAACTGGCATTTGTGATGATGACGCCGCTGCGCGCGCTTACCTGACCGCTTTGGCAAATGCGCAGGAATATCCCTGTGAGACCGTGCTGTATGCCAGCGCCGCCGAATGCCTCGCCGACAGCCGGACGCCCGACCTGCTTTTCCTCGATATTGAACTGGGCGGCGGCGCGGACGGCATGGCGCTGGCGCGGGAACTGCGGGCGCGGTGCGGCGGCGCGCGGCCCGTGATTGTGTTTGTGACGGGGTATGAGCAGTATGTGTTTGACGCGTTCGATGTGGGCGCGTTCCACTATCTGCTCAAGCCGGTAGATGAGGAGAAATTCCGGCGCGTTTTTGCGCGCGCGGCAGAACAGTTCCTCGCCGGGCAGGCATCCGCGCCGCCCGCCCGCGTCCTCACCTTCCGCTGCGCCGGGGCAAACCGCACAGTGCCCGTGGACGCCATCGCCTATATCGAGAGCTGCGACCATAAGGTGATTGTGCATGCGCGGGATGGGGAATTTGCCTGCTATGCGAAAATACGCGATTTGGAAGCGGAACTGCACGACCCCTTTTTCCGTATCCATAAAGGCTACCTTGTCAACCTCGCCTTTGTGGCCGGGTACAGCAAAACTGAGGTGATGCTCACGGACGGGACGCGGCTATTGCTCTCCAAATACAAATATCAGGCGTTCGTGCGGGCATATCTCCACTTCCTGAAACAGGGGGATGCCGAAGAACCCCCCAATCGGATTCAGCTCCCTTGAATGCAAGCGCGTATGCTGCCGCTTCCTTCCCGCCCAAGGCGGGGAGAAAATAATAAGAGGTCCCCTCATGAGTGAATCGGCGTTCCGGCTTTTTAACGAGGCATTCTCCCTTGCGGCGGAGCTGCTCTACGCGGCCTGCTTTACCCTGTTCCTGCGCCCTTTCCTGAAACCACAAACGCGGGCGCGGACGTTCTGCCTGTTTGCGGGATACCTGCTCCTGTGCCTTTCCTGCGACGCCCTTCCCCTGCCGCAGGGTTCCTTTGGGCCGCTGCTCATCGCCCTGCTGACAGCACTCGCCCCGTTGGCCGGGCTGGAACGCGGGGCGGCATTCCTCCTGACGCTGCTGTATGGGAACGCGCGCGTTTCCAGCGGTCTGATGATAGAAAGCGCCTATTTCCTTTTAGAACGCGCCCTGCCCCTCCCCTCGGAACCGCCCGGCGTCGTTTACCTGCGCGCCTGCATGCTTGTCACGCTGTTCCTTGTCTGCCATGCCTCTTTGATGGCCGCCATGCTCTGCCTGCTGCGGCGGCTGCTGCAAACAGGACCGGGGCGCTTTTGTATATTTCCCCAGCCGGCGGGCGGGAAACTATACGGAAATTGGCGGATAGGGTCCCGCTGGCGGGAGGTGCTTTGCCTCTCCCTTGTGCCGGGGGCGGGCATTTTGTTCGGGCAGATGATCGCGCGCATTCTGATCGAATACAGGGACGGCGTCTTGCTCCAGCTCTATGAGCGCCATCCGGGGTTTATCGCGGCGGTGCCGGTGCTGGCGGCGCTGTTTTACGCCGGGGCCTGCCTGACGATTGCCTTCTGGCAAGATATGGCCGCCCTGCGGGAGGAACAGGCCGCGTGGTTCGTGGAACGCCAGCAGACGTGGGCGCTCCGGGCGCGCATACGGGATATGGAACAGCTCTACGCCAGCACGCGCGCGCTGCGTCACGAACTGCGCGGCCATCTGAACAATATCCAGGGCCTGGCGCGGGACGGGGCCGTCGACAGCCTGAAAGGCTATATCGCGCGGATGGATGAAAGCATGCGGCAGCTTGCGCCGCCCATCCCCACGGGAAACCCCGTCACCGATGTGATTGTGGGGGATATCCAGCGCCAGTGCCTGCCCCTGGGCATCGCGTTCACCGCCAATTTCCGCTATCCGGCGCAGGGAGCGTATGACGCTTTCGATATGGCCGTCATTTTGCAGAACCTTTTGCAGAACGCGGTGGAGGCCTGCGAAAAAGCGCCTGCGGACGGGCGTTCCATCACCCTGACGGGCAGGCGGAAGGGGCGGTTTTTCCTCATCGAAGTGAAAAACACCTTCGCGGGAAAAGTGGTTTTCGGCCCTGACGGCCTGCCCCTCACGACCAAGGCCGGGGACGCTTCCCTGCACGGCATCGGGCTTGCCAACGTGCGCCGGGAGGCGGAAACGTATATGGGGGAATTAGAGCTGAAAGCGGTTCAGCAGGAATTTTCCGCGACGGTTCTATTGCAGGAAAGGAGCAGCATATGAACAACATCATTCAGCCGGGCTATGTGTCCGGGGCATCCACAGCCCCGCACGGGGCAAAACAGGACAATGCACAGGCGGGCGCTTTTTTGGATATGCTCGCGGCAGGCGCTTTGCCGGGCATGGACCCGCTGGCAGGCGGCGTTGGAGGCGGCATGACGCTCCCGACGGCATCCCTTGCGGCGCTTTCTACGGCTGCGCGTGCCGCCACACAGGCCCGCATGGGAGGAGCAGCAGCCGGACAGATACGCGCCGGCGGAACCGATCCGGCAGGAAACACCGGAGCGGCAAAAGCGGCGGGGGCCGTCAGCCTCGAAGACGCGCTGAAAGCGAAATACCCCGGCCTGCATTACCATATCTTTGACGCCAGCAGCAGCTATTGGCGCTCCCGCAACGATTACCCGCACTATCTCCTCTATCAGGACGGCAGCGAGGCAAAGGAGACGCTGGAAAACTGGCGCCCTTCCGGCCCCAACCCCTTCTATGGCTCCATCGACGGGAAATTCATCGCCCCGCCGGAGCTGCGCGCGCTCGGCAGTGTGCCGCCCGGCAGCAAAGCGGTTGTGATCCACCCGAAGGTACAGGCGCGCATGGAGCAGGACCCGGAATACGCACAGGTCATCATGGCAAAAATAGATGCCTGGTTCGCGTTCGACGTAGCGCGCAACGAGGCCATCCTGCCCGGCTGCACGGTCGGGATGTCGCAGGCGGTGGCGATCGGGGAGGACGGCGATATCTGCAACGCCTGCGCCTCCAGCACAGGCCGCGTCACCACATCGAGCAGCGGGGACGATGACAATCTGCCAAGCTGGTGGGACCTGCGCATGGCGCGCCACGACAAATTCATGCGCCGTCTGATCGAACAGCAGATCGAACACAAGCAGCAGGTATCCGATTTTACTGCCGCCGCTGCCGCCAAAGCGCGTCTGGCAGAGATGCTGCACAGCGGGGATCTGCGGGCGGCCTTGGGCGATACCGTCGCGGGCATGCCCACAGAAGATCTGCTGGCGCTCACGCGCAAGCAGGTGTGGGGCACAGCCTGACAGCGCCTGTTGGGCTGCCGCCCAAACCTGCCCAAAGGGCGCTGCCCTTTGGAATCCTGCCAGAGGCGCTGCCTCTGGACTCCGCCAAAGGGGGCAAGCCCCCCTTTGGAAACCCATCACGCGCGGCAATTTCATTGCCGCGCACCTTTTATTTATGAAGAAAGTGGGCGGGATAAGAATAAAAACCTATTTTTTTTCAGGCGCTTTCACAATACATATATTCATCCGGTCATTGACCGTTAGCACACCCCAGATTTTTTTATTGGCGGGTGAGGCGGGCGGTATAAAAACAGCTTCCGCAATGGTATTGCTTTGCATTTTTCCTAAATTGGTAATGCTATACCCGTTTTGGGAACCATATCCAAACATATTTTTCCCGACAAACGCCCCTGCTTTACTTGCAAAATCTCCTAATGTAGAGATTGCAACAGCATCAATCAGCCCCGGCTGCATATGGATATAGCAGGCAAGCACCAGCATTTCTTTCTGCGGATATTGACGGATATGTGCCACTTGGGATGCCGCGCGCTTTGCAAGGGAAATAACATTTTCTCCGTTCCGCTTTACAAAGACGCTGAAGGCGGTAGAATAATTCCCCATTGCCCCTTGTTGATAGCATTTTACCTGCTTGCGGATATCGGCGGCAATAACCACTTTCTTTGTATTCTCTGCCAGCATCATCTTTGCAATCAGCCAGTCGTTTACAGTAATATGCTGCTGTTTGCATAAAGTTAGTATTTCTTCTAACTCCTGATTACAAACGGCGAAAACTTCCCGTTTCACTTTGTGCTTTTGAATATAGGCCCTTTCAAAGGCACTGTATTCCTCATACAGGACCCGTCGCCCCTCTTTTTTCCACCTCCTGTTTGCGCCGTCTACGATCCATTTACTGATAACAGGTAAATCACTGTTGGAGGGAAGATCGCTTATCCGTTGAATCAGGCGTTCCGGGACAAATGGCGGGATTATCCCGTTCACATAATGCTCCGCAAATTCCTCTGTCAGTTGTAAAAGCCCTCTGCCGTCACACAGAAGATGGTGGGCAATAAAAAGGATTTGAAATTCATTCTTTTTGGGATAAACCACCACTTTCAGCAGACATTCTTCCTTAACATTCCACCCGCAAACCGAGATTTCTTCATAATCCTGCTGCCACAAGGCAGCGTTTTCTTTTACTATTACAGGGATATCCAAATGTTCCTGTATTTGATAATACAATCTCTCAGTTCCCGTCTCCTCGGCAATGAAACTTTGCAGGAACGGGTGCGCGTTTTGAAGTGTGTCTATGCTTTGTCGTAGTTGTTCTATATCATAGCAGCGTTCTATTTTTGCCATGATTCCAAAGTGCATATTCGGGCACATAAAATGCGCGCGTTCTGTATACACATAATTTTTAACCGATTCCATATTTTTTCTCCGATTCCTGATTTTTTTGCATAGCAATATCATTCAATACCTTGTCCTGATGGGCTTCAATGGCTAACAGGATCAGCAAAACCGCAAATACAGTCCCCGCTAAAAATCAAAGGACGGGGAAAAGGCCCTTTTGACGGATTCCGCAGCCAGAGCATCCGGGCAGGCAGGAGCGGTAGCCCGCCAATTTTTCCGCGAAATTTCCGCGAAATTTGCACAAAAGGGCTTTTCAACGCCGCGCAAAAGGCGTACAATAGGGGGAGAGGCCCAGGCAGAGGGGTTTTGCGTTTCCTGTCCTTCGGGTGGGGAAACACAGGGAAAATATCTTTGCGGCCTGGGCATGCCCACAATACAGGGTACACAATAAACGGCCCCGCCGCCTGAAAAGGGAAAGCCGAGCGGGGCGGAAAAAAGGAGCGTTTCATCCATGACAATCTTAGTCAATGGCGGGGCCGGGTATATCGGCAGCCACACATGTGTAGAACTGATGCAGGCGGGGTATGACGTTATCGTGGCCGATAACCTCTATAATTCCTGCGAGGAGGCATTGCGCCGCGTCGCGCAGATCGGCGGCAGGGAGGTCCCGTTCGTCAACGTCGATTTATGTGACGCAAAGGCCGTCGACGCGCTGTTTGCCGCGCACCCGGAGATCGGCGCTGTCATCCACTTCGCCGCGTATAAGGCTGTGGGCGAGAGCGTGAAAAAGCCGCTGGATTACTATACCAATAACCTGGGCTGCACGCTCACTGTGTTGAACGCAATGCGCAAATACGGCGTGAAGAACTTCGTGTTCTCCTCCTCGGCCACCGTCTACGGCGACCCCGCCAGTGTGCCCATCACAGAATCGTTCCCCACGGGCGCGACGACAAACCCCTACGGCACCACCAAGGTGATGATTGAACGCATCCTGACCGACTACTGCAAGGCGGACCCGACGCTCAATGTGGCGCTGCTGCGCTATTTCAACCCCATCGGCGCGCATGAGAGCGGGCTGATTGGCGAGGACCCGAACGGAATCCCCAACAACCTTGTACCCTATATCGCGAAAGTGGCTGTGGGCGCGCTGGATAAAGTACATGTGTTCGGCAATCATTACCCCACGCCCGATGGCACCGGCGTGCGCGATTACATCCATGTAGTAGATTTGGCCCGCGGCCATGTGGCGGCGCTGAAAAAGTTAGCGGAAAACTGCGGCCTGTTCGTGTGCAATCTGGGCACCGGCAAGGGATACAGTGTGTTAGAGGTGATCGCGGCCTATTCCAAAGCGTGCGGGAAGGAACTGCCCTATGTGATCGACCCGCCGCGCGCCGGGGATATCGCCGAATGCTACGCCGACCCGACGAAGGCACGTGAGGAGCTGGGATGGCAGGCGCAGTATGGCCTGGACGAGATGTGCGCCACAAGCTGGAAATGGCAGAGCATGAACCCGAACGGGTACAAAGCGCAGTGAGAGGGGGCGGCTCTGAATGCACAAGCCGATCCTTGTTGTGATGGCCGCCGGGATGGGGAGCCGGTACGGCGGCCTAAAGCAGCTGGACCCCGTAGGGCCGCACGGCCAGCTTATCATCGACTACTCCCTGTACGACGCCCGCCGCGCGGGGTTTGAGACGGTGGTGTTCATCGTCAAGCGCGAGCTGGAGGAGGCCTTCCACGCGGGCATCGGCCGCCGCGTGGCGCGCGGGATGGATGTGCGCTATGCCTGCCAGGACATGGCTGATCTGCCCGCGGGCTTTACCGTGCCGGAGGGGCGCGTCAAGCCCTGGGGCACCGCGCACGCAGTTTTGGCCGCGCGCCATATTGTCGACGCGCCGTTCGCGGTGATCAACGCGGACGACTGCTACGGCCCGGAGGGCTTTCAGGCCGTTTATGGGGCGCTGTGCGGCGGAACCGGCACGTCCGCGCAGGATGAATACGCGATGGTGGGGTATCTGCTGAAAAATACGGTCACGGAAAACGGGTATGTCGCGCGCGGTGTATGTGAGACAGATGAAAATGGATTCCTTACGCATGTTACAGAGCGCACGCATATTGAAAAGCGCCCGGACGGCATCGCCTTCACAGAGGACGGCGGACAGAACTGGGTGCCGCTGGCGGACGATACGATCGTTTCTATGAACCTGTGGGGCTTTACGCACAACTTTCTGCGCGAAGCAGAGGCGCGTTTCCCGGTGTTCCTGGAAAAAACGCTGCGCGAAAACCCGCTGAAAGGAGAGTATTTTGTGCCGGACGTTGTAAGCGCGCTGATTCGCGAGGGCAAGGCGCGTGTGCGTGTGCTGCAAAGCCATGATACCTGGTACGGCGTCACCTATCAGGCGGATAAGCCCGCTGTCATGGCCGCCATCGCTGAAAAGACCGCGCGGGGGGAATATCCTGAACAGCTTTGGGGCATGTGAAACACGGCGGCTTATGAGGGGAAAAGCATGGTGGTTTCAGTGAAAAGAATGTCTTTGGCCGCGTTTTTATGCGCAGTATGTATCCTGTGTTTTTCCGCCTGTTCGGGCAGGGATGAGGACGTGCGTCAGGCGGACAGCATTCGGATAGCGCCGTATGTGTACAGCGAAGAAGAAAGCCGTCTGCTGGATATGCTTCGTATGAAAAATGATGTTGGCATTGTGGAAGTGCAGGCCCCATCTTCCGTAAAAGAAATGGTGGTGTCGGCCTATTCTCTGGATACGGAAAACGCTATCTGGCAGCTAAAACGGGAAGGGTCTTTGGGGTTTGACGCAGATCATCCTTTGCTGACCGGGAATGTCGTGATATACCTGAAAAGCACGCCAGATATCCGTTTTATTGTGAATCTTTTGGGAAGTGTTGAATATCAAACAGAGGATATTGTTCCGGAGCATGTATCGTCGCTCAATGCGATGTGGGCTTTTTTATCGGAGGAAATTTCTGCT
The DNA here is from genome assembly GCA_947381875.1 of uncultured Clostridia bacterium. Classification (GTDB taxonomy): domain Bacteria; phylum Bacillota; class Clostridia; order Oscillospirales; family Ruminococcaceae; genus Ruthenibacterium. The sequence continues at coordinate 11,281 of CANCXY010000028.1, read as the reverse complement.
GACTCAGAGGAAGAACTTCCCATTGGCATGATAGGCTATACGGGCGGAAATTCCTTTGAGGCAATGGATCTACAGGATTTTTATACCCCGGAAAATCTGTCCGGGTATGATTCTGTTTATGCTGTTACTGTTCGGTTTCCGCTCTTTTAATAAGGATCCATGAAATCCCATAACCACCCGAACCCCGGCGGGGATATTTCTCCCGCCGGGGTTCGGGTTTTGGCGTTGTTTTGGGTTTTATTCCTGTGCAGCCGTCACGGTAGACTGTTCCGCTTCCTTCTCCTTTGCCTCCCGCGCGGCTTTCAGGTTAAACTGGCGGCTGGCCTCGATGAGCTTGTTTTTCTGCTTGGTCGTCATGATGTTCGTGATGTCCTTGATAAAGACATAGAATACCCGGTGCTCCACGCCCCAGCGCGAGATCTCCAGGTGCCCTACGTCGTCTACCCAGCGCACTTCCCCGTCCTTTCGGATGATGCGGTACTGCACATAGTCCATATTTGTATCCGAGGCGTTGATCTGCGTCTCAATCTCGTGCTGGACGCGCGGGTAATCATCCGGGTGAACCATGCCGCGGAACGACTCGCCCACGTCGTGGATGAACTCGCGCGACGATTTGTAGCCATAGATGGTATCCATCAGCGTGGAGTTGGCATAGAACAGGAACTGGTTGCCCGTGGCGCGGTAGATGAAGAACGCGTCCGACATATTCGCCAGCGCCTCCGCCATACCCGCGTGGCGCTTGCGCTCCTCCTCATACATAATCTCGTCGATGCTGCGCACCGTGATGATGGCCGTTTTTGGCCTGCCCTTTTCGCGCGCGCTGATCGTCACACTTGTCAGGCACCATTCCTCGCTGCCGTCCGGACTGCGGCGGCGGTAGCGAAGCTCCACGGAGTTTTTCTTTGTCAGCTCATCCATCAGGTTCTCGCGCGCCATAAAGCGCCGCACCTTCTCCTCGTCGGCGGGCCACACGCGCTGGGAGCCGAGGTGGCGCGCTGTCAGCGCCTCGTAGTTGCCCCGCTCGGTGAGTGCTGTCTCGTCCGGGTAGAGCATCTGGCAGTAGTTATCGCGCAGGTGCAGGTGGTAGACCTCGCGGTACGCCTGCACCATGCTGGAAAACGCGCTCTCCTGTAAGCGCATATGCGTTACATCGCGCAGCAGGCAGCCCACATAGCCGCGGTCGTAACAGTACAATGTCATTTGCAGGTAATGGCCCGAAATGGAACTGCGGGCGTGGTGGGTGACGACCTCGCCCAAAAACGCCGCGCGGTACGCTTTCTCCATCAGCTCGGAGGTGTTTTCCCCGAACGCTTTCAGGATCAGGTGGCGCAGGCGCCCCTTGTCGCCGCCGCACATGCGCTCCATCTCGCGGTTGGTATAGATAATATCGTAATCGGACGTTTTGCCCTGCTCGTCCAGCAGGACGTGGGCGAGGCCGAAAGCGCATGGCAGCAGATCATAATACTGTATGATCTGCCGCATCTCCCGCTCGTTGATATTCTCCACAGGCGCTGCCGCGCGCGCCTCCCGGTTGCGGTGTTCGCGCAGAGAGGTAAGGTCGCTCAGGCAGACGAAGTAGATGCGCCTGCCCTCCTTTTCGCGCAGGAAGAACACGCGCACGCGCAGCCACAGCAGGCGGCCGTCCACCCGCAGATAATGGATATTCCCCTCCGCGCAGGCCGGGCGGCGCTCGTAGGCGCGCGCAAACAGGCCCATCAGCGTGGGGCGGTCGTCATCGCGCACATTGCTCCACAGCTTTTTGCCCAATCCCTCAGTATCGGTCACATCCAGGCCGGCCATGCTGTAATACTGCTCGTTCGCGCGGGTGATGTCGATCTGGTTATCGTACACCTCGTAGACGGCGGACGGGCCGAAAATATTGTTGAGGATGGTGTCGGTAAAGAGGTTCGCGTCCATCAGCTCGCGCACATGGAACGACTCCACCTGCTTGGTGTGCATGCCGGTGGTGTCCAGGTGGCGCTCATCGGCCAAAATCTCCTCAAACTTCTCCACAGGCAGGGGCTTATAGTAATAGAAGCCCTGCACATACCGGCAGCCCATGTTGCGCAGCACATTCTCCTGCGAGAGTGTCTCCACGCCCTCCACCACGATGGGCAGGCCCATCAGCCGCGCCATATTGACGATGGATTCCAAAATGCCGATGCCCTTCTGCTCCTCGCCGTCGCTGATCTCCAAAAAGCGCATATCTAACTTCAGCACGTCCACCGCGACGCTTTTCAGCATATTCAGGGAAGAATAGCCGCTGCCGAAATCGTCCATCATCACGAGCATACCAGCCTCCCGCAGGCGGTCGACGGTGCTGTTGATGGCCTCGTCGTCCTCGGCGTAGGCGCTCTCGGTGATCTCTGCCTTGATGTACTTGGCGGGGATATTGTATTTCGCCAGCAGCCCGGTGAGAAACGCGGGCACGTCCAGCGAAACGATGTCGATGCGTGAAATATTGATGGAGATCGGCACCGGCTCATGCCCCCGGTCGATCCAGCTCCGCAGCCATTCGCACACGCGCTCCCAGATGGCCTTATCCAGCAGGTGGATGACGCCCGCGTGTTCCATCGCGGGGATAAAGCGGCCCGGCGGCACAAGGCCCTTTGTGGGGTGCTGCCAGCGCGCCAGCGATTCCGCGCCCACGACCTTGCCGGTAAAAATATCGCACTGGGGCTGAGCGAAGAAGACGATCTCGCCCTTATCAATGGCCTCCAGCGCCTCGGTGAGCGTGCGCATCTCCTCGGCGATGCCGCTCTCCATCTCCGGCTTATAGCACACAATATGTTTGCGTGCCCGCGCGCGGGAGAGGGCGAGGGTAGCGCGGTCGTAATAATCCTCCGGGGGGCATTCGGGGTCGTCGATGAGGCTGACGCCGAAAATCGGCAGTACGCCAATCGCGCCGCCCATCTGGCGGACGCTTGCCATGATGTCATTCCACAGGTGCTGCACGCCGTCCCTGCTGGCGGGCAGGACGATGCAGAAATTATCGCCCTCAAAATAGCCTGTCACGCCGCCTGAGACCCTGCGCACGGCCTCAAGCTGCCCGGCGATATGCCGCAGCAGGAGGCCGCCTACCTTGCGCCCCTGCAGCTTATTGATCAGGCGGAAATTCAAAATGTCGATGGCCACCATGCACCATGCGCCGGGCTGGGCCTGTGTAAAAAAGTTCTGAGCCTCCTTAAAAAATTCCTCCGGGTAAAACAGCCCGGTCAAAGGGTGAATCCGCCAGTTCTCCCTGACGGCCTGCTGTGTAGTTTGCTCTTCCATTCTGTTCCCTCCCCGTTCCGCGTCCTTGCGGCGGTATGGTCGGGACGATCCCTGACGCCCCGCAATCCTTGCCGACAAACGGTTCGTATAATCTAATTTATAACACCTTTGGCGCAATGTGTCAATCTTTTTTTACAGGGCGGGGGCGCATTTGTAGCATTTCACCAAAAATAACGGCCCATCCATTACCACGCGCACGGCGCATGGATAACGAACAGGCCGCGCCCAAACGTATGTTTGGGCGCTATGAAAGTTTCCGTCCACCCTTTTCACTGCGCCCGCAGGCGCGTCCACGCGAGCAACCGCCGCGCAGCGGCGGCTCTGAGCGAGTCGGAAAGGGTGGCGGATTCCAAAGGCAGAGCCTTTGGCCGGTCCAGCGGGACGCTGGCGGATTCCAAAGGCGGAGCCTTTGGCCGATCCAGCGGGACGCTGGCGGATTCCAAAGGCGGAGCCTTTGGCCGATCCAGCGGGACGCTGGCGGATTCCAAAGGCGGAGCCTTTGGCCGATCCAGCGGGACGCTGGCGGGAGTTCAGAGGGCAGCGCCCTCTGGCTACACGTTGGGGTTGACGATGTTGCGCCAGTCGAGGTCGCCGCGTTCGAGGCCGTGGACGAGGACCTCGGCGGTGGCGATGTTGGTGGCGATGGGGATATTGTGTACGTCGCACAGGCGCAGGAGGTTCATCTCGTTCGGCTCGTGCGGTTTGGCGCTGATGGGGTCACGGAAAAACAGCAGCAGGTCTATTTCGTTGCACGCGATGCGCGCCGCGATCTGCTGGTCGCCGCCGTGCGTACCGGACAAAAAGCGCTGGATGCGCAGCCCCGTCGCCTCGCTTACCAGACGCCCCGTGGTGCCTGTGGCACACAGGTCGTGCTGGGAGAGGACGCGGCTGTATGCAATGCAGAACTGGACCATCAGCTCCTTTTTGGTATCGTGCGCGATCAAGGCGATGTTCATACGCAATCCTCCTTATGGGCAGTGCTATGACTGCACGGATCATTTTGCGAGGGAACCGCTGGGATGGGGATTTTGCGTGTTACCCCGCCCTCGGCGGGGAAACAGCGGGACCGGCTGTTTTTCAGCGCACGGCTGAAAATGGATTCCCGCAGGGAAAGGGGCGCCGCTACCGGATAAGCAGGGGCGTGTCCTCGCCGCACAGGCGCGCGGCCACGGCGCGCATCACGCGCCAGGCGCGGCTCTGCACGGGCAGGCGCGTACCCGTCTGCCCCGCGCGGCGGATCACGTCGCTGAATGGCACCACGCCGATGAGGCGCGCGCCCACAGTATCAATGCACTCATCTAAACTGCGCACGCCGCATCCCTCCAGCGCGCGGGGGGTCTGGTTGACAAGCAGGCGCGTATCCGTGCAGCCGCGCAGCGCCAGCGCGTCACATACCGTGCGGCCGTCGCGCAGGGCCACGGGGTCGGGCGTGAGTACGAGCAGCGCGCGGTTCGCCGCCGCGCACGCCGAGAGGAACGGCGCGCCAAGCCCCGCCGCCGTATCCAGCAGCACGGTATCGAACACCGGGCGCACGCCCTGTACGAACGCACACAGCGTATCCGGGCGGATGCGCCCGTTGGTGTAGGGCGCGGCCAGCAGGTACAGGTCCGGGTACAGCGGGCTTTCCACGACGGCTTTCGCGGCGTCGCAGCGCCCGGCCAGTACGTCGCCCACGTCGTACACGATCTGCCCCGCCGCGCCCGCGATATGGTCGATACTGCGCAGGCCGACATCTAATTCCGCCACCAGTACGCGTTCCCCGCGTGCCGCCAGCGCCGCGCCGATCAGCACTGAAAGCGTGCTTTTCCCCGTGCCCCCTTTGCCGGAGGCCACCATGATCACGTCTCCACGCATGCTATTTTTTTCCCATCCTTTTCGGAACCCACGGCGCAGCCCACGCATCCCGGCGGAGCCTGTCAAGCTGTCTCAAAAAGCGCATGCGGCCCCAAAAACCGAATGCCCTCTTTGAGGCGGCTTGCCGTCCATCCGAAAATTGTGAAACTGCCACCCATAGCATATTTATATACTATCACAAAATCTTCGCCGATACAACACTTTTTTTAGCAAACAGTGATAAATGTTTCCCTTGCAAGGTTTACATTCCCCCAAAAGCCCCGCCGGGCGCTGCCCGGACCCGCCAGAGGCGCTGCCTCTGGACTCCGCCGGGCGCTGCCCGGACCTGCCAGAGGCGCTGCCTCTGGACTCCGCCAAAGGGGCGCAGCCCCTTTGGAAACCCATCTTATTCCAAGGAGGAATTCGGCCAGGATTTCAGCGCCGTGTACAGACGCGCGACGGGCAGGCCCATCACATTGAAGAAACACCCCTCGACGCGCTGGACAAATTTGCACGCGCCGTTCTGCACGCCATATGCGCCCGCCTTGTCAAAGGGATCGCCGGTGGCGATGTACGCGTCTATTTCGGCGTCGGTGAGCGGCGCGAAGGTGACACGTGTCGTCTCACAGAACCGCTCCTCGCGCCCGCCGCCGCACAGGCACACGCCCGTGTGGACAAAGTGCGCCCGCCCCGAAAGCGCGCACAGCATGCGGTGTGCGTCCTCTGCGTCGCGCGGTTTCCCGAACACCGCGCCGTCCACGTCCACCACCGTATCGCACCCAATGACAAGCGCCTCCGGCTGCTCCCCGGCAACGGCGCGGCATTTCCCCGCCGCCAGCGCCTCGGCCAGGGCAGCGGGAGTGGTCTCCGTAACAGTATGTTCATCAAATGCCGCCGCGCGGACAGTGAACGCTAGTGTAATCTTCGCCAGCAGTTCCCTCCGGCGCGGCGACGCGGAAGCAAGGATCAATTTCATTTGGTATCCCTCACAGTTTTCCCGTGGAGCCGAACCCCTGCGCGCCGCGCGCGGTATCGCTCAGCGCTTCGGTCTCGCACAGTTCCGGCGTACAGACCGGCATGATTACCAGCTGCGCCACACGCTCCCCGCGCCGGATGGTATACGGCTCCTCTGATATATTGACAAGCGCCACAATCAGCTCGCCCCGGTAGTCGGAATCGATCACGCCCACGCAGTTCGGAAGGGTAATGCCGTGCCGCAGACCCAGTCCGCTGCGCGCGAAAATGAACGCCGCGACCTCCGGCCCCGGCAGTTCTATCGCAATGCCCGTCGGCACGCCGACACGCTCCCCCGGCTGCACGGTGATCCCTTCCTCCCCGCACAGCGCGCACAGGTCATACCCCGCCGCCCCATCGCTCGCCCGCATGGGAGCCTGCGCCCCATCGCGCACTTTCTTGTATTTCAGTACCATTGCCTGCGCCTCCCCTGTTGGGCTGCCGCCCAAACCCGTCCGGGCGCTGCCCGGACCTGCCAGAGGCTCTGCCTCTGGACTCCGCCAAAGGGGACAAGCCCCCTTTGGAAACCCATCTTGTTCCATTTTTCCTCCCCGCCGAAGGCGGGGAGGAAAAATCATGATTGTTCTGTCTGCGCCGCTGAGCGTTCCTGCGTCCCTTTTTCGTACAGGCCGCGTGTATAGGGGCCGTCCAGCGGGGCGCGGACGGAAAAGCGCGCAAGCACCTCCCGCGCGCGGGCCTCGTCCTCTATGGTGAAGTAGAGCAGCGGCATTACGCCGCCCAGCGCCGTCAGACGGTCGCCCCAGTAGAGCGGGACAGGGTTGTATATCGTGCGCGCTCCCTGCGCCCCCGCGCCTGTACAGCGCACCGGGAAACGCTTGCCCTTGCGGTCCAGCAGTTCCCCCGCGCCCCTGCATTCCGCGCAGGTGCGCGCGTTTTGAAGCGGACAGGCGCGCGTCAGCATCAGCGGCATATGCCCGTAGGCCAGCGCCAGCAGGGGGATATCGGTTTGCGCCGCAATCTGCGCAAGATCGACGCCCCGCAGTTCCGGCGAAAGCGTCAGCGCGCACGCGCCTATCTGCCTGTACGCCCCCGCCGACAGCGCGTTCGTAATATTCAGACCAAACGCCCCCGCGACCCGCAGGCCCCGGAACGTCTCAAACTGTGCGATATTCTGTGCGACATATCCCGCAAAGCCCGCCGCCGCGCTCTCCCGCGCCAGACGCCGGACGCTTTCCTCCCCGCCGCCAAACACAGCGCGCGGCGCAAACAGCCACGTCCTGCCGCGCAGATCCTCCGGTACCTCGCGCCACTCCGTCAAAGGGAAGCTGATAGCGGCGGCACCCGCCAGTGCGTCCAGCGGCGCGGCGGACACATGCTCAAAATGCGCGGCCCAAACCGGGCGGGCCTCCCCTGTCCCGACAGCCCCGCCCAAAAGTGGGACGGCTTGTCCATCGCCGCTCCTTCCTTCGGACGGCGTGTCATGTTCCGCCTCCGTCAAGAGAGCCTTTAGCGCTTCCTCCGCCGAGCTGTGCGGCAGGGGATGTGGCGCTTCGCGCTGTGACAATAAATCCGACAGCGCCGTGCGCCGCAGTTCGTTGACCGTCCCGCCCGGACAGTGCCACCCGGCGCCCTCCACCGTGATCTCCCGCGCAAAAAACGGCGTGCCGCCCGTTTTTTCCAGCGAGCGGCGATAACCGGCGGCGGCTTCCTCCGGCGGCTTCTGCCCCGCGCACAGCGGCCCGCCGGTTTCGGCCCTGCTACAATGGCCCTCCGCGTCCCGCACGGTGAGGCGCGCGCCCTCCGCCGAGAGCGAAAGCGACATACACAGGCCCACCGCCGGGCGCTCACGGCGGTACAGTTCGCGCAGTTTGGGCGCGGCGGCGCGAGCGGCGGCGGCATCTTCCCCGGTGCGCACGCCGAACATGGACGCGCCGCGCCGGCCCGTTATATAACTATTTGTAAATCCAGATCGTGAAAATACGTTTTGTAGGATATTTTCGTCATAATCTTCCCCGTCGCGCGCCAACAGCGCCGCATGGACGGCGGCGGCCACATATTCGGGTGCGCGCAAACGGCCTTCGATTTTCGCCGAAACAACACCCGCCTGCGCCAACTGGGGCAGAAAGCGCAGGATGGAAAGGTCTTTCAGGCTCAAATGGCATGCTTGCGCCGTGCCCTCTCCGCACCCGTCGGATGGGCGGCGGCCATTTTCCGCCCCGCGCCGGGAAAATGCGCCGCCTGGGCGTGCAGCGGGAATGGAACGCTCTCTGGATGTGGCAAAAGCAGAGCGCTTCTGTATGTTTTCCTGCCCGCCGGACGGGGAAACATACGGAAATATCCCGGCGGTTTGGACGCTTCCACGTTCCCCCGGCGCGGAAACGCCGGGGCATGTCTCAAATGGCAGGCGGCAGGGACCCGCGCAAGCGCCCCGGTTGCCACTGCGCCCGCCTAAAAAGGCGCTCATCCAGCATTGGCCGGAAACGCTCATGCACAGCGCGCCATGCACAAATACTTCCGTTTCTATGCCGCAATGCGCGGCAATGTGCGCGATCTCCTCCAGCGAAAGTTCCCGTGCTAAAATCACGCGGGAAAATCCCAGCCGGGCCAGCATGCGTGCGCCGTCCAGGCTGTGTACACTCATCTGCGTGGAGCCGTGCAGGGGCAGGCTGGGCGCGATGCGCTTCACCAGCCGCGCTGCCGCCAGGTCCTGCACAATCACGCCGTCCGCGCCCGCCTCGGCGATGTCCTGGACAGCGCGGGCGGCATCGGGCAGCTCGGCGGGGTAAATGGTGGTGTTGAGCGTCACATATACGCGCACGCCGCGCGCGTGGCAGAAGGACACCGCCGCGCGCAGCTCCTCCGTTGAGAAATTGCCCGCTGACCGCCGCGCGTTGAGGCGCAAAAGGCCGAGATATACCGCGTCCGCGCCGGAAAAGACGGCGGCGCGCAGCATTTCCCCATCCCCGGCGGGCGCAAGGAGTTCCGGTTTCAGGGCGGATTTCTGGGCATTTTCCCGCCCTGTGGGCGCGGGGTGCTCCACCTTCGAGGCGGATTCCTGTGTATCTCCCCGCTCTGTGGGTGCAAGGCTATCCGTTTTCGGGGCCGATTCCTGTATATTTCCCCGCCCTGCGGGCGGGGAAATATACGGAAGTTTTTTCTTTGGGGCTGGGGACACTAACTGTTCTCCTTCATAAAGCTGATCTCGCGTTTCAGCCGCTCCACCTCGCGGCGCGATTCCTCGGCGGCTAATTTGGCTTTGGCGGCGTCCTCCAGGTAATCCTTAATCTGGGCGCGCATGTTATCCGCGCCGTTGGTGCTTTTTTGCAGTTCGTCCAGATAGCCCAGCGCCGTGATGACGGCGGCTGTCGCCACCGACGCCGTGGGCGTGGCGGCCAGGAGCTGTGTCATATCTTTATCTAATTTTTCCGCCAGGGACTGCATGTATTCCTCGGTATCGGTAGAAGATACCACATAGGAAGCGCCGCAGATCTCCAGCCGTACTTTGTTGGCAGGCATGGTTCGGTTCCTCCTTTTCTGACTGTCCTTCCCCTATTATATACGAAACACCGGCGGATAGAAAGGGGGATTTTGAAAATAATTCATGAACCCGCCCGCGACCCGCTTTCCCCAGTATACCACAAACCCTCCCAGCAGGCAACCACGCGCGCGACAAAAAGCCAAAATTTTCCGTGGGGAGAGGACATTAGGAAGAAAACGGCTCCCAATCCATATATCCGCTTTTGCCGCAAAATTTTTGCCGGCCCCCTTGACATTCCCGGTAAGATATGGTTCAATAGAGAAAACCCATGGGGGAGTAGCAGGCGTCGGTACGGCGCAGCAAGTCAACATCGTGGCCGGTTCCCGGTCTGGCTTGCTTTCATTTGCGAGACTCATGTATAGCTTTAGCGGTACATGTGTCCGGTCATTCCATCGAAAACAAAGGCTCATGTACAGCGCGGCGGCTGTGCATGGGCCTTTTTTGGGAGTGGCCGAAGCGGCGATTTTATGTGTTTCAGGGAAACATACAGGCACAGCTTGGACACATCCCCTTTTGATTCAGGATGGGAGGAAACGGAAATGGACCTTGCAACAACGATCGTTCTGTTCGCACTGGGAGTAGTGCTTGTGGTCAAAGGCGGCGACCTCTTTGTAGACGCCGCAAGCTGGATCGCCGAGCGCAGCGGCATCCCGAAACTCATCATCGGCGCGACGGTAGTCAGCTTAGCCACCACGATGCCCGAAATGCTGGTTTCCGCGATGGCCGCCGCGCAGGGGAAGGTGGACATGTCCATCGGCAACGCCGTGGGCAGCGTGACGGCGAACGTCGGCCTTATCATGGCGCTGGCGCTGCTGTGCATGCCGGGGGCCATCCGCCGCCGCGACTATCTGCTCAAATCCATCCTGATGCTCCTGGCCGCCGCGCTGACAGCCCTGTGCGGGTTGCAGGGTGAGGTGAACCTGCCCGCGGCGCTGGGCCTGTTCGTAATCTTCGCCGTGTTCCTGTGGGAGAATATCCGCGAGGCGAAAAAGGCCGCCATGCCCGCTTCAGCCCGCGCCGCCGCGCCTGCCGCCCCCGCCGCCGCACAAGCACAGGACACCCCCGCCAGCGCGCGCCGCGTGCTGATTGTAAACGTGCTGAAATTCATCTTCGGCGCGGCGGGCATCATCGCCGGGGCGCAGCTCTTAGTGGATAACGGCAGCGAGCTGGCCCGCCTGGCGGGCGTACCGGAGCGCGTAATCGGCGTGACGCTGGTGGCCGTGGGCACCTCGCTGCCGGAGCTTGTCACCACCATCACGGCCATCGTGAAAAAGCAGTCGGCGCTCTCGGTGGGCAACATCCTCGGCGCAAACATCCTCGATCTGACGCTCATCATGCCGCTGGCCGCGCTCATCTCCGGCAAGGCCCTGCCCATTTCCGCCGCCTTCGCGCGCGTCGACCTCCCCGTCTGCCTGCTGGTGGGCCTCATCGCCCTCGTGCCCGCCCTCGTGCGTTCCCGCTTCAGCCGCTGGCAGGGCGGCGCGCTCCTGGCTGTCTACGCCGCCTATCTCGTCGTCACCTGCACAATGGCCTGACCGCCGGGCTGCCGCCCGGACCTGCCCAGAGGCTCTGCCGCTGGACTCCGCCAAATGGACCCAGACCCGGGGGTTACCCAGAAAACGCCCCACAAGCGGGTTTTGGGCCCCGGGGGGGGGGGGGGGG
>CANCXY010000027.1 GCA_947381875.1 uncultured Clostridia bacterium | reverse complement strand
CCAAAGCATGAAATCCTTTTGACAGTGTGTTTTCCTAATAAAACGCAATCTTATGGGCGGGGAATTACACAAAACTCCCCAAAAAAACGCCCGGAGAAACCGCACAACAGCGATTTCTCCGGGCGAATGTTTATCCGTTTATTATCCCGCAATATCCTTCGTATTCAGCGCGCGCGTCGCGTTCAGCACGGCCAGCACCATCACGCCGACATCGGCGAAAATGGCCGCCTGCATATTGGCAATACCGATCGCCCCCAGCAGCAGGGTGACGCCTTTTACCGCGAGCGAAAACACAATATTCTGGTGTACGATCCCTAGGGTCTTTTTGGAAATGCGCATCGCCACGGCGATTTTCGAGGGCTGGTCGTCCATCAGCACAACATCCGCCGCCTCAATGGCCGCGTCGGAGCCAAGGCCGCCCATCGCAATGCCGATGTCCGCGCGGGAAAGCACTGGGGCATCGTTGATGCCATCGCCGACAAACGCCAGCTTGCCCTTTGCACTCTTTTCCCGCAACAGACGTTCTACACGCTCCACCTTATCGGCGGGCAGGAGGCCCGTATGCACCTCATCCAGGCCGAGCTGCTTCGCCACGCTCTCGCCCGCTTCCTTCGCGTCACCCGTCAGCATCACGGTGCGGCGCACGCCCTGACGCTTTAACTCGGCAATGGCTTTCGCAGCATCCGGCTTCGCCTCGTCCGCGATTACAATATGGCCCTCGTACAGCCCGTCCACAGCCACATGCACGATTGTTCCGGGGATATGGCAGTCATGCCAGGCCACGCCGGCTTTGTCCATCAGCCGGCCATTGCCCGCCCATACTTTCTTGCCATCCACCAGAGCGCTCACACCGTGGCCGGGGATCTCCTGCACGTCTGAAACGCGGGCGTGGTCGACCGCCTTTCCATACGCCTCCCGCAGGGAACGGGAGATCGGGTGGTCGGAAAAGCTCTCGGCCAAAGCGGCCCACTCCACAAGCTGCTCCTGCGTGCCGTCCTCCGGGTGGACGCCCGTCACACAGAACACGCCCTTTGTCAGCGTGCCGGTCTTGTCGAATACGGCAATTTCCGTCTGCGCGAGGGCCTCTAAATAGTTGCTGCCCTTCACCAGGATACCATAGCGCGACGCCCCGCCAATGCCGCCAAAAAAGCTGAGCGGGACAGAGATAACCAGTGCGCACGGGCAGGAAATGACAAGGAAGGTCAACGCGCGCTCCACCCAGACGCTGAACGCACCCAGGCCAATCAGCGGCGGCAGGAACGCCAGCACCAGCGCGCCGATCACCACCGCAGGGGTATAGTACCGCGCAAAGCGTGTGATGAAGTTTTCCGCCTTTGCTTTCTTCTCGCTGGAATTTTCCACGAGGTCCAGGATTTTGGAAACCGTGGATTCCCCAAATTCTTTCGTAACGCGCACACGCAGCAGGCCGCTTTCGTTGACGCACCCGCTAATCACATCGCTGCCCGGCTGTACTGCGCGCGGCAGCGACTCACCCGTCAGCGCCGCCGTGTTCAGCGACGACGTGCCCTCTATCACCACACCATCCAGCGGGATCCGTTCGCCCGCTTTGACGACGATGGTATCGCCCACAGCCACGTCGTCCGGGTCCACCTGCTCCAGGCCGCCCTCGGTCTCAATATTCGCATAGTCCGGGCGGATATCCATCAATGCGGTGATGGACTGGCGCGAACGGCCCACAGCGTACCCCTGGAACAGCTCGCCAATCTGGTAGAACAGCATTACTTCCACCGCTTCGGGGTACTGCCGCAAAAACAGCGCGCCGACTGTCGCAAGCGCCATCAGGAAATTTTCATCGAATACCTGCCCATGCGCGATATTGCGGGCGGCTTTCCACAAAATATCCCAGCCAATCACAGCGTAGGCCGCTAAGTAATACAAGAGCTGCGCCCAGCCGGTGAGCGGCAGAAAGAACCCCAGCGCGAACAGCGCGGCGGTGACGAGGATACGAGCGAGCATCTTTTTCTGTTTTTTGCTCATGGCCTTCCCTGCCCCCTTCCCCGTGTTACTTGATTACAATTTCGCAGTCCGGCTCCACGCGCTTGCACACCTTCACAACTTCCTGCATGATGCTGTCAAAACGCGCGTCGTCCGCCTCGACCGTCATTTTCTGCGCCATAAAGCTGACAGAGGCATTCTGTACGCCGTCTATCTTTTTGATCGCGTCCTCCATCTTCGCGGCGCAGTTTGCGCAGTCCAGGTCCACCAGTTTGAAATGCTTTTTCATACGAAAAACCTCCTTATAAAAATAGATTTATACAAATCACGCATTCTGAAAGTCTTGCCCGCGTGATTCGCATTACTCCGTCACATGTTCCATGCCCTGGTCGATGATCGTGCGGACGTGACCGTCCGCGAGGGAATAGAACACGGTCTTTCCCTCCCGCCGGTTCTTCACCAGTTTGCTTTTTTTCAAGATCGCCAACTGGTGCGAAATCGCCGACTGCGTCATATGCAGCATCTGCGCGATATCGCATACGCACATTTCCGATTCAAACAGCAGGTACAAAATTCTGATGCGCGTAGAATCGCCGAACAGCTTGAAAAGCTCCGCGAGGTCGAACAGGCGCTCGTCATCGGGCATTTCCTGTTCTACCTTCTTGACAATATCCTCATGCACATACATCAGCTCGCAGCGCTCGACCGAAAGCTCCTCCATCCCCTCACGTCCTTTCATATGAACATCTGTTCAAATGATATTATAACACGCTTTCCGAAAATGTCAACAGGTTTGTGAAAAAAGTTTTGCGTATGCGCGGAAGTGTCCATATCGCGGATCTATTTCCGTGTATTCCCCCGCCCTACGGGCGGGGGAATACACAAAAGCACATCTGCGGATTTCACAAATCTATCGCAGAGTTTTCAGCAGTTTTTCAGCTTTTGGGACTATGCTGTACAGCAGGAACACATGGAAAGGCACGGAAACCAATTTTGCGATTTTACGCGGCCAATCCCGCTGTTCCTCCCCGCCTCCGACGGGGAGGAAAGGCAAAATTGATCTCTGTGCAGAAAGGGCGTGGGATGAATGGATGGCTTCCGCCATGAGGCCAAGCACGAAATCAGTTGGCAGGACCTTTTGATCCTGCGCATGCGCCTTCGCACCGTCATGCGGCCGGACGCGCACGCGGCGGACGGGAAATACCTGATCCGCAGCCTGTACTTCGACACGCCGGAGGACAGGGCATTGCGGGAAAAGCTAGACGGCGTGAACCGGCGCGAAAAATTCCGTATCCGCTGCTATAACGGGGACCTCTCGCTGATCCATCTTGAAAAGAAAAGCAAAATCGGCGATTTGAGCCAGAAGCGCAGCGCGGCGCTGGCGCTTTGGCAGGTAGAGTCGATTCTCCAGGGAGAAAGCGGATGGGCCTCGGCGCGGGACGCTCCCCTTTTACAGGAACTGGCCATCAAAATGCGCACCCAGCGCCTGCGGCCCCGGACGATTGTCGACTATACACGAGAGGCGTTCACCTATGGGCCGGACGATGTGCGCGTCACGCTGGACTATGATATCCGCACAGGGCTGGACTGCACGGATTTCCTGCACCCCTCTCCCACCATCCCCGCCGGGGACGCACCAATCTTATTAGAGGTAAAATGGGGCGCGTTCCTCCCTTCCGTCATCCGCGATGCGGTCGGGCTGGAAAACCGGCGCACCGGGGCGTTTTCCAAATATGCGCAGTGCCGTATTTATGGATAAGATGCTTTCCCCGCCTGGATGGCAGGACAGTAGGAAAATCAGAATTTCAATATGTTTTCTCCGCCCTCCGGGCGGGGAAAACAGAAAAATCAAAATGAAATGGGGTATTTACCATGATCAATTTCAGCGATATTTTCAAATCGAGCTTTCTGGAAAATGTGACAAGCGTCAGCCTTTTGGATATGGCTCTTGCGCTGGTGCTTTCCTTCGGGCTGGGGCTGTTTATCTTCCTTGTCTATAAAAAGACGTATCAGGGCGTGATGTATTCTTCCAGCTTCGGCGTCACGCTGGTGGCGCTCTCCATGATTACGACCGTCGTTATTTTAGCCGTCACAAGCAACGTGGTACTTTCCCTCGGCATGGTCGGCGCACTTTCCATTGTGCGTTTCCGCACGGCAATCAAAGAGCCGCTGGATATCGCGTTCCTGTTCTGGTCCATTGCCGTGGGCATCGTGTTAGCCGCGGGCATGATACCGCTGGCGGTGATTGGCAGCGTCGTCATTGGCGTGATGCTTCTCCTTTTTGTGAACCGCAAGAGCCATGCCAACCCGTATATCGTTGTGCTGCAATGCGACGGCCACGACGCGGAAACACGCGCGGCGCAGTTCCTTTCGGCGAACACACAGCGCTGTGTTGTCAAAAGCAAATCGGCGCAGCAGGGCAGCGTGGAACTGAATCTGGAAGTGCGCCTGAAAGACGACAACACCGATTTCATCAACACGCTCGCCGGTCTGGACGGCGTACACAGCGCAGTACTCGTCAGCTACAACGGCGACTATATGGGGTGAAAAGCATGTCAACAAGCAAATGGCTTGAGCGTATCTGCGCCGCCGCAGTCGCACTGTGCCTTGTCATTACCCTCGCGCTCTTTTTCGCGCGCGCAATGGGGGCGGAGCCTGTGAAAACAGTGATCGGCTATGAAAACAGGCTGTTCGATACATCGAAAGTCCACACCATTGATATTGTGATGGACGATTGGGACGGCTTTTTGCAGACGTGCGAAAATGAGGAATATGCCATGTGCGCGGTAGTGATCGACGGCGAGAGAAGCCGGAACGTCGCGATTCGCGCCAAGGGCAATACATCCCTGCGCAACGTCGCCAGTCTGGGCAGCAGCCGGTACAGCTTTAAGATCGAGTTCGACCATTACGACAGCGGCAAAAGCTATCATGGGCTGGATAAACTGAGCCTCAATAACCTTATCCAGGACAACACGCTGATGAAAGATTATCTGACTTATCAGATGATGGGCGCTTTCGGCGTGGACAGCCCACTGTGCAGTTATGCGTACCTCACTGTTAACGGCGAGGACTGGGGCCTGTACCTTGCGGTAGAGGGCGTAGAGGACTCGTTTTTGCGGCGCACGGAAAACGGAACGGGCGAGCTGTATAAGCCTGACAGTATGGACATGGGCGGCGGTCGCGGCAACGGGCGCGAGTTTGATTTCGGCGATTTCGATTTTGACGTTTCCGATATACAATTCCCGGATGGGCAGGGCGGGGATACACCCGCTTTGCCGGAGAACGCAGACAGCCAGCCCGGCACTTTTGACCCGTCCCGGCAGGGGCAGTCGCCACCGCAGATGGGCGGCATGGGTGAACCGCCAGCATTCGACGGTGAAACCGGCGGCACATTCCCGGAAGGGCAGACACCGCCGCAGATGGGCGATATGGGCGGCGTGCCTTCCTTTGGCGGCGGCGGAATGCCGCAAATGGACGGCATGGGCGGCGGCATGAACGGCGCGAGTGATGTAAAACTGCAATATATCGATGACGACCCCAACAGCTACGCAAACATTTTTGATAACGCGAAAACAGGCGTATCCGACGCCGACAAAGCCCGCCTGATTGCCTCACTGCAATCGCTCTCAGCCTTTGAGGACCTGGAAAATGTGCTGGATATTGACGAAGTGCTGCGCTATTTTGTCGTACACAACTTCGTTGTCAACGGCGACAGCTATACGGGCAATATGATACACAACTACTATCTGCACGAAAACGACGGCAGGCTTTCCATGATCCCCTGGGATTATAACCTTGCCTTCGGCACGTTCCAGGGCGGTTCCGCCTCCACCAGCGTCAACGACGCCATTGACGACGTTCTTTCCGACCGTCCCATGCAGGCGTGGATATTCTCTGATGCGGCATACACACAGCAGTATCACGAGCTGTTCGCGGAATTTCTGAACACAGTCGATATCAACGCCCTGATTGACAACGCCTACACGCTGATTGCCCCCTATGCAGAAAAAGACCCGACCAAATTTTGTACCTATGAGGAGTTTGAAACAGGCGTGGCGGCGCTGAAGGAGTTCTGCACACTGCGGACAGAGAGCGTGCGCGGACAGCTATCGGGCGCTATCCCCTCCACCAGTGAAGCACAGCAGGCAGACAGCGCCGCGCTGGTGGACACCGGTACGCTGAACCTCTCCGACCTCGGCACCATGAACAGCGGGCAGGGCGGTTTTGGCGGCATGCCGGGGAACGGCGGCAATTTTGGCGGCAGGTTTAACGGGCAGGCCAACGGCGCGCAGGATGACACAGGCAGTGCGCCCGGCAGTGCGTCTGGCAGTACAGATACGCCGCCGGACGGCACAGCGGGCGGCGGCTCCTCCGATACTACCCAGCCGCCTGACGCGGATAGTTCCGATAGCGCGGTCAATTCTGACGGGCAAACCACGCCGCAAGGCTCCCTGCGCGAAATGCAGGGCGGACAGCGCAGGCCGGATATGTCAGGCGCGCCGGAAACTTCCGGCACTTCTTCCTTGCTTTTGATGGGGGTGTCTGTGCTGGTGCTGGCTGGCGGGTTGGTGTTTGCGTTTGTGTTCAAACGGTAATATAAAGTGAATAGAGGGGCGGCACCGCAAAATAAAGTGCCGCCCCTTTGTTGGGATTGTTTAAGGATTTCCCACCACAAAATCTTCGCTGGATGCTCCGCTGATAACAGACGCCACGATTTTTATCACTTCTTCCAATTCCAGCCGCTGTGCCTCGACTTCATACTTTACGCCATCCAGTTCAAAGGAAGCTGTATAGATGTCATAATACCCGGCGGGCATGTTGGAAAGGCCGTCGGGGGCTTTTCGGGTGGGGTCGTAGGGGCCGTGCGCCATAGAACAGTGGGCAAGCGTGACGGGTACTCCGCCAAAGTCGGTAGTGCGTTCCCCATCTACCGGGAGAAGGCAGCAGTGCAGGATACGCAGCTTTGAAGCCCTGATAGTAAACCCTTTGGGAATCACAATATCATCATTAGACTTAGGGCTGCCGTCCTCCCAAAAGTCCACCCAGAAACTCGGGCCTGCCTGTTCCTCGACAATGTTCCCGGTAGCTTTCTCCCGGACAATACAGCCCGATACATCTTTCCCACCTCCGGTAAGACCATCGGGGATATAGGTTGGCGCTAACTCCCAGCCGTAATAAGTTCTGACACCCTCCGTATCTAAAATTTCCTCGTTATAGAGGTCAGAGCTGTAGTAACGCCGGGCGGCACCAGGGGTCATTCCCTCTGATTCATTTACCACTACATTCTCCCAGTTGATGATGGTTTTTGGCTCACTGGGGGGCTGAACCGGCTCTGTGGCAGGCTGTGTATTGTTACTGCTGTCCACAATGCCGGACGCCCCGGATTCGGGAGGTAGTACGACATCGCCCCGCCCTCTTATAATACCCGGCAGCGTTATTGCGGCTGCCGTCAGAATCAGGACAAAACACGCCGCCATAGCCCCCCATTTTGCCGCCGCGCGGAATCTGTCCCGCTTATATGCCCTCGCGTCCCGCACGGCCTCCTGGTTAATCGACCCCATGGCGCTCAAAATATGTTCCGCCGTCATTGCAAAAACCCCTTTCTTTTCAAATGCTCTAACAGTTCCTTCCGCCGCCTGTGTAAAATCATTTTCACTTTGCTTTGTGAAAAGCCGAACCTTTCCGCAATATCTGCGATTGGGTCAAGATACCAGTACCTGCAAATAAACACCCGGCGCGCCATCGGCGGCAGGGACATGACAAAACTGTCAATCAGCCGCGCCAATTCTTCCGCCTCCACCTCATGCGCTATATCCTGATTTGATGGAACACACTCGGACAATTCATCCAGCACCAGCGCGATTTCGCCGCCGCCCCGCTTTTCCGCAGTACGGCTGCGCCATTTGTCGATAGAGATTCTCCGCGTGATTTTCCCCAGGAATGTGGAGAAGATGGACGGGCGGTGCGGCGGTATCATGTTCCATGCGTCAAGGTATGTATCGTTGACACTTTCATCCGCGTCCTGCCCATTTCCGAGGATATGATAAGCGATAGAATAACAGTAATTCCCATATTTTTTAGATGTTTCGTCTATCGCATCTTCGGAACGCGCCCAGTAAAGCTCGACAATCCCTTCATCTTTCACCTTCACACCTCCTCTGCGCTCGGATAGGGGACTTCACCTATCTACTCGAAAAAATTTTGTCCGGGTCACAATTATAGGAAAAATTTCAGGAAAATGCAAATGAATAAACAAAAAGTGGCACTATGCTCCCCCACAAAGGGGGCATAGCGCCATTATATTGCACCTTTTCTTTTACTTCAGCAATCTCTTATTGCACCGCCGTTTTCTCCCTCGCCCCGGAGCATCGGCATGCGCAGACGCACACCGATTCCGTCCGCGTTTCCTCCTGCGCACCGGGCATCACCACGCGCCCATTCGCTTCGGGGATATCCATAATAATCTCCTCTGTCGCAGGCACACGGATCTCTCCCGCCAGCGGGTTTTTGATGCTGACGATGGGCGCGGTCAGCGTCGCCTGTACCTCGGAGCGCTCAAACGCAAGATCTGTATCCACCATCTCGCACTCTATCAGTTTCAGCCCCTTGCAATAGCACAGCGGCTGCGTGCCGATAATCCGGCAGTTGATAAACGTGACGTTCTCCGAATACCACGCTAAGTACTCGCCCTTGATAACGCTGCTTTTCACGGTGACGTTTTTCGCGTGCCAGAACGCGTCCTTGGTATCGAATACACAGTGGTCGAACTCGGCGTTTTCAATGTACTGGAACGAATATTTTCCCTTCATCTGCACATTTTTGAAGTGCAGGTCCGCGGCGCGCATCATGAAATACTCGCTTTCGGCGGTGCAGTCCTCCATCTGGACGCCGCGCGTTGACCATCCGAATTCCGGCGAGAGGATGTCGCATTCCCGCAGCGAAACACGGGCACATTCCCGCATGGCCTTGATGCCATGCAGCTTTGCGCGGGCAATCTGTACGTCTTCCGAATACCAGAGCGCCGCGCGGCACAGCGGCGTCAGCTCGCAGTCCTCAATGGACAGGTTGTGGTCGTGCCAGAACGGATAGCGCAGATTAAAAAAGCAGCGCTGCACCTGCACGTTCCGGCTCTCCTTCAGCGCGCTTTCACCGTCGGCGGGGCCGTCGAATGCGCAGTCTGTCACAACTGTATCCTGCGCGGCATATAACGCGCGCTCCTCATCAAAGGTCTGATGGGTGATCTGTTTCATCTCATCTTTTCCTTTCCATCGTGTTTTGGTTCTTATGGTTATTATATACCTTTTTTGTATCTATTGCAAATACTTATTTTCAATACCCTGTTATGCCTTTCCTCTATGGGACATATCCACACAAGAGAATTTTTGTGTATTTCCCTGCCCGCAGGCGGGGAAATACATGGAAACTGTCTTTAGAGTTTGGCCTCCCTTTATGCCGCATATAGAGAGCAGTATTTCTGATAGTTTTTCTGTATCTTATAGACATAACGGTTCATCTGATTGTAGGGGAAAGCGGAAAGTGTTTTCCCGTCCTGCGAATTTTCCGCCTTTTGCAGCAGCCCGTCAACAAGCCCCATGCCGCTGTGGTAGGCCGCAGCGGCTGTGGGGAGGTCGTTCCCGTAGCGGGCCAGACATACAGAGAGCAGATAGGTGCCGAAACGGATATTTGTCCTGGGGTCGAACATGTCGTCAAAGGAAAGCTCCTCCTGGGCGGCGATCTTGCTCTTGATCCACTCGAACGTCTCATCCGTGATCTGCATCAGGCCGCGCGCGCCCACCTGGGACTCCGCGTGGGAGCTGAACCCGCTCTCCGTTCGGATCACAGCATACACGATGTTCTCCTCTACCCCATATTCCGCCGCGTATGTGCGCACTATCTCCTCATACCCGCGCGGATAGAGCCGCCGACCCACCGCCCCGATCACCTCCGGCGCAAAGAAAGCGCCCGCAAGGCACAACACGGCCAGCAGCAGGCAGGTAACAGGCTTAACATGTCGTCTTGTTTTTCTCATTCGTCTCCTTTGCGAGCATCTGCGCCAATACGGCCTTTCCCGCCGCGCGGAGCTGCCGCTCATCCCCTGTATTTTCGATCACATAGTCCGCCGCCGCGCACATCTCCGCGTCGGATAGCTGTGCCGCCAGACGGTCGCGCACCGCCTGTTTGGAAACGCCGTCGCGCAGCATCACGCGGGAGAGCGCCTCGCGTTCGGGCGCGCGCACAACAATGATGCTGTCGCAGTACGGCTCAAACGCCTCCCCCACGATCACCGCGCCATCAACAAAGACAAACGGCTTATCCGTCCTCCGGGCCTCCTCCACGCCTTTCAGCAGGCGGCGCACAATGGCCGGGTGCGTGATCTGCGTCAGCATGCGCGCCCCTGCGGGGGACGCAAACGCTTTCGCCGCCAGCGCGGGGCGGTCAAGCGTGCCATCGGATTTGAGGATATCCCCGCCGAACGCCTCGCACAGCGCCGCGAGGCAGTCACGGTCCGTTGTCGTGACGGCGCGGGCCGTCTCGTCCGCGTCCAGTACGGGGTAGCCGAGCGACGCGTAATAGGCGGTGAGCGTACTTTTTCCCGCGCCGGAACGCCCTGTTATGGCAACTACTTTCATCAGTTATCCCTCCACGACGCGGAACGCTGCCGCGCGCAACAGCCGGTTATAGACGGCCAACCCAACACCGTCCATATTCGGGCAACGCGCGTAAACAGTCCGCGCGCCCGCCGCGTCCAGCGCGCGCAGCGCCGAAAACAACGCCCATGCCTGCCCTTCGGGGGAATCGGCGCGGCCATACGTCACGCAGGGGCACGGCAGCGCCGATTCCTCGCCCGCAAAACACAGAGCGAACACGCCGGGCGCATTGTGCGCCTCGATATAGTGTATATATGCCGTCAGCGTCCCTTTTACGATTGTGACCTCCGCCTTGGGCGCGTAATGCTTGTACTTCATGCCCGGCGACGCCGCCCTCTGCCCTTCCCGTAATGGACGCAGGACAGCTTCCGAAAGCGCCACCTCGCACCCAAGCGCTTCGGAGAGCTGGTCGCGCGTGATAAAGCCGGGGCGCAGCAGAACGGGCGTTTCCCCCGCAAGGGAAACAACGGTGGATTCTACCCCGACGCCGCAGGCTCCGCCGTCTAAAATCAGCGGTATCCTGCCCCGCATATCCGCCAGCACGTCGGCGGCTGTCGTAGGGCTGGGACTGCCGGAGAGGTTCGCCGAGGGCGCGGCCAGCGGCACCCCCGCCGCCTCAATGACGGCGCGCGCCACGGGATGACTGGGCATGCGCACCGCCGCTGTATTCAGCCCGGCACATACGGCGTTTGACAAACCCGGCGCGCGCGGCAGGATAATCGTGAGCGGCCCCGGCCAGAACGCCTGCGCCAGGCGGTACGCGCCGTCCGTCACCGTGCGCACGACCATTGGGAGCATATCCAGCGATGAGATATGGGAGATCAGCGGGTTGTCCTGCGGGCGTCCCTTTGCGGCGAAGATTTTGGGCACAGCGGCGTCGGAGAGCGCGTTTGCGGCGAGGCCGTATACGGTCTCCGTTGGGATGGCGACGATTTCCTCCTTCAGCAGCAGCCGCGCCGCCGCCTGGATAGCCGCTTCATCCGCCGGCTTTATATCCGTCTGCATATACGGTCCCCTTTCCATTTTTGTGTTGTCCCCTTCTGCCGGAGGCGTGGATAAACATGCCAAACTACGCCCCGGCGGCTTTGAGCCTTTCGGCCTGGTCCGCCGTGGCCAACGCGTCGATTACCTCGTCCAGCGCGCCGTTCATCACAGCGTCTAACTTATAGATGGTAAGGCCAATCCTGTGGTCGGTCAAGCGGCCCTGCGGGAAATTATACGTTCGGATGCGCTCGGAGCGGTCGCCCGTCCCCACCTGACTGCGCCGCTGGGCGGCAATGGCGGAATCGTGTTCGGCCTGCTTCTGCGCCAACAGCCGGCTGCGCAGGACTTTGAGTGCCTTGTCTTTGTTTTTATACTGGCTGCGCTCGTCCTGGCACTCCACGACCATCCCCGTGGGCAGGTGCGTGACGCGGATCGCCGAGGAGGTCTTGTTGATGTGCTGCCCGCCTGCGCCGGAGGAGCGGAAGGTGTCTATCTTGAGGTCGGCGGGGTTGATCTCCAGTTCCACTTCCTCGGCCTCCGGCATCACGGCCACGGTGACGGTAGAGGTATGGATGCGCCCCTGTGTCTCGGTTTCGGGCACGCGCTGTACACGGTGTACGCCGCTTTCAAATTTGAATCGGCTGTACGCCCCTTCCCCCTCGATGGAAAAGCTGACTTCCTTCGCGCCGCCCAATTCTGTTTCGTTGAGGTTCAGCATTTCATAAGCCCAGCCGTGCGCTTCGGCGTACATGGTGTACATGCGCAAAAGGCTGTGGGCAAACAGCGCGGCTTCCTCGCCGCCCGCCCCGGCGCGTATCTCCACAATGACGCTGCGGTCGTCGTTTTCGTCGCGCGGCAGCAGCAGCAATTTGATCTCCCCGCTCAGCTTTTCTAACTTTTCCCGGTTCTCCTCGTACTCGGCCTGCGCTAATTCGCGCAGTTCCGCGTCGGCGCCGCCCGATTCCAGCAGTTCCTTTGCCTCCCGAAAAGCGCTCTCCGCCGCGCTGTAGGCGTCGTAGGCTTCGGCGATGGGCGTCAGTTTTTTGTATTCTTTCATCAGATCGCGGTAGCGCCTGCTGTCGGCAATGACAGCCGGGTCCTGCACAAGGCACCCGATCTCCTCAAAACGGCTGCGCACGGCGCGAAGCTGCTCCATAGGTTCCATCTTTAACATCCCCTCCCTGGTATCTCTTTTGTGTGTTCCCCCGCTCTACGGGCGGAGGGACACATGGGAATATCCCGGCGGCCATGCTATTACGGCGTTTCCTGCCGTATGACCCGGCGGATATTGCGCTCGATCTTCGCGCGCGGAATCATCACCTCGCGCCCGCAGGTGGCACAGCGGATGCGGAAGTCCATCCCCACGCGCAGTACCGCGAAGGTGTTCCCGCCGCAGGGATGCTGTTTTTTGGTTTGAATGGTGTCTCCGACACGCACATCCATAATGTTGTACTCCTTATTTTCAGAGGGCGGACAAGCCGCGGCGATATTCCCATATGTTCCCCCATTCTCTGGGCAGGGGCACATACAAAACACTTTGCGCTGGACACTTCTTTATTTTGCAAAAACGGCGCTGCTCCAGCGTGTATATTATTCCTGAGACGCCCCATATATTGTACCAGCGTGCCCACGGCGAAAATCAAGCATTTTTTGTCGAGGCGCGCAAAATGGAAGCGAAAAGGACGGTTGGTGCAATGAAGTATTACGCCGAAGGCGCGCTTTCGCGCCCTTCCCCCCTCACGTTAGGCGACCTGCGCCGCGCGCTTGTTTCAGGGGAAATTTTGGAGAGCCGCGCGCTCTCGTTCGACAGTGAAAAGAACCTGCATTTCCGAATAGACGATACAGACGCAGTAATGCCCTATGAAGAATGCGCGGACGGCGTGCGCGAGGGCACGGTGCGGGAGATCGCGCTCATCACGCGAGTGGGCCGCCCAGTGTGCTTTGTCGTTACGGCCATAGAGGAGGAGACGGACGGTGCGCCCGTCATCCGTCTTTCGCGCACCGAGGCGCAGAAGCGGTGCCGGGCGGAGTATCTGGACGCCCTGTGCCCCGGCGACATCCTTTCCTGCCGCGTGACGCATTTAGAGCGGTTCGGGGCGTTCTGCGATGTCGGGTGCGGCATCCCGGCGCTGCTGCCCATCGACTGCATGTCCGTTTCCCGCATCCAGCACCCATCCGACCGCGTACAGGAGGGGCAGGATATCCTGTGCGCCGTCAAGGGGCGCGACGCGCAGGGGCGCATCGTGCTGACGATGAAGGAGCTGCTTGGCACCTGGCAGGAAAACGCCGCCGATTTCGCGCCCGGCGAAACGGTGGTGGGCGTCGTGCGCAGTGTGGAGAGCTACGGCGTTTTCATTGAGCTTGCGCCGAACTTAGCGGGCCTGGCCGAAGCCTCGCCCGCCCTCTCCCCCGGCCAGCTCGTAAGCGTATACATTAAGAGCATCCTGCCGGAAAAAATGAAGATCAAGCTGTGCGTCCTCCACGCCTCCACGGACCGCTCCTTCCAATTCCCCCTGAATTACCGCCTGCGCTCCGGCCGCATCGCCCACTGGGTCTACTCCGTCCCCGGCGCGCCGCGCTGCATGGAAACCTGGTTCGAGGCGTGATGTTGGGCTGCCGCCCAAACCTGCCCAGAGGCTCCGCCTCTGGACTCCGCCAAAGGGGCACAGTCCCTTTGGAATCCCATCCTGTTCCAAAATGGAAGGGCGGGTGGGGGAGGGACAGGCGAAAATGATTTTCCCCAAAAGACTGGTTCTTTACTTTTTTCGGAAAAAGAGGTATGATACAATAGGAAATTGAAGGGAGGCTTGCGGGATGATGGGGAACGCGTTCACTGCCGGTGTGAAGCCGGGCGGGCTTACGACGACGACGGAAATACAGATTCTCCTGTGCTGGCTTGCCGCCCGCGCGAAACCGCCGCTCCTGCGCGCGGAGTTAGAAGACGCTCTGTTGGGGGAAGAACTGGTAAATTATTTCGAGTTGGCGGACCACCTGGCGGGTCTGTGCGAACGGGGGTTTTTGCGGGAGGAAAACGGGTGCTATGTCCTTCTGCCCGCCGGCGCGGAAATTGCGGGCATGCTGGGCGGCGACCTGCCCCGCAGTGTGCGCGATACCGCCGAGCGCGCGGTGAAGGCCGCCCAGCGGCGCACGCGTTTGCGGGCACAGCACCCTGTACGCATCGTGCCCGCCGGCTCCGGGCAGGGCTGGCATGTAGAGGGTGCGCTACGCGACATGGGCAGCGATATTTTTTCTTTCTCCCTGTTCGTCCCCGATGAAAAGACCGCGCGGCAGGTGCAGGACAATTTCCTGGAAAAAGGCGACGAGGTCTACAGCGCCGTACTCTCCATGCTGACGGATGACAGCGCACTGCGCAGTTCCTCATAGGTATACAGGCTGTTCAGCACCTCGCACAGCGCCTTTTTAGAGAGCCGGGGCGGCAGGCCAATAGCAGACAACCACGCGCGCCGCCGTTCGGCGCTGCCCGCCGTGCCCGAAAGGCCCAGCTCAAACAGATCGGTATAGGTGATGGCCCTGCCTGTGCGCGGGGCCTTTTCTATGGCCCCCGCCGTGCGCAGGGCGCGCAGGATCACCTCATCCGGCACGCCCTCCACGCCTAAAAGCCCTTCTTTGGAGGGCTTTTCTTTTCGCCGCTCCTTGCCGCCCAGCGCCGGGATATAGGCGTTTTTGACGCGCACCCCCGGCCCCAACTGGTTGAGGCGGCGTCGGATACGAAAACCCGCGGCGTCGGAATCGGTCAGGATGATGATACCGCGTTTCCTGCCAATCTCCCGCAGGAGCTGGCACGTCCCGGCATCCTGAAAAATCGCGAAGCCGTTTGTCGTCAGGATCAGCCCGTCGACAAGCTGCGCCAGCTTTACCGCGTCGTATTTGCCCTCCACCACGACGGCTTCTTCCAAACGCAGTTTGTTCATCGCCGCCCACCGATGGCCTGTATCTCGCACAGCGCCGTTTCCAGCAGTACCGGCCCATCCGCCTGGGAAGATTTGAGCGCGGTGTCCAGCCAGAGCAGCTTTTGCAAGATCGCCTCTAACTGGGCGCGGCTGTAGCGGGAGGCGTTCTCCGCCGCCTTGCGCATGCGGTAGTCACTGCCCTTCCCGCCGAAGTCCTTGTGTACCGCGCCCGCACCGCGCCCGGCGGGGGCACAGCGGATATGGTACATATCAATAAAGGAGGTCGTCAGCGCCGCGACAATGGCGATCGGTTCGTTGTCTAAATCCAAAAGCTGCGACAGCTTTTCCGTCGCTCGCGCCAGGCTGCCTGTGGAGACAAGGCGCACCATATCGAATACATTCGCCTCGATGCTCTGCGTCCCGGCGCGCTCGATCCATTCCGGCGTAATCTCGCCGTACCCGCAGGCGGCGGCCAACTTACACACCTCGTTTTCCAGCACGAATGGGTCCTGCCCGCAGCGCTCGATCAGCTCTGACGCGGCGGGCGATGACATGCGCGCCCCCTGCTCCCCGGCCTTGCTCTGCACAAAACGGCGCAGCTCCGGCACGCCTAACTTTGTCAACTGCGCCGCCGCGCCCGCCTTATCAGCGGCGGCAATGAGCTGTTTGGCCTTCTTCGTGCCCATTGCCTTTTCGTCGCGGTACACAGTGCCCATCACCACAACCGCGTTTTCCAGGCTTTGCAGCAGGTCGCACAGCGCGGCGACATCCGCGTCCGGCATGGCGGAAGGTTCCAGCACGGGCAGGGAGACAATGCGCCGGGTACCGAACAGCGAAATCGTCCCCGCCGCCGCCACAGCATCCTCCAAAGAGGGCGACGCGCCGTCGATGCGCGTGACCTCCGCGTCCCCTGCCTGTTCCTGCAATTTTTCCAGCGCCCGCGCGGTATAGCTGCGCACAGGGTATTCCTCCGTGGAATAAAAATAGTAGACGCTTTCCGTAAGCGGCTGCGCCATCGCTTTTTCAAGCGCCTGTCCATTCAACAGCATATGTCACCTCATGGATGGTTAAAGAAGCCCCGGCGCGCAATACAAGTTCCGCGCGCCCGCAAATATGCTTTGCCATATCCGGTTCCAGCCAGTCACAGCTCTGCGGTTTGGGCACGATCAGCGTCTGGCACCGCAGGCCCTCCGGCTTGCGGGAACCGGCAATATAGCAGTCCAGCGCGGGCAGAGCGCCCAGTTCCACGCCGCCGCCCGCCACGCCCACGCGTAGACCACGCACCTCTACACAGACAAACGACCCGTGCGCCTGCCTGCGCGCATACAGCAGCACATCACCGAACGGCGCGTAGATCGCGTGGTTCACCATGTCCTGCTGGACGTTTACGCTCTCCCGCGCCGACAACGCCTGCGCCAATTCCTCCGTATCGCCTGTGCCGCTGGTGCGCAGGTCGATCAGGAAATCGACGCCCGTTCGGTTATAGGTTTCTAAAATTTCCCACACCGCGTCCACACCCGACTTCGGTCCCCGGAACAGCACAGCGGTTTGAAGCCCCTGCAAAATCACGACCGTCGGGTTCTGCCCCGTCCCTGCCAGCAGGATACGCACAACGTCCGTATCGAACCCGGCATACAGGAAGGTAGACAGCAGGATAAACGCGAGGATGCCCGCCGCCGCGCGGCGCACTGGCTCGCGCCATTCCCAAGCGGCCCAGAGCAGCAGGCAGCACAACAGGGAAACGCACATTGCGAACGCGCCGCTGATATGCACAAAGAACCACGGGACCGCCGCCGTCCACCGCGCGGCGAAAAGGATCCACCGCAAAACAAGCTCACAGATACGCCCCGCCAGGCGGCATGGAAGGAGCAGGATGGGGACGCCCGCGCAGAGCGCCGCCGCAAAACCCGACCCCACCGCCAGCGGCAGGACCGGGAGGACAAGCAGACTGCTGAAAACCGATAACAGCGACACCCCGCCGTCGATCGCAATAATCACCGGCAGCGTCATCAACGCGGCGGCCACAGGAACCAGCGCCGCCCAGAGGAGCTTGTGCGCCACGCGCCGCCATCCGACAGGCTCTTTCCCCTGCATAGCCCGCGCACTGCGCCGCTGTGCGTCCGCCGCGCTCAAAACCCCGAACGTCGCCAGGCAGGAGAGCAGGAAACCGATATCTACCGCCGCGTAGGGGTTGGCAAGGCACATCACAAGCGCTGCCGCGCCCAGGGCAGTAACGCCGTCGCTGCGCCGATGCAGCAGCACGCCCGCATAAAACAGCAGCATCGCGATACCGGCGCGCACCACGGACGGCGTAAAGCCCGTGAGCAGCATAAAGCCAATCACCGCCGCCATCGCGCATATGCCCGCTGTGCGGCGGCTGAAAAAGCGTTTCAAAAGCCAGTAAACCACTCCGCTGACCGCCGAAAGGTGCAGCCCTGATACCACAAGGATATGTGAAAGCCCCGCCCGACGCACTGCCTCGCGCACATCGCTCTCCAAATGCGCCCTGTCGCCCACGGTGATTGCGGCAGCCATCCCCGCATAGGGCTGCTGGAGGAGCCTGCGCAGGCGGGCGCTCAGGCTTTCCCGCAGCCGCGCCGCCTGTGCCCAGAGCGCCCGCGATTCCCCCTGTACCTCGAAGCCGCCCGTATATTCCGCTGTGAGGAAGCATCCGTCCGCGTACTGGCTGTACAGGTACTCGTTCTGCTCCGGCAGGGCGAACCGCAGGTTTGCCGTGATATGCTCGCCGGTCAGCACATCGGGCATCTGGACGCCGCTGACGCGGAACGGGCGAACGGATACGCCGTCCACACGCTTCACCAGCAGGGCCGCGCGGACGGTGTCGTCTATATACCCGGCGGCAGTCTGCGTGACCGTGGCCTCCACCGCCGCCTCCTGCCCCGCGCGGCTCTGGATGGGCGCGATCCAGAGCGTTTGCGCGGCAAAGCGCAGGCCGAACGCCGCCGCCGGGACAAGCGTACACAGCAGCAGGAACGCCCGCCGTTTTCCGCCCCACCGGGCGGCGGCCGGCGCCGCCAATACAAAGATTGCCGCCAGCGGCAAAAGTGCCGCGGGCGGCCCAAAGGTCGCAAGGAGCTGTGCGGCAAGGTACAAAAACCCGGCCACGGCAAGCGGCCTTTTCATCGCGTCTTATTTCGGGAACAGCGGCAGCGGTTCCAGGAAAATGATGTCCCCGCGCTGCGCCGCGTCGCCCTCGGCCAGTACCGCCGCGCGCGCGGCGATCGTGCCTTTGCTCTTGGCGGCCAGCGTCTCCAGTGCGTGCAGGCTGCCGCCCGTGCTAATCACGTCGTCCACAATCAAAATGCGTTTACCGTCCATATAGTCAAGGTCGGGCTGGTCGATTACGAGCTTCTGTACCGCCTGCGTCGTGATGGAAATATCCTCCACGATCACCGGGCTGCTCATATACAGCTTTGCGCCCTTGCGCGCGGGGATATAGCGCTTGCCGCTCTGGCGGCTCATTTCATAGGCAAGCGGGATGCCCTTGGCCTCGGCGGTCAGGATCACGTCAAAATCCGGCACCTTTTCCAGCAGCGCCTTTGCGCACGCAACAGTCAGCTCCACATCGCTGAACATGATAAACGCGGCGATGTCCAGATGCTCATTCAGCGGGCAGAGCGGCAGTTCGCGCGTAAGGCCCGCGACATGCAGTGTGTAAGTATTCGCCATGATTGCATTCTCCTTTTTGGTGGTTCTTCTGTACAGGCGCGTCAGGGAAGTGTCCGCATCACGGAGCTATTGCCGTGTATTTCCCCATCCTACGGGCGGGGAAATACACGAAAGCTCCCGTTTTGGGCACTCTCCGCATCAGCCCGGCGGCCATGCAAGGCTCCGCTTCGCCAGCACATGGAAGTGCAGGTGCGGCACGCTCTGGCCCCCGTCCCTGCCGCAGTTCGTCACAACGCGGTACCCGTTTTCCAGCCCCATTTCCTCCGCTATCTGCGCAATCACCTCAAAGATATGCGCCACAACGGCGCTGTTCTCCGGCGTAATCTGCGCGGGCGAAGCAATGTGCTGTTTCGGGATGACGAGGAAGTGTACCGGCGCTTGCGGGTCAATATCATGAAACGCCAGCACCGTCTCATCCTCATACACCTTGTTGATGGGGATCTGCCCCGCCGTCATTTTGCAGAACAGGCAATCCTCCTGCATAGGCTCCAGCCTCCTTTTGTAAATAAAAGATATTCCTGTGTGTTTCCCTGCGACCGCTTTACAGTTCCGATGGATCCGTTACGATCACTTTGCCATTTTTGTCAAGAAGCGGGGTCAAACCGCCCGCATACCCGTTCTGGTGCCATAGATAATTTACACCCGTCGCCCGGTCGACCCAGATCTCCGTTGCCGTGAGCATATTGCCCTGCGAATCCACCTTCTCAAAACGATCCGTCATAGTGCTTTTCTCCTTCTCAAAATCCCAAGCTAAAACAAGATGGGTTTCCAAAGGGGCTGCGCCCCTTTGGCGGAGTCCAGAGGC
>CANCXY010000026.1 GCA_947381875.1 uncultured Clostridia bacterium | reverse complement strand
AGATGTCCGTGCGTGACTGGAGTTCAGACGTGTGCTCTTCCGATCTACAATCGGTTCCCCGAACAACAGTCCCATGAGGGCGGTATTATTGGCCTTTTACAGCGTGTGCCATATCTGCGGCTTTTGTATAAGCAGCTTCGCGGTCTATGGGAGGTTCCGGCAGAGGAAGAAATGGATGCTGTCCCCGTCTCTTTAGCAGCTTCGGTTTCCCAAAACGACCCCGCGCTCCTTGACCAGCTCTGCAAAAAGATACTGGCAGATGCAAGCACCGGGGGGGGGGGGTCAGACAATCCTTCTGTCATCATCCTATACCATCCTCCTGTAACCATTGAGCCGGACGGCACACTGACCCTCGGCGACGACCGGGAGCAGGCAGAGGCTTTCCGGGAAATCTGTGAGACAAACGGCATCCAGTTCTTAGATATGGGCGCGCGTTTCCTGCGCGAATATGAAGAAAACCACCTCCTGCCCTACGGCTTTGCCAATTCGGCGGTCGGTAAAGGGCACCTGAACCGATACGGCCACGCGATGATCGCGGATGAGCTGTATAAACTGATGGAGGGGGTGGCCTGAATGTCGTTTGCGTCGGTGGAATTTCTGTTGTTTTTGGGGTTCACGCTTGCGGCCACCGCATTCCTGGAACGCCGTTTTCCCGAACGCGCGAAAGAAATTTTCCTGTTGGCCGCCAGCTATTTTTTCTACGGCTACTGGGATTGGCGCTTCTGTTTCCTGCTGCTGTTTGTGACAGCCGCCTCGTACTGGGCGGGCAGGGAAAGCGGGAACAAAGCGGCGTTCCTGGCTGGCGTGATCGTGCCGCTCGTCGTACTGGGTTTTTTCAAGTATTTCAATTTCTTCCTGTCCTCGGCGGCGGCGCTGGCCGGGCGGGAGATCGGCGCGCTGAGGATCATTTTACCGGTCGGCATCTCCTTTTACACGTTCCAGGCGCTCAGTTATGTGATCGACGTGCGCCGGGGAAAGATCCCTGTGGAACGCGATTTCATCAAACTGGCGCTCTATATCAGTTTTTTCCCGCAGTTGGTGGCAGGGCCTATCGTCAAGGCAAAGGAGTTTCTGCCTCAGCTGCATGAAAAGCGGCGGGTGTCCTGGGAGGGCATCCAATGGGGGGTACAGGTATTTGCGTTTGGCCTTTTCAAAAAAATCGTCCTGGCCGACAACATTTCCGTATTTGTCGACGACGTGTACCATGCGCCCGCCGCCTACCACTGGGCGACGATCCTCCTGGCGGCGGTCTCCTATTCCCTGCAAATCTACTTTGACTTTTCGGGCTACTCCGATATGGCAATCGGCTGTGCAAAATGCTTTGGTTATGATTTCAGCCGAAATTTCAATCTGCCCTACATTTCGCAAAATGTGACGGAGTTCTGGCGCAGGTGGCATATCAGCCTGTCCACATGGCTGAAGGAGTATATTTACATACCCCTGGGCGGCAACCGGAAGGGAAAGGCGAGGCAGTATCTCAATTTGTTCCTTACCATGCTGCTTGGCGGGCTGTGGCACGGCGCGGACTGGACGTTTGTATTCTGGGGCGCGCTGAACGGGGCGGCGCTCTGCCTGGACAAAGTGCTGCCGCATAAAAAAGGCGCGCCGCTGCGGCGCATATGCGGCGTGCTTGCTACGTTCACGTTTATCACATTGACATGGGTATTCTTCCGAGCCGAGTCTTTCGCGGCGGCGTGGGCGGTGCTGCGCGGTATCTTCACCTTGCAGCAGGGCGTCTGTCAGCCGTTTTCCTGGTCTTTCGCGGCACTGGCGCTGCTGCTCCTCTGTACGCTGGCGGCGGAAACCCGCGCGCACCGGCAGGGCGCGGAAACCGTGGGATATTACCCCATTGCCAACCTGAACACCGTGCGCGGCCAAACAGCCTTCTTTATCCTGCTTGGCCTGATCCTCGGACTGGCCTATACAGGGCAAAACCCCTTTGTGTATTTCCAGTTTTAGAATCCGCCTGAATTGTTTTGTGTTTTTCCCCGCCTCCGGCGGGGAAAAACACAGGAAAAAGTTTCGCCGGCCTTTTCAAAGGCCGCAGGAGTCCAGAGGGCGGCGCCCTCTGGCAGGATTCCAAAGGGCAGCGCCCTTTGGCCGGTCCAGCGGGACGCTGGGCAGGTTTGGGCGGCAGCCCAATAACAATGGGGCTGCCGTGGAACCCACGGCAGCCCCGAGCGGGCGGCGCGGCGGAGGATGGGCCGCGCATCGCACCGCGAAAGAAGGAAAACGGACTATTGCCCCTGGCAGGGCTGCATGGGGACAGTGCCGCAGCCATTCCAGGTAGAGTCCATGGAGTTGGCTAAAATGCGCACGCGCAGGTGGCGTCCGGCGCAGATGCCGCCGCAGGCGTTTTCAGGCGCGGGCAGCACGAAGGACACGCACATCACATGGATATCGCGGCACGCCTGCCCGTCATGCGCGGGCACGACAAGCGTCTTGAACCCGCGTGATTCCTCTGTGCCGCTGGCGGTCAGCTCCGATACGATGATGCCCACGCAGGTGCGCCGGTGCGGGCATACGCCGCGCAACGTGAAATCGACCTGCAAAATGCGCCCCTCGTCGGAGAGGGAGATATCGCCCGCGTCGCAGAAGATGGAATCCGCGCAGGGCGGCGCGTACACGTCGACGGTGTGCGGGCAGCCTGGCATCACGACCGAGCCGCACTCCACGGTGATGGTGGGGGAGGGGAATTCGGGGTCGCTGCCTGCCGCGTCGGTAAATTCGATGGCGCGGTTGACAGGTTTGGTGCCGCCCGCCGCGCCGACGTGCTGCACATGGAAGGTGAGCGTTGCGGTCTCCGGGCAGGAGGCGGCCAGAGAGGGGATATGCCAGTGGATAGTCTGCGAATTTTCCACATTGGCTTCCCCAAAGGCGGGTGCCTCATAGCCGATGATGGCGAAATCCGTGTTCACGATGTCGCGCAGATGGATCTCCGACGCGCCCGGTGAGGCGATCATGCCCGCCAGCACGCAGAACGCCTTTTCCAGTTCTTCGGCGCGCGCCGTCGTGACGACGTGGCGGTCCGAGGGCGCGCTGCCCCAGCTGCACAGCGTGGCCTCATCCAGCCCGGTGCG
Source organism: uncultured Clostridia bacterium (assembly GCA_947381875.1). Taxonomy (GTDB): domain Bacteria; phylum Bacillota; class Clostridia; order Oscillospirales; family Ruminococcaceae; genus Ruthenibacterium. Next base: position 16,983 of record CANCXY010000026.1, on the reverse strand, counting down.
CCCCACCAGGCCGACGCAGTAGATTTCCACGCCCTTATCGCGCAGCGAGCGCGCCACAGGCGCGGGGTCGCCGCCGACGGTCGTCTCGCCGTCCGTAAAGATGACAAGCACGCGCCGCCGCGCCTTATCACTCAGCAGCGCGCCCGCTGCGGAAAAGGCGTCGGAATGGTTGGTGCTTCCCTGTGCGTTGAGCGCGTCGACAGCCGCCCGCAGCGCCGCCGCGTCGCCCGTCAGGGAAACGTTGGTGGAGGCCGATCCGTCAAAGCTCACCACGCCGATACGGCTGCCGCCCGCCGCCCCTTGCCGGGAACCCAGCACGCGCGCGATAAATTCCTTCGCGCCCGCTTTCAGGTGGTCCATCGGCGCGCCGGCCATGCTGCCGGAACGGTCCAGCACAAGCGCGACATCCGCCGTCCCGCACGCGCCGTCCGGTTCCGCCGTGATGCTCAGGGTCACGTCAAATGTGCCGTCGCACCCGATCTTCTGTTCGCTGATCGTTTTGTCCGTGTGTGTAATAGCCATATGTATTTCCTTTCATCAGCGGCGGGATGCCCTGCCGCGGTATTCTGTGCCAGCATATGCCCCAAAGGGGGAAAGTGTGCGGGGGGAGGAAACGTCCCAAAGGGCGCTGCCCTTTGGAATCCTGCCACCCTTTGAAAAGGGTGGACGGAAACTTTTAATGGCGTCAATACGTTCGTATTGACGCGGGATGATTTTTTATTATGGCAATCGGCGTTTTCGTACCTCGCCTGAAAAGCGGGGGACAAAAAATGTCTTTTGGTATTTCCCCGCCCGGAGGGCGGGGAAATACGGAACAGTTTATTTTCTTTTATTTTCTGTGGAATCAGGTGCTGTATGAAAAACGATCTTGACGATATTCTTAACAGTGTATTCGGCGGACGGACGATCCGTACTTCTTCGGGGGCCGCTCCCGCAAAGCCGGGCGCGGCGCGGCCCGCGCAAAGCCGCCCCGCCCAAGCCAAACCCGCCGCCCCCAAAACGGCGCAAGCGCAGAAAGCCGCCCCGGCGCAGGGCGCGTCTCCAAAGCGCCCCGTGCAGCAGGCCAGCCTGGACGACATCGAAAAGCGCGCCGCCCAGGCCCGGCGGGATTTGGAGGATCTGGAAAAGGCTGTCCCCACCACGAGCAAGGCGCTGAATGACGCCATCGAGAGCCAGCGCCGCCAGATCGACGCGCTGGAGGACGTGCGCCGCATCGGGCGGGAACTGGATACCCCCGCCGTGCAAAAGTTGGCCGAACCGGCCCCGCAGGAGAAAACCGCCCCTCTCCCCACAGACGCCGCCCCGCGCGGCAAGGTGGGCCTGATAGGCTTTGACGGCCTGCTGGAAACACTCGGAAAAACGGTTTTGGGACAGCCGGAGTATCTGCAAAAATTGGTGATTGCCCTCAAGCGCCCCTATGTGATGGGGCAGGAGGGGGAGAGCGCGCGCAGCGCGTTCTTCGTCACAGGCCCCGCCGAGACGGGCAAGCGCCTCAGCTTATGTACGGCGGCAAAGGTCCTCGCCGAAAAAGAGGTATTTGTCAGCGCCGAGATTGCCTGGGTCGATCTTTCGCTGTATCCCACCGCCGCCGAGGAAAAGTTGTTTTTGCAGGATTTGTATATGGCGCTTGCCGCCAAAGGCGATATGGTCGTATTTGAGCAGTACGAGCGCTGCCACCCGGCTTTCCTGACCGTGCTGGCAAACCTGGTCGAGCGCGGCAAAAGCCCCCTGGCGGGGCGCTATGTGATGCAGAACGGGCGGCTCATCGACGCGGGCACGGCCTTGGTGACGGACGCCGTGGGCGCGATTACCCCGCGCGGCAAATACCTTGTGCTGCTCAGTGAAGGCCCCGTGGCGAAACTGGCCGACTGCTTCGGCGCGCCTTTCGTCACGGCATTGGGCGATGTATGCGAGACAAAACCCCTTTCCCCGAAGAGCCGGGAGGCCGTCGCGCGCGCAGAGTTTGCCAAGCTGCAAAAGCGCGTACAGGATACACTTGGATTCCCTGTCGCCGCTTCCGACGCCGCCCTCTCCCTCGCCACGCAGGGCGGCCATGAAGCGGGCGTGGGCAGTGTGCTGTCCTTCTGGGACAGGGTGTACCGCGCGCTGGCCCAGTACCGCCTGGAACAGGACAAAGCCCCCGTTTCCGCCGCGCTGAGCGCGAAGGAAGGGAGGCTGATGGCCGATCTGGGCACGGGCACGCTGGACCTGCTCTCCCTGCTGCCGCAGGCTTACGCGGGCGAGCGCGAAGCGGTGAAAGCGGAGCTGGCGCGCATTGTCGGGCTGAAAGAGGTTAAGGAATATATCCTGCGTTTGGAAGATAACTTCGCCGTGCAGGCGCGCCGGAAGGAAGCGGGTCTGAAAACCTCCGGCGTTTCCATGCACATGATCTTCACCGGCAACCCCGGCACGGGCAAAACGACCATTGCGCGCCTTGTCAGCAAGTATTTGAAGGCCATCGGCGTACTCAGCGGCGGGCAGCTTGTGGAGGTAACGCGCGCCGAACTGGTGGGGCGCTACGTCGGCCACACCGCGCCGCTCACCTCGCAGGTGATCCAGTCGGCCATTGGCGGCGTGCTGTTTATCGACGAAGCCTACAGCCTCTATCGCGGCAAGGACGACAGCTTCGGGCTGGAGGCCATTGATACGCTTGTCAAAGGCATGGAGGACCACCGCGACGATCTGATCGTGATCTTAGCAGGCTATTCGGATGAAATGGCCCAGTTCCTCACGGCGAACAGCGGCCTGAAAAGCCGGTTCCCCAATATCATCGAATTCCCCGATTACACCGGCGAGGAGCTGCTCGCCATCGCGCGTTTGCAGGCGCAAGGCAAGGGCTATGCCATCGACGCGCGCTGTGATACGAATCTGCTGTTGTATTTCAACGCCGTGCAGCTCACGCGCGCGCGTGACGCGGGCAATGGCCGCCTGGCGCGCAACCTGGTGGAACAGGCCGTGCTGAACCAGTCGAAACGTCTGGCCCGCGCGCCGGAGGGAGACCTCTCGCTGCTGCTGCCGGAAGATTTCGATTTAGACCTGGGGGAAACAGGAAAAACACAGGAAGATATGAAAACAGACGGGGTTTGGGTGAAATAATTTGCCCCGCTCGCTCGTTTATTATAGAAGACGGGGAATTATGCGCCGTAATCTTCCAGGTACTGGTACAGTTCCTCGCGCGTGTAGACGGGTATCCCCTGCCGCAGCGCGGCGGCGTCTACCTCCGGCAGCAGGCTGAGGTAGATGTCGTACCGCGCCACCGGCGTTTCTTCACCCGCCTTGAACAGCGCTAATTTGCCCGATTCCTCGCGCAGGGTATACAGCGCATCGGTCCGTTCGGCGGCATTTGTCTGCCCCGGCAGGAACAGCAGCGCGAACAGCCCCACGCTGAGGGCGAAGATCAGCACCGGCACGGCGATGAGTACTACGATTTGTTTTGTCTGCATATCCGTTCACCTCACATATGGCAAGTATGGGCAAAAGAAATTGTGATAATCCTGTGTGGGCGCTGTTCAAATGAAAAAAATGTGGTATACTTATAAAAAAGTGTACCCCCAATGGCCCGCTGGTGTGGGCCGGTGGAAGGATGTTATGGCCCGTGCAAAAACAGGGGCGGGTCCACAGCGAGGCGGTTTCGTGTATATCCCCGCCCGTAGGGCGGGGATATACACGAGAATATCTTCGCATCTTGGACGCTCCCGAAAACAGGGCGCGGGCTTTGAGTGGGAGGCGAGCATCATAGAAGAAAAAGATCGCACCGACGCGCCTCAGAGCGCGCCGAAGAAAAAGAAACGCAAAAGAAGGGGCGGAGGGCTTAGCGTAGGCGGCGTGATCGGAGGGTTCTTCCGGTTTATCGCGTGCTGCATCTGCCTTGGCATCATCGCCGTTTCTGTCGCGGCGGTGGCGGTCAGTATGTTTGTCGTGCGCGAGACACAGAACGACGGCGACCTGCTGGACCTGACAAAGCTGGAGCTTGCGTATACGACCATCATCTACCGCACGGAGATCAACGAACAGGGTCAGCCGGAATATGTCGAGTACCAGCGACTGCAAAGCCCGGTGGAAAACCGCATCTGGCGGCCGCTGAACGAGATATCGCCCTACCTGCAAAACGCGTTTATCGCCGTCGAGGACGAGAACTTCCGCACGCATCCGGGCTTCAGTTTCAAGCGCACCGTGCTGGCGGGCCTCAACGAGGTGTTCCATAAACTGACGGGCGCGTACCTGCCGGGGCAGAGCGGGCAACTGGGCGCTTCTACCATTGAGCAGCAGCTCATCAAGAACATCACTGGCGAGGACGACACCCAGGGCATGGCGGGCTATACCCGCAAGCTGAAAGAGATTTTCCGCGCCATCGCACTGGATAACCGTTTCAGCAAGGATGAAATTTTGGAAGCCTACCTGAACACCATCGGCCTTACGGGCAACACGGCGGGCGTAGAGGCGGGCGCGAACCAGTATTTTGGCAAATCGGCCAAGGATGTCACCATTGCCGAGGCGGCCAGCATTGCCGCCATTACCAAAAGTCCGGGCCGTTTCAGTCCCTATAAAAACCCGGACGAACACATTAAACGGCGCGACGATATTATCTATTTTATGTTGCAGCAGGGTATGATTACCCAGTCGCAGGCCGAGGAAGCCTATGCCACCCCACTGCGCCTTGTGGAAAACAAGCGCGATGAAAACAGCGCCGTGCAGACAACCTATTCCTGGTTCACGGACTATGTGATCGACGAGGTCATCACCGACCTGACGGCGGAAAACCCGCTGAACCGGGAAAACTGGGACCGCGCCGCCGCCACTGATTACCTGTACAATGCGGGCCTGCGCATTTACTGCACTGTCGATCTCAAAGCGCAGGAGGCCATAGAGCAGGTGTGGGCCGCCGATGAGCTTTGGGACCCGATGTGGATCGAAAACTATGTGCCGGAGGATAACCCGGACGCGGAGCCGAGGGACATCCGCACCGACGCGGCGGGCGTGATCATCAACTATAAGGGTGAGTTGTGCGCGGTGGCCGGTGCCATCGGCGTAAAAACGATGGACCGTCCCCAGAACCTCGCCACCGATATGGTGCGCCAGGTCGGTTCCACCATGAAGCCCGTCGCGGCGTATCCGCTGGCGATCGATATGGACACCATCAACTGGTCCAGCATGATTATGGACGACTACTTCCCCCTTCCGGACGGAAAGGGCGGCATCAAGACAAACTGGCCGCAGAACTGGGGCGGCAGATGCAGCCACAGCCTCACCTCTGTATATAACGCGCTGAAGCAGTCCCTGAACACCGTCGCAGTGCGCGTGGGCAATATGGTAAAGCCGCGCACAATGTTCGAGTTCGCGCGCGATACGCTGGGCATCACAACGCTGGATGAAACAAGGGATGTGTCGCTGGCGCCCATGGTGCTTGGCTCCATGACGCATGGCATGACGCCCTACGAACTGGCGGGCGCGTATATGATGTACGGTGACGGCGGGCGCGTCACGAGCCTGCACAGCTATACTTCCGTGCGCGACTACCAAGGCAATGAAATCCTGGAAAAGGATATTGTCACCACACAGGCCATCGGCGAGGATACAGCGTATATCGTGAACCGCCTGATGCACAGCGTCCTGTTTGACAGGGGCGGCACAGCCTATGGCATCCACCCGGACGCCAATGTGATGGACTCTATCGGCAAGACGGGCACCTCCAATGACGACCGAGATATCTGGTTTGTGGGCCTCACGCCGAAATATGTGATGGCTACCTGGTACGGGTACAAGGAAAACGAACCCATGCCCAAATACGACGGCATCTATATCCTTGGCGGGAACCACCGTCCGCATCCAGGCGCGGCGGCGTTCCGCGAGGTGATGGACATGGTGCAGGCCGATCTGCCGGAAGATGAGATCGAGACCTGGGAAAAGCCGGACTCGGTGGAGCAGCGCCGCTACTGCTCAATCACAGGCTATATGGCCGGCCCCGGCTGTCCCACACTGTCTGGCTACTATAAGGTAGACGATAAGACGGTCCAGTGCGTTGGCGGCCACGCCGCGCCGGACCCGGCGGCGTAAAGCGCAAAAGGATAGAGATCAATTTTGACGATTCTCCCTGCCTTTGGTGGGGAGGATTCGCAGGGTTTATGGCTTTCCGCCAGCCGCACGCTTGAAAAAGTGGTTTTGTGCTGCGGAAGGGCTTGTTTGGAATAGAGAAAGGGGGCGAGGACGTATGGCGCTGCCAGCGGAAAAAGAGCGGTACACCTTCGCGGACTGCCTGGACTGGGACGAGGAGGAGCGGGCCGAACTCATCAGCGGCGAGGTTGTGATGATGACGACGCCCACCAGCCTCCACCAGCAGGTGAGCATGGAGGTATCCCGTCAGCTTGCCAATTTCCTGGAGGGGAAAAGGTGTCGTGTATATCCTGCCCCCTTTGCCGTCCGCCTGTTCGAGCGGGACGGAGACGCGCCGGAAGATGTGGATACGGTGGTAGAGCCGGATATTTCCGTGATATGCGACCGGAAAAAGATAGACAAATACGGCTGCAAAGGCGCGCCGGATATGGTGGTGGAGATACTCTCCCCGTCCACACAGCGCCACGACCGCCTTGTAAAACTCAACAACCTGTACCAGCGCGCGGGCGTGCGGGAATATTGGATCGTCAACCCGGACGACCAGACGGTGCAGGTCATGCTCCGGGACAGCGGCGGCGTCCTACAGCTTCACGAGGTCTACGCCCGGAAGGAGATAGCGAAGGTGCATGTGCTGGATGGCTGTTTCCTGGAGCTGAACAAAGTGTTCCCGGAACGGGAAACGGATACAGGGCGATAGTAGACATCCCCATAAAAAGCAAAACACAGCAGTGCTGGACACAGAAAAGTCGTGCCCGGCGCTGTTGTTTTCTGCCTGATCCCCTCGGAAAATCTGCTGAATTTTTTATCCTATAAAAAGAAATTTTATGCAAAGTCGAAAAAAGCGCCCCCGTGGGGGATATAGCGCTTGTACCGGGCGGGAAAACATGGTATAGTGTCTTTAATCAAATACAAATGTACGCCGCATAAAGACAAGAATAGAGGCAGTGTCCCAACCGCAAAGATCGTTTCGCGTGTTCCCCGCAGGGCGGGAAAAGCAAAAAACGCTTTGCTTTGGGCACTTTCCGGGCAGATGGGAGGATCGAATGGAGAAGCGTTTCTTATTGGTGGAAGCGGGCGTATTGCCGCAGGTATTCCTGCGCGTCGTGGAAGCGAAAGAACTGCTCGCCTCCGGCGGCGCAAAAAACATCTCCGAGGCTGCAAAGCAGGTCGGCCTTTCCCGCAGCGCGTTTTACAAGTACAAGGACAGCATTTTTGAAGCCCAGTACGGTCGCGACGTGCATACAGTGAACGCGACCCTGCGCGACGAAACGGGCGCGCTGCAAAGCCTCCTGGCGGGCATTTCAGCGGCGGGGGCCTCGGTCGTTACCATCAACCAGTCCACGCCCGAAAACGGCGCGGCGCAGGTGGCGGTATCCGTGCGCACCGGCGGCATGCAGGGCACCCTCGACGACATGCTCTCCCAACTGCGCAGGCAGCCCGCTGTCGTGGAGCTGCATCACGGCCTGTGATGCTGTTGGGCTGCCGCCCAAACCTGCCCAGAGGCTCCGCCTCTGGACTCCGCCAAAGGGGCACAGCCCCTTTGGAAACCCATCACGGTTCTTTTATGCGGCGTTCACTTCTCCACGTCGTTGATAATCGTTACCGCCGCGCCCTCGCCCCGCGCGCTGTCACTGAACAGGCTGTAGTGCTTGCCCAACAGTTCCGCCGCGTGGAAACCGTCTTTTGTGTCTCCCTCGCGCATCACGCCTGTCAGGTATTCGAGTATCTCGTCCGCCGCCGCGATCTTTCCCGCCCGCCGCGCCGTCCGTTTCGCCGCCTTTTCCTCCATGATCTTCGCCCCAGCACCACCCCGTCACGCCGGGGCCGTATAGGTGCAGGCTTCACAGCCTATCACCACGCCGGAGCGCGCGTCATGGATCAAAAGGTCGTCCTCCCGCAGCGGCGCGCCGCATACAGGACAGTATGTATTCTCGCGGCCCCAGCGCGGCGCGCTGTACTCATCGCTGGAACGCATCTGCCGCGCCGCAATGAGCTTTTCTAACTCTCTCTGTGTCATCGCTTCCTCCTTGTCTCCCTGCCGGTATTGTAGACAACCTTTGGTTGTTATTTGCATTATAATACACTTTGGACGTTTTGTCAAGAGAAAAACGGAAATTTTTTCCTCTTTTCGTGTTGACAAGGCAACACTTTAAGAGTAATATAGGAGATACACCGTACAACCACCTGTCATGGAGATCCATTTCTGCGGTTTTGCGCGGCGGGAAGCAATAAACGGGAGTGTCCGCATTGCGGAGCTATTGCCGGGGAAATATACAAAAGCTCCCGTTTTGGACACTCCCCCATAAACCCCGCTGTTTCTCCCTGCCGGAACCGGGGAGAAACAGACAAAATGATTTCCATGACCACCTACAGGGACAAGGAAGGGGGCTATCTGAAATGGCCAAATACGCAAGTGAGAACCGCCGCGTCATGGCGGAAAACATCCAGCGGCTGATGCAGGAACACGGCAAAACGCGCCGGCAGGTATGCGCGGACCTGCACATCAAGTACACCACATTGACGGAGTGGATCAACGGCGGCAAATACCCGCGCATTCAGAACATTGAAATGCTGGCGCAGTATTTCGGGGTGCCGAAATCGGCGCTGGTGGAGGACCCGTTCAAACACACCGACTCCACCAGCGAAAACGACCGGCGGATGGTGGCGGCCTACGGCAAAATGAAACACGCGCTGACAGCAGACGATGTAGACGACATCATCCTGTTCATGACAATGCTTGTCCAGCGCCACCGCAAAGCCCAGCGCCCCGCCGGGGAAAGCGAACGCGGGGAACCGAACGCCCTGCCCGACGATATCTGACAAAAAACGCTCCTCCTGTTCGGGAATATCCCAAACAAGGAGGAGCCTTTTTCTATAACAGCCACACTTACCCTTAGTGTCTCCCCATACTTTCCCGGCCCAACCGCTCCCATCATAAAAAGGGGGCGCGAAAATGCAATTTTCGCGCCATGACGGGATTCCAAAGGGACTGCGTCCCTTTGGCGGAGTCCAGAGGCGGCGCCTCTGGCGGGTCCGGGCAGCGCCCGGCAGGATTCCAAAGGGCGGCGCCCTTTGGGAAACGTTCAGTTTTCCGCCCCGGCATACACACCGCACCCGCTGTGCCCGTTCTCGCGCCTCTCCTGAAGGGCGGCGGAAGCTTTCTGGCAGAGGTCCCCGGTCAAACCGGCGTGGGAGAAGGCCGCGCCCGCGCTGAGGGATGCGGGGGGAAGGCCGTCTTGGGGACGCTGGAGGGACTTATTTATGCTGTCGACCTTCTGGACAACGAGCTTTTGCTGCTGCTCGCGGATGCCGAGCAGAATCAGCGCGAATTCATTCCCGCCGAAGTAGGCGATGGTGTCTGTCGCGCGGAAGTGTTCTGTCAGCAGATTGGCGACGCGCTGGAGCAGGCGGTCGCCGGCCTCATAGCCGGAACCCTCATTGACACTGCGCAGGTGGTCTATTTTCAGGAAAACCACCCCTACAGGGTCCTGCTGGCCGCTGAGCATTTTTTTCATATGATCGAACGCGCGGCGGTTCATCAGCCCTGTCAGGGGGTCGCGGCTGTCCTGTTCGCCGGACATCAGCTTTGCGGCGTCGGACAATTCCTGCACGTCCTCATATTGCAGGGTCAGACGTTCCATCTCAAACACGCCGCCCGCTTTCACGCATTTTTCCTTTTGCAGATACGACAGGTACACCTTCACGGGACGCACTGCCAGCGCGCCTATCAGCAGCACCGCGCACGCCGTTTCGAGGAACAGCAGGAAGAACAGCGCGCCCTGCCCCCACATCGCGCGCCCCAGCGCCCGGTCGTCGGCCTGCATGGTGTCCCGCATGGCATAATATAACTCATCCAAAGAGTAATCCAGGTTCTGAAGGATCTGGTTCTTTGTAATTGTGTACGAATCGCCGTACACCAGTTCGATTGCCGTATCGCCTTTTTCGTCGGGCGAAAGCAGTTGGTCGGCGGCCCGCAGGCGCACCGCGCGCAGGTCGGCGGGCCAGTTCTCCTCCGGCTCGCCGCTGGCCTCCGCTATCAGGCGCATGGCATAGCTCTCCTGCCGGACCAGTTCATTGGAATAGTGGTACGCCGTTGTCATAAATGTGCAGGCGGGCGTATTGGGGTACATGGCCTTGACCGCATTTAGGGCCTTTTCGCGCCGCTGCGTGCCGTTGATCTCCTCATAATAATTCTCCACAAACTGGAAATCCATCGTGGCCGCATAGCCGCGCGCCTGGTCTGTCAGGTAATCCGAGGTATTGCGCAGCAGCAGGTTATTTTTTTCCGCCTCAATATACCCCGCCATCGACTCCTGCGCACCGCGATAATGCCGGGAGACATACACCGCCACCGCGATCAGCGCGGCCAACAGAATACATGCCGCCGACAGCATCCCCACGCAAAGCGGGCGGGTCCGCACCCGTTTGGATGTATGCTGCCCTTCTTCCTGTTTCGTCTGTTCCACCTTCGCCGCCGCCCTTTCCCTAAGAATACCCAAAAAATTCATTGCTTTTATTTATATTCCAACCCGCTGCCAACTCCTCAAAATACATATCATTTGAACGGGACAAGCTAAATGTACTGGATATCGCCCGCAAAGCATTTTGTCATAAAATCATCATCCATCAGGCGTAAACTGCAAAGCCGCTGCAAATCTTTCTTGTGCTGCTGGTTGATCCATGCTGTTATGTCCATGTTGCCACCTGCTTTTTTGTATAAATCCCATGATATCATAACATATATCCCCTGGTTTTTCAAGGCTGCGGGGAATAGGGAAGGGTCCAAAATCAAGTGTTTTTGTACATTTCCCTACCCTACAGGCGGGGAAATGTACAGCAGCAGTTCCGCAATGTAGACACTCTCTATGGGAAAAATGTGTTGCGGAATATGCCGAATTTTGTTATACTGTAATGTGCTATCCTGCACTTTTCCCTAATCTGGCAACGGAAAGGGGGTACAACGTGGAGGTCCTCGTTACATTTTTGGTATCGGTCGCAGCAGGCATCGCTGCAAACTATGTCTGCAAATGGCTTGACCGATATGACAACAAGGGTAAGTAAGCCTAAAAAAACCCCAGGGAGCCGTCACTCCCTGGGGATTCTTTTGCATGTGTACAACAGTGGAACTCCTCGTCAAGTTCAACCGTTGTTATTATACCATACAAAAATTGTATTTGCAAGAGGTATCCGAAAATTTTTCTGTGCAAAACCACCCATCAAAAAAAGCGCCCTTCGAGATGAAGGGCGCTTGAAACGCTCAGGTTTATACCAGTTCAATAATGGCCATCTCGGCGGCGTCGCCGCGGCGCGCGCCTGTTTTTACGATGCGCGTGCAGCCGCCGTCGCGGTCGGTGTATTTCGGGCCAAGCTCGTCGATGACCTTCTTTGCGACGGTCTCCTTCGTGATATAGCTGAAGATCTGGCGCTTCGCGTGCAGATCGCTGCGCTTGCCAAGCGTCACCATCTTTTCCGCCATCGCGCTCACTTCTTTGGCGCGTGTTACGGTGGTTTCGATCCTGCCTTTTTCCAGCAGGAACGTCACCATGGCGCGCAGCATTGCCCTGCGGTGGTCGCTTGTCCTGCCAAGCTTTCTCGTACCGGGCATCCCTGTTCACTCCTTTGCTGTCTGTGTCAGGGAAATCAATCTCGCCTGCCTCCCCCCACGAAAGGCGGGGCGGGGCAACAGGATTGCGCAAAACTGCAAAAATTGATTTCCGTGTGTCTGTATTGGGCTGCCGCCCATGCCTGCCCAGAAGGGCGCGGCCCCCCTGGACACCGCCGCCCGCATCCCCGGCGGGGTGCGCCGGAAAACAGCGCGCTCTCCCCGCGCGGGCGCGGCGGCGAACCTTATTCTTCTTCCTTTGTCAGCGAGAAACCGAGGGAGCTGAGCTTGTTCATCACTTCCTCCAGGCTCTTGCGCCCAAGGTTGCGCACTTTCATCATCTCGTCCTCGGATTTGCTGATCAGGTCCTCTACGGTGTTGATGCCCGCGCGCTTGAGGCAGTTGAACGAGCGGACCGAGAGGTCCAGCTCCTCAATCGTCATCTCCAGCGCTTTCTCCTTGCCCTTCTCGTCCTTCTCGACCATGATCTCCGCGTCCATAGCCTCCTGCGAGAGCGTGACAAACAGGTTCAAATGCTCGGTCAGGATACGCGCGGCAAGGCTGACGGCCTCCTGTGCGTTGATGGTGCCGTCTGTCCAGACCTCCAGCGTGAGCTTGTCGAACTCGATGCTCTGGCCCACGCGCGTATTCTCCACCGTATAATTTACCTTGAGTACGGGCGTATAAATGCTATCCACAGGCAGCGCGCCCAGCGCCGTCTGGTCCATAGCCGCCTTGTTGCGCTCCGCCGAAATATACCCGCGCCCCTTATCGAACGTAAGCTCCATTACGAGCTTCGCGCCTTCGGCCAGGCTGGCGATGTGCCAATCCGGGTTCAGGATCTCAAGCTCCGCGTCCTGACTGATGTCGCCCGCCTTCACCTCGCCCTCGCCCTCGGCTTCCAGGCGCACGGTTTTCGGCGTGTCCGCAAAGAGCTTCGCGGTGATGCCCTTCACGTTCAGCACGATCTCCGTCACGTCCTCTTTCACGCCGGGGATCGTGGAAAACTCGTGCAGCACACCGTCGATGCGGATATTGGTAACGGCTACACCCGGCAGGCTCGAAAGCAGCACACGGCGCAGGCTGTTGCCCAGCGTCGTACCAAATCCGCGCTCCAGCGGCTCGGCCACAAACTTGCCGTATTTGCCGTCCACGGACAGGTTCGCTGTCTCAATGCGTGGCTTTTCGATCTCCATCATTCGTAAACCCTCCTTACGGTAAGCGCGCTGAGCCGCGGGGCCGCGCGCCGGAATATTCGCGTCCACCTGTCTGGGCGCAGGGGTTTACTTCGAGTACAACTCGACAATGAGGTGCTCCTCGATATCGAAGTCGACATCGCCGCGCTCCGGCGCTTTCAGCACGTCCACCTTCATGGCCTCCGCGTCCTTGGAGAGCCACGCGGGCACGGGGCGCGCCCCATTCTTCTCAATGCACTCTTTGATCTTGGCACAATCGGTGGTCTTCACAGCCACCTTGTCGCCCTCTTTCAGCAGATACGAGGGGATATTGACGGTCTCGCCGTTCACGGTAAAGTGACGGTGCAGCACCAGCTGGCGGGCCTCTTTGCGGCTCATCGCAAAGCCCGCGCGATACACAACGTTATCGAGCCTGCTTTCAAGGATCGTAAGCAGGTTCTCGCCGGTGATGCCGCTCTTGCGCTCGGCCATCTCAAAATATTTCGCGAACTGGCTTTCCAGTACGCCGTAGTAGCGCTTCGCCTTCTGTTTGGCACGCAGCTGCAGGCCGTATTCCGAAACCTTCTTGCGCGCCTGGTTGGGGCCGTGCTGGCCGGGCACCGTGCTGCGGCGCGCGACGGCGCACTTCTCGGAATAGCAGCGGTCGCCCTTCAAAAACAGCTTCTGGTTTTCGCGGCGGCACTGGCGGCATACTGCGCCTGTATATCTTGCCATGTGTTTTTTCCTCCTTTGATCAAATACGGCGGCGCTTCGGCGGACGGCAGCCGTTATGCGGGATGGGGGTAACGTCCTTGATCATATTTACCTCCAGGCCGGTTGCCTGCAGCGCGCGGATCGCGGATTCGCGGCCTGCCCCCGGCCCCTTCACATACACTTCTACCGATTTCATGCCATGCTCCATCGCACCGCGCGCGGCGGCCTCGGCGGCTGTCTGCGCGGCATACGGGGTGGAACGCCGGCCGCCGCGGAAGCCTTCGCCGCCCGCGCTGGCCCACGAGATGGCGTTGCCCGCCGTATCCGTGATGGTAACGATGGTGTTATTGAACGTACACTGGATATGCGCGCTGCCGCGCTCGATATTCTTGCGCTCGCGGCGCTTGGTGCGCACAGGCGCGCCTTTCTTGGGGGCTGCTTTTGCCATTTTGATGCTTCCTCCCTTTACTTCTTCTTGTTAGCCACGGTGCGCTTCGGGCCTTTGCGGGTGCGCGCGTTGGTCTTGGTGCGCTGGCCGCGCACCGGCAACCCCTTGCGGTGGCGCACGCCGCGGTAGCACTGGATCTCGGTCAGCCGCTTGATATCCAGCGCGGTGTTGCGGCGCAGGTCGCCCTCGACAGTAAAATGCTTGTCGATGTAGTCGCGGATCAGCGCCTCCTCGTCCTTCGTCAGGTCCTTCACACGCGTATCAGGGCTGATCTTCGTCGCGGCTAAGATCTCGTCAGCGGCGCTGCGGCCGATGCCGTAAATATAGGTCAGGCCAATTTCGACTCGCTTTTCTCTGGGCAAGTCAACTCCGGCAATACGTGCCATAGGTTTGTTGCACCTCCTGCAATGTTTGGGGCCGCGCCGAGACCCGGCCCCTCTTACTTACCCCTGCCGCTGTTTATGCTTGGGGTTCGGGCAGATCACCATCACACGCCCTTTGCGTTTGATGACCTTGCATTTTTCACAAATCGGTTTCACGGAAGGCTTAACCTTCATACCTGCTCCTCCTTCCTTTTCGCCCAGGTTATGCGGGGAAATCCATTTTACTTGCATCCCCGCCTCCGGCGGGGATGGCAGCGGGCTTTCCAACAGGGAAAAGCCGCCCAAACGGCTCCCCGCAACTTACACAAAACGTATCCAAAAACCATCCCGAAACAGGTGCGCGAAAACGCAGTTTTCGCGCCGGATGGGTTTCCAAAGGGGCTGTGCCCCTTTGGCGGAGTCCAGAGGCAGCGCCTCTGGCAGGATTCCAAAGGGCAGCGCCCTTTGGCGGGTCCGGGCGGCGCCCGGTTACTTTGTCCTCCAGGTGATGCGCCCTTTTGTCAGGTCGTAGGGCGACATCTCGACTGTCACCTTGTCGCCCGGCAGGATGCGGATAAAGTTCATGCGCAGCTTGCCGGAAATGTGGGCCAGAAGCCGGTGCCCGCCTTTAATCTCCACGGTGAACATCGCGTTTGGCAGCGCCTCGATGACGGTGCCCTCTACTTCAATTACGTCCTCTTTAGACAAGCTGCTGCGCCTCCTTACCTTGCGTCAGGATCACCGGCCCCGCGTTCGTGATGGCGATGGTATGTTCAAAATGGGCCGAGAGTCCGCCGTCGGCGGTGCGGATGTTCCATTTCCCGCCGCTGCCGTCCGTCACCACATGCCCCTTCTCATTCACCATCGGCTCAATCGCGATGACCATCCCGTTTACCAGCCGCGGCCCGCGCCCGGCGTCGCCGAAATTGGGCACCTCCGGGTCCTCGTGCAACGCGCGCCCCACGCCGTGCCCGACATAGGTGCGCACCACCGAAAAGCCCGCGGCTTCCACATGCCTCTGCACCGCCGCGCTGATATCGCCCACGCGCGCGCCGCACCGGGCGGCGGCAATCCCTTTATAGAGCGATTCCTTCGTCACGCGCATCAGCGCCGCGGCCCTGTCCGATACATGCCCCACCGCGAACGTCGCCGCATTGTCGCCGTTCCAGCCGCCGAACAGCGCCCCCGTGTCGATGCTCACGATGTCCCCCTCGTGCAGCACCTTGCCATGCGAGGGGATGCCGTGTATCACCACATCATTCACCGAGATGCACGCCGACCCCGGAAACCCGTTCAGGCCCTGGAAATTCGGGCGCGCGCCCTGGCTCACGATATAATCATGGATCACCTTGTCGATCTGCGCTGTCGTCACGCCGGGCCTCACCGCGGCCCCGCCCAGGCGCAGTGCCTCGGCGGAGATGCGGCAGGCGGCCTTCATCGCCTCGATCTCCTTCGCTGTCTTAATGCGGATCACGGCTCAGACCCCCAGCTTTTCCAGCAGCGCCTTCGTCGTGGCGGCCACGGTCTCCTGGCCCTCCACGACGACCAACTTCCCGCGCGCGCGGTAGAACTCCACCAGCGGCTCGGTCAGCGTATGATAGGTGGCGAGGCGCTCGCGGATGGTGGCCGGCTCGTCGTCCTTGCGGACGATCAGCGCGCCGCCGCAGCGGTCGCACACGCCCTCCTTCACCGGCGGCTTCGCGGCTAAATGATAGCTCGCGCCGCACGCCCCGCACACCCGGCGGCCCGAAAGCCTGCCGATGATCGTCTCGTCCGAGACCTCGATATCCACGGCCTTGTCAATGGAAACGCCCATTTCCTCCAGCGCCTCGGCCTGTGCCACCGTGCGGGGCACGCCGTCCAGAACAAACCCGTTTTCGCAGTCCGGCTGCGCCAGGCGTTCCTTGACGATGCCAATAATCACATCGTCAGGCACCAGCGCGCCAGAATCCACATAGCTTTTCGCCTTTTTGCCCATCTCGGTGCCGTCGCGCATTGCCGCGCGCAGGATATTGCCCGTGCTGATGGAGGGGATGTTCAGCTTTTCGCACACGATTTCCGCCTGCGTCCCCTTGCCCGCGCCGGGCGCGCCCAAAAGGATCAGATTCATGTTTCGTTACTCCTTCCCTTTGTGGGCCGCTTATTCCAAAAAGCCCTTGTGATGGCGCATCAGCATGAACGACTCCAAACTGCGCGACGTGTCGAGCGCTACGCCCACCACAATCAGCAGGCTGGTGCCGCCCAGCGAGATATTCACGCCGAAAATATTGCTCAGCACGATCGGCAGCACCGCCACGATGCCCAGGAATGCCGCGCCGATAAACGTGATCTTGTTCAGCACCTTCGTGATGAAGTCGCTGGTGGGCCGCCCCGGACGGTAGCCGGGGATCGTGCCGCTGTTGGAGCGCAGGTTGTTCGCAATCTCCACCGGGTTATACTGCATCGCCACATAGAAATAGTTGAACCCGACAATCAGCAGCAGATAGAACACCGCGTAGAACCACCCCGTCGTGTTGAATGCGCGCAGGAACGCCGCCCAGAACGGGTGGTCCGCCGCGTTGCGCAGGTTCG
>CANCXY010000025.1 GCA_947381875.1 uncultured Clostridia bacterium | reverse complement strand
TGTCAACGTGATGGGCAACGGTATGGTGATCGACTTGGAGCATCTGGTAAATGAGATTGCCGCGCTGCGGGAGGGCGGCATTACCATCACGCCGGAGCATTTGAAGATTTCGGAGCGCGCTGTCATCTGCATGCCGTACCACCGCCTGCTTGACTGCTACGAGGAGGACCGCCTTGCGGGCGCGCAGTACGGTTCCACGCGGCGCGGCATCGCGCCGGTATACGGCGATAAATATATGAAGAAAGCGCTGCGCATGGGCGACCTGCTCACGCCCGAGACAACGCGCGCGCGATTGGAAGAAATCGTGGCGTACAAGAACCTGACGATAGAGGGCGTGTACCACAAGCCGCCTGTCAGCGCCGACGAGATGGCGGCATGGCTGGAAAAATGGGGCGAGCCGCTGAAACCCTATATCTGCGACGCGGGCGCATACCTGGACGCGGCGGCCAAGGCAGGCAAAAACATCCTGTTCGAGGCCCAGTTGGGCGCGCTGCGCGATATTGATTTCGGCATCTACCCGTTTACGTCGTCCTCAAACGTGATCGGCGCATACGCCCCCGTGGGCGCAGGTGTACCCAACCACCGAATCGACAAAAACATTGGCGTGATGAAAGCGTATTCATCCTGCGTAGGCGCAGGCCCGTTCCCCTGTGAGCTGTTTGGCGAGGAAGCCGAGCGCCTGCGCGAGGCGGGCGGCGAATATGGCGCGGCCACAGGACGCCCGCGCCGCGTAGGCCCGTTTGATGCAGTCGCAAGCCGCTACGGCTGCCGCGCGCAGGGCGCGGATGAAATCGCGCTGACAAAGCTCGATATTTTAGATTCCCTGCCCGAAATCCCCGTCACCGTCGCGTATGAGCTGGACGGGAAACGCACCGAGGATTTCCCCTACGGCGAAGCGCAAAACAGGGCGAAGCCCATCAATATCACACTGCCCGGCTGGCAATGCGACATTTCCGGCTGCCGCACAATGGAGGAATTGCCCCGCGCGGCGCAGGAGTATATCGCCTATCTGGAAAAGGCCGTCGGCGTGCCCATCCGCTATGTGTCTGTAGGCGCTGAGAGGGAGCAGTATCTGGAACGGGACGTATAGCCGGGAACCGCCAAAGGGCGCTGCCCTTTGGAATCCTGCCAAAGGCGCCGCCTCTGGACTCCGCCAAAGGGGCGCAGCCCCTTTGGAAACCCATCCTGTTCCAAAGGACTGGGGCCGCGCAGACAGTTTTATGTGGTTCCCCGTCAGCAGGGCGGGGAACACACAAGAATATGGGGAAAGGACGTGAGCGTGTATGGATTCTACTGTGCAATCGGTTTTGCAGTTTGTGGAGGAGAATGATGTCAAGTTCATCCGCCTGGCGTTTTGCGATCTGATGGGCAACCTGAAAAATGTTTCGATCCTGCCCGGCGAGCTGGCTGGCGCGTTTGAGACGGGTGTCGCGGTAGATATCGCCGCTGTGACGGACCGTTTTGAGAACGAACCGTGCGACCTGCGTCTGTTCCCGGACGCCGCCACCCTCAGCGTGCTGCCGTGGCGGCCCCAGAGCGGGCGCGTGATGCGTCTGTTTTGCAATATCCGCAATGGGGAGGGGGAGGCTTTTCGGGCGGACGGTCGGTATGTTTTGCAGCGCGCGGTAAACCGGCTGGCCGAGGCGGGCTGGGATTGCCGCATGGGCACAAAATGTGAATTTTACCTGTTTTTGCGCGACGAACAGGGGCGGCCCACCCAGCGCCCACAGGATGAGGCGGGGTATTTAGATGTCGCGCCGCTGGACGGCGGCGAAAACGTGCGGCGCGAAATATGCCTGACGCTGGAGGAAATGTCCCTGCGCCCCTCCATGAGCCACCACGAGCAGGGGCCGGGGCAGAATGAAATCGACTTCCGCCGCGCCGCCCCGGTCACGGCGGCGGATGATGTTGTCACGTTCAAACAGGTGGTGCGCACGGTCGCGGCGAACAACGGCCTGTTTGCCTCGTTCGGGCCAAAGCCTCTCGCGGGGCAGCCCGGCAGCGGCATGCACATCCATATTGCGCCGATCAAGGACGGACGGAACCTCTTTGCGCCCGATGAAAACGGCCGCCTCAGCGAGCAGGCCGCCTCCTTTATGACGGGCATTGTGGAGCGCGCCCCGGAGCTGTGCGCGTTCACAAACCCCATGCCGGACAGCTACGCGCGCCTGAAAGACCTGAATGTCGACCCTGACCGGGGGAGCATCGTGCGGTGGATTGCCGGGCCAACGCCGGAAAAGGCGTGCCTGGAAGTGCGCCTCCCGGACGCCGCGTGTGAACCGTATCTGACGTTCGCGCTGCTGCTGACGGCGGGGCTGGAAGGGATGGAACACAAGCGCATACCGGGCACAATCTCGTCCTGGTGGGTGAACCGCGCGGGCAAGGAAGCACTGGAAAAACTGCCCGCGTCGATAGAGGAGGCCGTCGCGAAAGCCGAAGACTCAAAGTTTGTGCGCGAGGTCCTCCAGTCGTCCGCCATGTACGTCTGGCTCAAGCGGAAAAGAAAAGAACTGGACCGCTTTGCCGCCGCGCTGGATACGGAAGCGATTTTCCGTGCGGCAAATTTCTCCGCGCTATGATGGGGGAACGGGACCTGTTGATCGTATCCAGCGCGGAAAAGGCGGTGGATACACTGCGCACGGCGCTTTTGCCGCTGGGCCTTGCGGGCGCGGAACACGCGGGCAGCGGGGCCGAGGCGCGGCGGGCACTGCTGGCGGGGGAATGGCGGCTTGTGGTAATCAACGCGCCTCTGTCCGATGAATTCGGCCATGAATTGGCGGTGCTGGCGGCGGAAAAGACAGGCGCGGGTATTGTGCTGATTACCAGGGCGGGCCAGGCGGAGAGCGCTGCCGCGCGCGTGGAGGACGCGGGCGTGTTCGTTGTGGCAAAGCCGCTGGACCGCGCCGCGTTTGCACATGCGGTGCGTATGGCACTGGCGGCGAACAGCCGCATCATGGCCCTGCAAAGCCAGAACCGCGCGCTGGCGCGCCAGATAGAGGATATCCGCCTGGTCGACCGCGCAAAATGCGCGCTGATCCAGTACCAGCAGCTCACAGAACCCGCGGCGCACCGCTATATTGAGCAGCGCGCGATGGATACGCGCCGTCCGCGCCGCGAGATCGCCAGGGAGATCTTGGCGGTATATGAAAGAGAGGAGTGACCCCCTGATGTCCCTGCTGAAATTTATCAAAATGCACGGCTGTGCAAACGACTATATTTATGTAGACTGTTTCTCTCAAACTGTGCGCGACCCCGCCGCATTGGCGCGGCGGCTGTCCGACCGGCACACAGGCGTCGGCGGCGACGGCGTGATTTTGATTTGCCCGTCGGAAATCGCCGATGGCCGCATGCGCATGTTTAACGCCGACGGCACCGAGGGCAATATGTGCGGAAACGGCGTGCGGTGCGTAGGGGCATATCTGCTGCGCCACGGCTACGCAAAGGGCGGCGAGGCGCGGGTGGAAACGCGCGCGGGCATGCGCCTGATTGTGCAGGAAACGCCGGAACTGTTCACCGTCAACATGGGCGCGCCCGTGTTTGAGCCGGAAAAGGTGCCGGTTGCGGGCTTTGCGTCGCCCGCCGTCGATGTCCCCGTGACGCTCGGCGGCGTGGAGCGCCGGATGACGGCAGTCTCTATGGGCAATTCCCATTGTGTCGTGTTCGTGCCGGAGGTGGAGACGCTGGATGTGGCGGCGCTGGGGCGCGAGATGGAGGCGAAACCGCTGTTCCCGGAGGGCGTGAACACGGAGTTTTTGCAGGTGATTGACGGGACGCACTTAGCCATGCGCGTGTGGGAGCGCGGCAGCGGCGAGACGCTGGCCTGCGGCACCGGCTCCTGCGCCAGTGTGGCGGCGGCGACGCTGAAAGGGCTGTGCCTCAGGGATACGGATATCGACGTGAAGCTGCTGGGCGGCACGCTCACCATCCGCTGGACGCCCGAAACCATGTTCATGACCGGCAATGCCGTTGAGGTATTTACAGGGGAGATTGAAGCGCCGGAGGCGTAATATGCGCAAAAGCATTACCACGCGGTACTTTTACTCCACCGCGCTTTTGCTGATATGCAGCATTGCGGTGATGGGGTTTATCCAGATGTATCTGGCGACGGGCTATTTCCGGGAGGAAAACGGCGACGCGCTGATTGGCACCATCGACAACGCGATTCTGGCGATCCGGGAGGCGATGGAGGGGAATATCCGCGAAGCGCTCCAGGATGCGGGCCTGGAATGGGCTATGGTACGCGCTGTCACCCTGACGGCGCGCGCCTCCAACAAAACAATCCTTGTCACCAACGCGGCGGGGGTCGTGATGCTTTCCGTCCCGGTGGAATACCAGGGCGTGCAGATTGGCGCGCGCTTGTGTGAGCAGGCGCTGAACAAGGGCATGTATGAGGAACTGGGCACGCTGGGCGGCGTATTTCCGGGGCGCTATTATGCGGCGGGCAAGCCGTTCTTAGACGCGGACGGCGCGCTGGCGGGCTATGTGTTCGCGGGCACGAACGCCGACAGCCTGACGGAATACCTTGCCAACCTGTTCTCCACGTTCATCCTTTCGGCGGGGCTGATGCTGATGGTCTCCAGCGTGCTTTCCATCGTGCTGACGAACCGTATGGCGACGCCCCTGCGCCGCATTTCGGAGGCCGCGCGGAAATTCGGCGGCGGCGATTTCGCGGCGCGCGTGCCCGTGGAGGGTGATGACGAACTGGCGCAGTTGGCGGAGACCTTCAACAACATGGCCGGGAGCCTGGAAAAGATTGACCAGTCCCGCCGCAGCTTCATGGGCAATATCGCACACGAACTGCGCACGCCGATGACGACCATCAAGGGCTTTATTGACGGCATGCTGGACGGCACCATCCCGCCGGAGAGCCGCGACCACTATTTAGGCATTGTCTCCCAGGAAGTGGGGCGTCTGACGCGGCTGATCAAAAACATGCTGGACATCACCAAATTGGAGGCGGGCGAGTACAAGGTAAACGCCATCGCCTATGATATTTGGGAGAGCATCACAAGCGTGGCGTTCGGGGTAGAGCCGCGCCTTGTGGAAAAGCGCGTCCAGCTCACCGGGTTTGCCCCCACCAAAACGATGGTGCAGGCCGACCCCGACCTCGTTTACCAGGTACTGTATAACTTAGTAGACAACGCCATCAAATTCTGTGACGAGGGCGGCGAGATGCGTTTCAGCGTCACGCAGGGCAAGGGCTTTGTCACTGTAGGGGTGCGCAATACCGGCGCGGGCATCGCGAGGGACTCTCTACCGTATATCTTCGACAGATTCTATAAAGAGGATAAAAGCCGGGGCTTAAACGCGGCGGGCAGCGGCCTGGGGCTGCACATCTGTAAGGTGCTGGTAAACCTGTCCGGCGGCAAGATCTGGGTAGACAGCCACGAAAACGAATACACTGAATTCTTCTTCACGCTGCCCACCCCGCCCGCGCCGTCGCCCATCACGGCGGGCAAGGTAAAAGAGGAATGACCTGCGGCCAAACGCAGTTTGGCCGCGATTAAAGTTTCCGTCCACCCTTTTCAAAGGGTGGCGGGTCCGGGCAGCGCCCGGCGGAGTCCAGAGGCAGAGCCTCTGGCAGGATTCCAAAGGGCAGCGCCCTTTGGCGGGCGGCAGCCCGGAAAAGGGAGGGGTTTGCATGTACGTTTCCCAGAACGCGGGCGGGTCGTGCCCGCCGCCGAAGGGGTATGGCGCGCCGCGGCAGGAAGGGGGGCGCAGGCGGCGCGGGCGGGCGGCGCTGGTGCTTTCGGCGTTCCTGTTAGGGCTTTCGGCGCTGCTGCTTTTGGCGAACACGGCGGCGCAGATGATCCGGGAGAGCCGCAGGCCGGTGCGTCCGAATCCGGGGGAGGTGCCCAGCTTTACGATTGAGCAGCCGCCGGAGAGCGAGGACGACAGGCTTTCGACGGTGGAGATTGCGAAACGTGTGGGGCCGAGTGTCGTGTGCATCAATGTGTATCAGAAAAATGAGCTTTCGGTGATGGGGAGCGGCAGTGGCGTCATATTCAATAAAGAAGGGTTTATTGTCACCAACGCGCATGTGGTGGAGAAGGCCGATGTTGTAACGGTGGCGCTGGAGGACGGGCGCGAGCTGAACGCGTGGGTCGTGGGGGCCGATACGCGCAGCGACCTCGCCGTTGTGAAGGTGACGGCGGAAGACCTGGTACCGGCGGTGTTCGGCAACTCGGACGCATTGCAGGTGGGGGAACGGGCAATCGTGATTGGCAACGCGGCGGGGCAGTTTGCGGGCACGGTGACGCAGGGGATCATTTCGGGGCTGGACCGGGAGGTGTCGGTGCGCACCGACAACGGCGTGATCACCATGCACCTGATTCAGACATCCGCCGCCATCAATCCCGGCAATTCAGGGGGCGCGCTTGTGAACCGGTTCGGGCAAGTAATCGGTATCAGTTCCTCCAAGATGCGCAGTGACGCCTATGAGGGGCTTGGCTTTGCCATCCCGTCGGCGGACGCGCAGCCCATTGTGGGCGATTTGATCGACTACGGCTATGTCAAAGATCGCGTGGCGCTGGGCGTGATGGTGGTCGCGCTGACGCCCGCGACAGGCCCCGCAAACGGCCTGCCCTCCCAGGGGCTGTACATCACGGAAGTGGAAATGTACAGCGACCTGAACAACCACGACATCACCGCGGGCGACGTGATTTTGACAGCGGACGGCGTGGTGCTGGAAACGGGTTCCGATTTGCTCGGCGTGCTGGAAACCCACAAGCCCGGCGAGACTGTGTGTTTGGAGATACAGAAACGCGGCAGTGGCCGCGTTGTCACCGTCGACGCCGTTTTGGTGGAGGCGCGCAGCGCTTCCTGATATCGGGTTGCCGCCCGAACCCGCCGGGCTGCCGCCCGGACCTGCCCAGAGGCTCTGCCTCTGGACTCCGCGGCCTTTGGAAAAGGCCGGCGAAACTTTGGATATTTTTTCCGCATACGCGGAAAAAAGGGGTTATTATGGATTTACTGACGTTGTTTGTGCTGGCGCTGGGGCTTTCGATGGACGCGTTCGCGGTGTCTGTATCGAACAGTATGGCGTATACGGGGCTGCGGCGCGGTGAGGCGGCGCTCACTTCGTTTTCGTTCGGCGTGTTTCAGGGGTTGATGCCGGTGATTGGGTATTTCGCGGGGCGCGCCTTCGCGGGGGTCGTCAGCGCGTTCGACCACTGGATCGCGTTTGTGCTGTTAGGGTTCATCGGCGGCAAGATGCTGGTGGATGCCATGCGGGAAATGCGCGCGCCGGAACAGGCCGCCGCGCCCCATGCGTTCAGCCTGCGCCTGATGTTTTTGCAGGCGTTCGCCACCAGTATCGACGCGCTCGCAGTCGGCGTCAGCCTTGCCGCGCTGGATGTACATATTGCGGCTGCGGCCGCCTTTATTGCGTGTGTGACGTTCCTGTGCTGCCTGGTCGGCCATGCGTTAGGGCACAGGTTCGGCGCGTGGCTCGGTACGCGCGCCCAGATTTTCGGCGGCCTGATTTTGGTCGGTATCGGCGTGAAGATTTTGGTCGAACACCTTATTTCCAACCAGTGACCCCGGCGGCAGGAGCCGCCTTTTGCCCGTCTCCCCGGACTGCCCGCAGGGGAAATGGGATACCATGCAAAAATTTTGATAGAATGCCCCGCCACAGCGGGGAGTGTCCACATCGCGGGTTTATTGCCGTGTATTTCCCCGCTTTGGACACTCCCCCGCAACGCCCAGCATGGTGGGCAGGCCGGGGCGGAAAGCGGGAATATGAAGAAAAAGCATTTCTGGGTTTGTTTTGCACTGCTCCTGTTCTGGATTCTTTTCATCTTTGCACGGTCGGCGCAGCCGAACGCGGTGTCCACACAGGAAAGTGAGAGTGTGCGCCAGCCGCTCTCTGAAATTGTACATTCGCCGCTCTCGTCCGTGTTCGTCCGAAAACTGGCGCATTTTACGGAGTTTTCGGTGCTGGGCGTGCTGGCGGTGCTGCTGTTCACCATCCTGCGCCAGAGAATACCGCGCACGTTCCTTTATGCCGGTATGCTTGGCCTCTCCGTCGCGTTCTGTGATGAGACGATCCAGCTCTTTGTGCCTGGCCGCGCCGGGCTTCTGACAGACGTTTGGATCGACACGGCGGGCGTGATTGTCGGTGCGTCCCTTGCGCTCGGCGTGCGTCTGCTGCTGAGATATTGCAGGGCAAGGAAACGGTATGACGCCAGGCGTTGAGTACGCCGGGCGGTTGTGTGGCTGCGGCCATTTTATGGAATCAAATGATAAGGCTGGCCCCGTTAGGGGTCAGCCTTTTTGATTTCCTCCGCAAGTTCTAAAACCTTTGCCTCAAGAAGTTTCCACTCGTCCGTACTCATCCGGGCGAATACCGAGATAAACTTCCGCCGGAAATCCGAATCGTCGCGGAGGATGTCCTCGACAAAGGATGAAATCTCATCAGACATGGTTCTTGGCAGAAACATTTCCCCCTCCCCTGTACGTAGCCAGGTTTCGTTGACGTGAAATTCCCGGCAGATGAGGGAGACAACAGCACCAATGGGTTCACTCTGGCCAATTTCATAGGTTGCAACTGAATTCCTTTTTATTCCGATACGGTCAGCAAATTCTTGTTGAGTAAGGCCTTTCAGCTTTCGTAATTTGCGTACTCGTTCACCAAGTGTCATAGCATTACCCCCTTGCGTGCATTAGACTATCACAAAAAAGTCGAGTATTAACAAAAAATCACAAAATGCTCTTGACAAACGATTTGTTTCGACGTATAATAGTCGTAGAATAACAAATAAAAAGAGTTGACTTCATGGACGCCAAAGGGAAGAAGATTATCCAGAGCATTACGGATTCAGCCTGTGTTTTCCAATGGCTCGCTCACTCAGTCTCCTCGGCAGAGGGCTTGTTTTTGCGCTCTTTTTCTTGTCCTTTAACCGTTTCAAGCCCTAAACGGATAAGTTCTATCGTTGCTTGATTGCGTGTTTGATAACGGTGTTCAAAGCGGAAATTCTCTACTTCTTTGAACATATCATCATCTAATGTAATGGAATACCTCGGCTTTTTGGTTGCCATGTTATCACCTCGGTCACATTATACCATCAGTGAACCAGATACGCAAGAGGTGAAAAATTCACTTTCCCTATTGACAAGTGAACCACCGAACCACTATAATATAACCAGTGATTCACTGAAAGCGGCAAAAGGGAAGCGGTGCGAAAGGACGTCCTGAAACGCCTTATCCACCACGAAGAATGGTTCATAAAATACATGAAAGGAGCGCGTGCTTATGGCA
Organism: uncultured Clostridia bacterium; assembly: GCA_947381875.1. Taxonomy (GTDB): domain Bacteria; phylum Bacillota; class Clostridia; order Oscillospirales; family Ruminococcaceae; genus Ruthenibacterium. The sequence goes on along the minus strand of CANCXY010000025.1, from coordinate 10,992 downwards.
ATAAAAAGTGTCTCTTTCCGAATGGATGAAACCATGCTGGACAAGCTGCACGTTGTGGCGGATTACGAAGGGCGTTCTGTCAATAGCCAGGTCTTGATGTTGGTTCGGAACTGTATAAAAGCATATGAGGCCAGGCACGGGAAAATTTTTGAGGAGAAAGCGAAGAAGTGAAAAACGACATCAGCAGTCGATAAATACCACTCGATTATAAAACAAAACGCCGCCGGAACAGGATATCCCTCCCATTCCAGCGGCGCATTTCACGCTTCCGCCCCGCCGATTACCGCTCCTCCAACTTTTCAATCGCCGCCAGCTTCACGCACAAAACAAAAATCCTCGTCGCCTGCACCATTTCCTCCGGCGTGGGGAACGTAGGCGCGATGCGGATATTGGAATCCGCCGGGTCCTTCCCATACGGATACGTCGCGCCCGCCTCCGTCAGCACCACGCCCAGTTCCCGGCATTTCGCCACGATATTTTTTGCACAGCCGGGCATAGCGTCAAACGAGATAAAATACCCGCCGCGCGGTCTTGTCCAGCTCCCGATCCCAAGCCCCGTCAGCTCGGATTCCAAAATATTCAGCACCGCCTCAAATTTCGGCCGAAGAAGCTCCGCGTGTTTCTTCATATGCGCGTTCAGCCCGTCGATATTTTTGAAGAACCGCACATGCCGGAGCTGATTGATTTTATCGTGCCCGATGATCTGCGTTGTCATGAATTTCTTAATATACGCCATATTTTCCAGCGACGTTGCGATAGCCGACACCCCGGAGCCAGGGAAGCTGATTTTAGACGTAGACGCGAACATATACACCATATTGGGATTGCCCGCTTTTTCGCACTCTTTCAAAATGTTGGGTATTTTATCCTCGATACCCTCAAACAGATGATGGATGCAGTAGGCGTTGTCCCAGAAAATGCGGAAATCGTCAGCTTTCGGCTGTAAGTGCGCGAACCGGTAAACAACCTCATCGGAATAGGTGATACCGGTCGGGTTGGAATATTTGGGGACGCACCAAATCCCTTTGACAGCGGCGTCCTCATGGACATACCGCTCCACCATATCCATATCCGGCCCATCCTCGCCCAGCGGCACGGGGATCATTTCAATGCCCATCAGCTCGGTAATGCGGAAATGCCGGTCGTACCCTGGCACAGGGCACAGGAATTTCACTTTGTCCAGCTTGCACCACGGCGTCGACCCGTTCACGCCCATCAGCATGGAGCGCATGACCGTATCATACATGATATTCAGGCTGGAGTTGCCGCACACAATCACATTGGGCTTGTCCACCTCCATCATATCGGCCAGAAGCTGGCGGCACTCGCCAATCCCGTCCCAGTCGCCGTAATTGCGGGTGTCATTCCCCAGCAGCGTGTTCATATCCGACCCGCTGTTGATCATATCCAGCATGGGCATGGAAATCGCCAGCTGCGAAGCGCCGGGCTTGCCCCGCGCCATATTGAGGGAAAGGCCTTTCGCTTTCTCCTGCTCAAATTCTTTTTCCAGGCGCGTTTTCAGCGCGCGCAGTTCCTCGCGGTCCATCTGTGCAAATGATTTCATATACTTTCCCCTCCACAAAATTTGTCCCCTACTCGAAAATACACTGCCCACCAACTCTTGGACAGTGTACCGTACTTGATTCATCGGCCAAAGGATACACGCCCGCCCCAAAACGGCGGCGCTTTGGCTCCCTCAGCCCATCTACAACACAGAGTATAGCACAGCCGCCGCCTTTTTGCAACATCTTTTTCGCCGGGGGAGTGTCCAAACCGCGGAGTTAATTTCCATGTATTCCCCCGCCCTACGGGCGGGGGAATACACAAAAACACCCCGCTTTGGACACTCCCTTCGCCGGGGCGCGTCCCCGTTACCCCGCGTCACTATCTTCCGGCGGAAATACCTGCCCCGGTTTTTCCATTTCTGAGAGCGTTGCGGTGAGGGCCGCCAGCTCCTCCGGCGTTTGGGAAAAATCGTGCAGATCCCAGTACCGGATACGGCGCATCACCATATGGGTGGAACAGTAATAAAACATCTCCAGCGCCTGCGGGGAATAGGCTGTGTTTGGCCGGAACGGTGTGCTGCGCAGAAAATCGTCCGCCGCTAAGTCGCAGAAATATTCCAGCCCCATGCCGGGGAATTTATCGCGGAACAACAGGCGATAAAAAGGCTGCTTTTGCGCGATATAGCGGAAGGTTCCAAGAGCGATCTGGTAATAGTACATCTGCTCCTCCCGGACATTGGCATGGCGGCGCATCTGGTCGATCAGCATCCGCACATACAGCGCGGCTTCCTCCTGTACAGTCTGTTCGGCAACGTCCAGCTTGTCGCAGTAATGCTGGTAAAAACACGATTTGCTGTAGGCGGAACGCTGGATAAGCTCCCCGACGGTAATATCGCTGTACGCCTTTTCGCCCAGCAGCTCCACCAGCGCGCGGCGGATAGCACACGCGCCGCGTGTGGCTGCGATTGCTTTTTCTTTCAGGCCCGTTCCCTCCCCCTGCGCCGCAAAAGTAGACTTTTTTCCCGTTTTTGTTTGGTTGTGTACTTTTTCGCCCGTATCGTCTCTTTGCGGAAAGTGTTTCTTTTGGTATAATTTTATCATATATACGGCATCCTGTAAAGGAACGCGCAAATCAAAATAAAGGAGTGTTGTACAAATGGGTAAACTCAATGGAAAAGTTGCGATCGTCACCGGTGCTACAGCGGGTATCGGCGTGGGTGTTACAACGGTAATGGCTGAGGAAGGCGCGAAAGTCGTGTTCTGCGGCCGCCGCATGGAGAAGGGCAAGGAGATCGAGGCGGAGCTGAAAGGCAAGGGGCTGGAAGTCCTGTTCGTACAGGCGGATATGACGAACGAGGCGGACATCGCCAACCTGTTCGATACCGCTGTAAAGACCTGGGGCAAGGTGGATATTTTGGTGAATAACGCCGGCGTACTCAAGAACTTCAACCTGGCGACGATGGATATAGAAAAGGATTTCGATCAGGTCATGGCGTTGAACCTGCGCGCGTATGTGGTCGCCACAAAATACGCCGTGAACACGTTCCAGGGTGGGGGCAATATCATCAACATGGCGTCCATTGGCGCGTTTGGCGGCGCGCCGAATATGTTCTCCTATGCCGCCAGCAAGGCCGCTGTGGTTTCGTTTACAAAATCTATGGCGAAAGAGCTTGCGGATAAGCAGATCCGCGTCAACGCGATTTGCCCCGGCACCATCTTCTCCGAGATGATGCCTAAGGACGGCGAGTTTACGAAAGCAACGCTGACGATGATCCCGATGGGGCGCGGCGGCGAACCGCGTGAGATCGGCACCGTGGCGGCGTTCCTCGCCAGCGAGGAAGCGTCGTATGTGGACGGCACCACCATCGTGGTGGATGGCGGCATGATGGCCTGACGGGATCGGATTAGGCCAGAGGACGCATGTCGTCCGCTTCATTCCGCACAGTTTTCCAAGCATGGACGAAAAGCAGGGCAGCCCGGAAAGGGGGTTGCCCTGCTTTTTTGGTGTGCCCGGCATATTTGATAGGCCCAAACGCCGGAAACATGCTATAATAGAGGAATCCGCCCGCACGGGATAGGGCTTTTCGGCTATGCCGTCCGCCCCGGTGCGCGGCATATGAGGGGATGGTTATCATGCACAAAAACACCTTTGCCCCCACCCCGCCAATGGGGTGGAACAGCTACGATTACTACGATACGACGGTCAACGAGGAACAGGTGCGCGCCAACGCCCGCGTACTGGCCGAAAAGCTGATACCCTTCGGCTGGGAATATGTGGTGGTGGATATCGAGTGGTATGCCCATGACCCTGGGTCGATGCGGGACAAGTTCCAGTATATCCCGTTTGGCGCGGTCGAAATGGATGAATACGCCCGCCTGCTACCCGACCCCGCGCGCTTCCCGTCCTCCGCAAATGGGCAGGGCTTTGCGCCGTTGGCGCAGTATATCCACAGCCTCGGCTTAAAATTCGGCATCCATATCATGCGCGGCATCCCGCGTGCCGCCGCGCACGCGCACGCGAAAATTTTGGGTGTGGACGTGACGGCGGATATGGTCGCGGACCCGTCCTCCGTCTGCCGCTGGAACCCCGATATGTACGGCGTGCGGGACAGCGCGGCGGGGCAGGCGTACTACGATTCCATCATTGGGTTATACGCCTCCTGGGGCGTGGATTTCATCAAGTGCGACGACATCTGCAATACCAACAACTGGGTCCCCGGTGGTGGGTACGACGGGCGGCATGAAATCGAGATGTTGGCAAAGGCCATTGAAAAGCACGGGCGGCCTATTGTCTTGTCGCTCTCTCCCGGCCCGGCGCTGATCGAAAAGGCGTGGCATTACAAGCAGTACGCCAATATGTGGCGCATCACCGACGATTTCTGGGATGACTGGAAACTGCTGAAAGCCATGTTCTACCGCTGCGAGCTGTGGCAGGACCACATCGAAGCCGGGTGCTACCCGGACTGCGACATGCTGCCGTTGGGCATACTTGGCGGCGGCTTTGGCAAGGACGAGTGGAACAGCCATTTTACGCGCGAGGAACAGCGCACGATGATGACGCTGTGGTGCCTGTTTGGTTCCCCGCTGATGCTGGGCGCAGAGCTGACGAAGCTGGACGACTGGACGCTCTCTCTGCTTACGAACCGTGACATCCTGGCAATGCTCACGCCGGACTGCCGCCCGCGCCAAATCTGCCGCAGTGAAAGTGAATCCGTCTGGACGGCGGAAAATGTCAAAGAGGGTACGGCATACCTGGCGCTGTTCAACCTCTCGGACGGGGAAAAGCGGGTAGGAACACAAACGCGGTATACAGCCGGGACAGAGCTGTGGACAGGCGCAGTGGCCAGAATAGAAAACGGGGAACTGTCCGCCACGCTGCCCGCCCACGCTTGCGCGGTATACAAAATGTGGTAGGAGGCGGCGCAATGGACGCAAAATATTTCAACACCCCGGTCAATCTGAAAAATGTAAAGGTAACAGATGATTTCTGGCGCGCACAGCAGGAGCTTGTGCGCACGGAGGTATTGCCGTATCAGTGGGACGCCCTCAATGACCGCATACCAGACGCCGCACCCAGCTACTGTATGCACAATTTCCGCGCGGCGGCGCGTATGCAGCGGGAGAAGAAGGAGCGGGGCGCGGCCTATGTGCCGCCCGCCTATACCTTCCGGGGCTTTGAGGCGCTCCCGGACGACCCCGCACACCCGGACCCGGATAAATTCTACGGCTTTGTATTCCAGGATACCGACTTCTCCAAATGGATCAAGGCTGTGGCCTATTCGCTTACGCAGCACCCGGACGCGGAACTCGAAAAGACAGCGGACGAGGCCATCGACCTGGTATGTTCCGCCCAGTTGGAGAATGGGTATTTGGATACATATTATATCCTCAACGGCATGGACAGGGCGTTCACGAACCTGAAAGACCATCATGAGCTGTACTGCTTCGGCCATCTGACAGAAGGCGCGGTGGCGTATTGGCAGGCCACGGGCAAGGAAAAGCTGCTGCGTGCCGCCTGCCGCTTTGCCGACTATATCGCGGAGCGTTTCGGCCCGGCGCCGGGACAGTGCAAAGGCTACCCCGGCCATGAGATCGCGGAAATGGCCCTGGCGCGCCTGTACGAGGCCACCGGGGAGGAGAAATATCTGGCGCTGAGCAAATTCTTTATCGACGAGCGCGGCAAACAGCCCTTTTACTATGACGAGGAGGCCCGCAGGCGTGATGCGCTGGACGGCAAGCCCCACAAACCCAACACCGACCCCGACCGCTACGCTTACCAGCAGGCGCACCTGCCCGTGCGGGAACAGGCAGAGGCGGTGGGCCATGCCGTCCGGGCCGCCTACCTCTATTCCGGCATGGCCGATGTGGCGCGCCTGACAAAAGACGAACCCTTATATGCTGCCTGCGAGCGCCTTTGGGAGAGTATCACGAAGGAAAAGATGTATATCACCGGCGGCATGGGCGGCACCGTCCACGGCGAGGCGTTCTCCTATCCGTTCGACCTGCCGAACGACAGCGCCTATTCCGAGACCTGCGCCGCAATCGGTCTTGTGTTTTTCGCGCGGCGCATGCTGGAGATTGCCCCCAAAGCGGAATATGCCGATGTGATGGAGCGCGCCTTATACAACACGGTGCTTTCCGGGATGGCACTGGACGGTAAGAGCTTTTTCTATGTGAATCCGCTGAGCGTTTACCCCGAAGCCTGCCGCCGGGACAGCCGCCTTTTCCATGTAAAGCCCATCCGGCAGAAGTGGTTCGGCTGTGCCTGCTGCCCGCCGAATATCGCCCGCACGGTGATGTCGGCGGCGGCTTACGCCTGCACGGAAAACGCCGATACGCTGTGGGTACACCTTTCTGTTCCTCGCCAACGGTAAAAGCGCAAATTCGCTTGATGCCCCGTCAGCGGCAGGGGACAGGAAAGCATATATTTAGAAGAATCAGGAGGGAAACAAACATGGAATTTGAAATCAAAGGTAATTCCTTTGTATTGGACGGCGCGCCGTTCCATCTCGTCTCCGGCTCGATCCACTATTTCCGCGTGGTGCCGGAATACTGGCGCGACCGCCTGGAAAAGCTCAAGGCGATGGGCTGCAACACGGTAGAAACATATGTCCCTTGGAACCTGCACGAGCCGCGCAAAGGGCAGTTCTGTTTTGGGGGTATGGCGGATGTCCGGCGCTTTGTGGAAACAGCGCAGGCGCTGGGGCTGTATGTCATCCTGCGCCCGTCACCCTATATCTGCGCGGAGTGGGAGTTCGGCGGCCTGCCCGCGTGGCTGTTGGCGGAGGACGGCATACGTCTGCGGGTGTCTGACCCGCGCTTTATGCGGCATGTGGAGGAATATTACCATGTGCTGATGCGGGAGCTTGTGCCGCTGCAAATCGACCGGGGCGGCCCTGTTATCCTGATGCAGGTGGAAAACGAATACGGCTCCTACGCGAACGACGCCGCCTATCTTGCGTGGCTGCGTGACCTGATGCGCAAAGAGGGCGTGACGGTCCCGCTCATCACCTCCGACGGCCCCACCGAGGAAAACCTCTCCGGCGGCAGCGTGGACGGCGTGCTGCCCACGGCTAATTTCGGCTCCCATGCCGACGTGAATTTTGCGGAGCTGCGCCGTTTCCTGCCCGCCGGCCCGCTGATGTGTACCGAGTTCTGGATCGGCTGGTTCGACCACTGGGGCAACGGCGGCCATATGACGGGGAACCTTGAAACGTCCGTCCGCGACCTGGACGCGCTTTTGGAAAAAGGGAACGTGAATTTTTACATGTTCGAGGGCGGCACAAATTTCGGTTTTATGAACGGCGCGAATTATTACGACAAGCTGACGCCCGACGTAACCTCCTATGATTACGACGCGGTTTTGACAGAGGACGGCCAGATCACCGAAAAATACCGCCGCTATCGGGAAATTATTGCGAAATATCATCCCATCCCCGAAGTACGGTTTTCCGCAGACATTCACAGAAAAGCCTATGGCACGCTGCCTGTAAAAGAAAAAGTTGGGCTGTTTGCCGTGCTGGGGGACATCAGCGCGCCAACCGAAAGCGCGTGGCCGCAGTCGATGGAGCGCCTGGGGCAAAACTATGGGTATATCCTGTATCGGTCGGCGCTGAAAACGGAAACGCATATCGAGCGCATCCGTCTTTGGAAAGCAAACGACCGCGCCAACATTTTCATAGACGGCAAGCCCGCCGCCACACTCTATGACAGGGAACTGTTGGAGGAAAAGAAACTGGATGTGACATTTGAAAAAGGCGCGCCGCTGGAAATCCTCATGGAGAACATGGGCCGCGTCAACTACGGCCAGCGTTTGGAGGAGCAGCGCAAGGGCATAGACCAGAGCGTGGAGATCAACGGGCACGCGCAGAGCGGATGGGAACAGTATCCGCTGCCGTTGGATAATATAGATAAGATCGACTTTTCAAAAGGCTGTCGGCCTGGCCTGCCCGCGTTTTACCGCTTCACCTTTGAGGCGGACGAGCTGGCGGATACGTTTTTGGATTTCGCGGGCTGGGGCAAAGGCTGTGCGTTTGTCAACGGCGTGAACATAGGAAGGTTCTGGGAAATCGGCCCGCAGAAGCGTTTGTATATCCCCGCCCCGCTTCTGCACAAGGGAGGAAATGAGATTATCCTGTTTGAGACGGAGGGCAAAGCGGGGGAGAGTATTGCCCTGTGCGCGGAGCCGGATATTGGAGAAAAAGCGGCCCTATAAAAAGCCGGTTCGGGCAGGCCGCCCCTCCGGGATATGTTCGGGGTGCAGAGATATTTTTCCTGTATTCCCCTATTCCCCTGCTGTTGTGGCGGGGAAATACAGAAATTGTGGCTTTTTCATGAACCTTTCGATGCAGAGGACCGTCTATATCTGTGAAACCGGTTTTCATCGCACAAAAATACTTGACGGTGTTCCCCCGCCCTCCGGACGGGGGAACACCGGAAAAAAGGTGGTGAGGATATGGACGAATTTGAGGAGCTGCTGAAAGCGGAACGCGTGTCTGTAGAACGGTTTGTAAAATTTCGGATGGACGCCAAAGCCGACGCGGACGACGTTTTGCAGGAAGTGTTTTTGACAGCCTATCAGAAATTTCCCCAACTGAAAAACAGGGAATCGTTCAAGGCGTGGATCATCAGCATTGCCCGGAACAAATGCACAGACTATTTCCGAAACAGGGCGGCGCGGTATGAGATTCCCCTGGACGAGCTGAACGAAAAGGAGCTGTACGACAGCAGGTACGGCCTTTCCAATGCCGATACGGTCAGGGAGACCCTGGGCCTGTTAGCCGAGCGGGATAAACAGATCCTCTATCTTTCCTTCTGGGAAAAAATGCCGCAGGCGGAAATCGCGCGGCGGCTGAGTATCCCTGTTGGGACGGTCAAGAGCAGGCTGCATACGGCAAAGCGGAACTTCAAAAAGAACTATCCATATCGCGCCATCGCACCGAAAGGAGAAAACGCTATGAAAAAGCTGCCGGAATGGCTTCCCGAATACAGGATCGAAGAAAGAAGCGAGCCGCCGTTTGCGGTGAAATGGGAAGAACTGATGGGATGGTTCCTGGTTCCCCGGTTAGGGGAAAAGATATCCTGGGGCATGTACGACATCCCTTCCCGCAAGTGCGGCCATGTATACGATATGGAGGTCACGGGCAAGGCCAAAGTCCACGGGATTGAGGGCGTGGAGCTGACCGCGCGGGAGGCGTCCTATTCGGATAAAAAAGAAGTGATCTACCGAACGTTTGTAGCGCAGCTCACCGACACCCATTGCCGTTACCTGGCGACGCTCCGCCATGACGGGGATGTGCGCAATTACATCACCTTCCTCGACGGCGACGCGTTTATGAAAAACTGGGGCTTTGGGGAGGATAACTGCGGCAATGAAATCCACCTGGCCCCCAAGGGGGATATCCAAAGGACGGGCACGGTTATTACAAGCGCCCACAAGGACTTCCTGCTGGATATTGTGGGAAGGTATACAGTCACAATCGGCGGGAAAAGCTATGATACCGTTTGCGTGATGGATATTGAGACCTATGAAAGCAATGTGGTATCAGAACAGTTTTTGGATAAGGATGGCAGGACGGTTTTATGGCGCAGGTTCAACCGCGACGACTGGGCCATCGACCGGTACAAAAAGAAATGGAGCGAACAGCTTCCGAACAATGACCGGCTTACCGTCAATGGGATAACGTATGTACAGTGGTACGATTGTATCACGGACCATATCCTGTAAGAAGATGCCGCAGGAACGGGGTATACCCCGTTCCTGCGGCATCTTTCTGATACAGCTCAGCGTCCCAAATCCGGCCTGCCGCATTCGGAACCGCTCAACCCAAAATCTCCATAGCATTTTCAAATTTAGATTGATAGTATTCTTTGCTTTCAGGAGACAATTTTCGGAAACTCCGTATCAATTTCTCTTTTACAAATTCCCGGCCTTCCTCTATCCCCATGCCCTTTTCACAATAAGCCAGATACAGCAGGCTGGGGATACTGTCAAAATGCGAGATCGCGTCGGCGTCAGCAACGCATAATTCTTCGATGCTGTTTCTTTGGAGATTTACGCTGCCCCGGTGGTTTCGGATACATTTTTGCACCAGGTGGATTTTCTCATCATCATAGCCATATTGTTTTAGCAGACTGTAAGCTATTTCCGCCCCGTGGATATGATGAAGTTCATACAAGCTGTAATCAGTAACAGAGGCGATGTCGTGCAGCCAGGCCGCGATCATAACAACTTCTTTGTCCGCGCCATATTTGCCCGCCAGGTGTTCCGCGTTTTTCACAACGGCGGCAATATGGTAGTAGCATCCCATCCCAAATTTGTTTGTTGGCGCCAGGCATCTGTGGTGTATTTCCTTTTGCAGCTTCCCTAAAATATCTTCCCGCATGGTGTTATTCCTTTTCGGCGTCCGCGGCGGCGGATACCGCCCCTTATTTCACCGCGACAGCCTCGATTTCAAACAGCGCCCCTTTGGGCAGCGCGCCCGCCTGCACGCAGGAGCGCGCGGGTGCTTCGCCGGGGAAAAATTCCGCGTAGATTTTATTGATGGCGGCAAAATCCCCGATATTGGCCAGGAAAACGGTGGTTTTTACCACGTCGGCACAGCCCATGCCGGCGGCGGCAAGTACAGCGGAGAGGTTTTCCAGTGCCTGCCGGGCCTGGGCCTCCACGCCCTCTGGCAGTTCGCCAGTGGCGGGGATCAGGCCAAGCTGGCCGGATGTGTACAGTGTATCCCCCGCGCGTTTCGCGTGGCAGTAAGGCCCCACGGCGGCGGGGGCGTTCGGGGCGGTGATCGTCTGGTTCATAAATTTTTCCTCCTTTGTGATGGCTGCTCCCGGCTTGTCCGGGGGCTATCTATAAGTATACCGCAAAATGCGGGAAAGGCAAGCCATTCTCTGCCCGCAGGCGGGAAATAGAGGGAAAATTGGGTACTTTCCGGCGCACGAGACAGCTAATTTTGGAACAGGATGGGTTTCCAAAGGGGCTGCG
>CANCXY010000024.1 GCA_947381875.1 uncultured Clostridia bacterium | reverse complement strand
TTGATTTCCGCTGTCTCTTTTTTCAGGTACAGCCTGGTACCGTCAAACGATGCAAGTTCCATTTCTTCCATGATACATGCCTCCGTCCGGGCCGCGTGGGCGCAGCCTCATTCTTCGGGAGGGTCAAAGGCGGAGGGCTTTTGCGTGTTTCCCCATCCTGCGGGCGGAAAAACAAAGGGAAATACCTCCGCGGCTCAACACTCCCCATTTTCCTATTTAGCATACGGTATCAGGCGGAAAATATCAAGGTGGAAAATAGACAAAAATATGCTGAAAAGTTTGGCGGAAAAGCGCTCAGTCCTTCCGCTCATCGCCCCAGAAGAACAGGGCGACCGTACCGGGGCCGGTGTGGCTGCCAATGGTGGTGCCGATGCTGTTGATAAGCACCTTGCCCTTCATATGCGGGAATTTTGCCTCCACAAGATCGGCGACGGCGCGCGCGTCCTCATAACAGGCCGACTGGCTGATAAACACCTTTCCGCTGTAGTTGCGCCCGCCATCGGCGTGCTGCTCCATGCGCGTGACGATCTCTTTGATCACGGCCTTTTTGCCGCGGATCTTATTGCGCGGGATCAGGCGGCCCAGGTTGTCCATATTCAGGAGCGGGCAGATGTTCAGCACCGTGCCGAACCATCCGGAAGCTTTGGAGATGCGCCCGCCCTTCACATAGAAGGTCAGGTCCGTGGAGAAGAACCAGTGGTGTACGCGCAGGCGGTTCTGCTGCGCCCACTCATACAGTTCGTCGATGGAAAGCCCCTCGTCGCGCTTATCGGCCAGGCCGTCCATCAGCAGGCCGAAGCCGGAGGACGCGCCCAGGGAATCCACGATATAGATCTTTCGGTCCGGGAACTTTTGCAAAAGCTCCGCGCGCGCCGCGTTGGCGGAGTTGCAGGAGCCGGAAATGCCGCTGGAAAGCGTGACATGCAGGATATCCTTGCCTTGCTCTAAGAACGGCGTAAAGTAGGCAATGAATTCCTCCATATTCACCTGCGAGGTCTGTGTTTCAGCGCCCTCAGACATGGCCTTGTAAAACGCATCGAACGGGATGCTTTTGCCCAAGTCGTCCGGGTAAGGTACGCCGTTCAACGTATAGTGGAAGCAGATATACTGGATATCGCGCGCTGCAAAGTGCGTCTGTGAAAGGTCAGCGGTCGAGCAGCAGCTCAAAACGTAATCGCCCATTGGAAAAACCCCCTTTTGATCGATTTACGGCGTGCGGCGCAAAACCGGGGTGTGCCAAAGCGAGGCATGTTGCGTGTTTCCCCGCCCAATGGGCGGGGAAACACCCGGAAATACCCCTGCGGCTTGTATACCCCCAAAAACCACACTACCCACTATATATTGTAGCACAATCTCCGTTTTTTTCAATCATCTGCGCCGGAAAAATTCTGCGGGGCGCGCCGCATTTTCACAAAGCGCCCAGGCCGCAGGAGTATAATCCGCATATTCCCCCGCCCAATGGGCGGGGGAATGCGCAAAAGCCCTGTTTTATTTTTTCACTTTCTTTTTGCGGCGGCGCTTATGCAGGATGAGCAGCACGGCCAGCGCCGCCAGGATGGCCGCGCCCGCGGCGGCCCACGGCCATATCCACATGCTGTCTTCGGGCACAAGGCAGTAGATACCGTCAAGCCCTTCCATTGTCACAAGCATATACTGCCCGTTCTCCGTGCATTCCGCTTTCTGCCATGCCCCATCTGTATACTGCCATACCTGCGCGCCGTCCGCGCCCAACAGGCGCAAGGGGACGGACGCATCCTCCGGCAGCGGCGTTCCGGTGAGCGACACTTCCCACACTTCCGCGTCCGGCGCTTCGGCGGGCGGGGTTTCGCCGCCGGGGGTCACATGCAGTGCGGCGGCGTCGGTGAACTGCCCCTGCGCCAGCGCGCGCGGCAGCTTGTTGTCCGCTGTCTCCTCGCTCGCCAGCATTTCAATCCAGGGCAAGTATTCCGCGTCCAATACAACGTCTGTCTGTGCCGTCTCGGTGGGGAACTCCGGCCAGCGGCCAAAATAGCCCTCCTTTTCCGGCACTTCGGGCAAGGGAACGGAACTTAGAGGTTGCCCGTAGGCCAAGGCGACCGTGCCGACAACGGCGTCGTCCGCGCGCAGCGTGAGGGAAAACGTGACAAGCTCGCGCGGGGTGCACTCGTCTGCCTGCATGGACTCATAGGGGACAGGCTCGGCAATGCCCGCATAACTCACGCCGTCGACGCCCGCCCAGCCGGTATCGACAAAGCGGTTGCCCTCCATATTCCCGCCCTCTATGTCGGCGTTCCCGGCAATCGCGCCCAAACGCTGGCTGCCGCCCGTGATATCGGCGATGGCGCGGCAGCCGTGCATGCGCGACGCCCACCCGGCAATGCCGCCCACGTCGCTCTCCCCGGAGAGGACGCATTTGGCCGCGCACCCGCGCAGTACGCTGTCCGCCCATCCGGCAATGCCGCCCACATAGCAGCCACTGGTGCTGGCCGTGCCGCCGTAGTTTTCACACCCGACCACAGCGCCGAGGTCCATGCGGCCCACCACGCCGCCCACGCAGTCTTTTTTGCCCGCGACAGGCCCCCGGTTCACGCAGCCAGACAGCACGGCGCGCGTCTGGTAGGTGCTGCCCAGCGTGAAGCGCTCCTGGTCGTCCTCCGGGTCCAGGTCGTATTCAATGGACATGGCCCCCACGATACCGCCAACATTGCGGTCGCCGTCCACCGCGCCGGTGTTGACGCACCGTTCCGCTTTGCCCAGGCGGATGGATTCAATATCTTCGTCGGAAATATCGGTGATGAGGTTTTCCGACTCAAACCCCTGCACGTCACTCACCATATCTACCAGGCAGTTTGCCACTACGCTGAACTGGCGGCTGATTGCCAGCACGTCGCTGGAAAGGCTGCCGCGCGTGCCGTCCATATCCTGCCGCAGGGCGCTCATCTCGCCGGAAATGCTGCTCAGGGAACTGTACAGCGCGTCGCCCGCGGTGCGCACCTCACCGCCCAGCGGCGTGAGCGTGACAGGCCCCTGCGTGCGCAGTACGTCCACCGCCTTTTCCACGGCCTGGAATGTAGTGGCGAACCGGTCGCTCAAAGCGGAGAAAGCGGAGAGCGCTTCCGAGAACGCGTTTGTCAAATGGTTGAATGTGCCGGTTGTGTCTTCAATGCCGCCCGTTACGATTTGTGCCAGCGTCTGCGCGGCGTTTGCGAGCGCGCCCGTCAGCGTACCGGCGGCGCTGCCCAGGGATGCAAACGCGTTTTGCAGCCCTGTCAGGCTGTTTTGCAGGCTGTCCCAGTTGAAATGCGTGTTGTCCGCGATAACCTGAAGCGCCTCCACAGCCAGGGGGATTGCCTCGGCCATTGCGTCCAGCGCGGCGCGCAGGGCCTCTACGTCCTCGGAACCCTCCTCCGGCAGCAGATGGTCCCGCACCAGCGCTTCCAAGATGCGCGCCAGCGGGGGCGCGGCCTGGCTCACAGCGTCGCCGAGCGCCCGCATTGCCTCCGCTAACTGGTCCAGCGCGTCCCGGACCGCCGTGGGGTCGTCCTCCGGGTTGGTGATTGTCACAACATTCTGAAGGTTCTGCAAAGCGGCGCGGATGGCGGCGCAGGCGGCGTCGATCTGCGCGCCCGCGTCGCGGAGCTGCTGGATATCGGCGCGCAGGGAGGCGGCCTCGTCCGGGGGGATGGTCCCGTTCAGCTCGCACTCTTCCAGCGCGGCGCTCAGGTCGTCGCAGATGCGGCCCAGGTCGCCGGAGATGCCCGTCAGCTCCGAGAGCGCCGAGGCGATATGGTCCAGCGCCGAGGTGACGGCGGCGGCAAAGGAATTGACCTCCTGCAGGTTCCCGTCGACAAAATCGGAGACGTGGTTCAGCAGCGTATGGGTGTGGTCTTTGGCCGCACCCGTATGCGTGCCGATGGCGGCGAGCCGCGCGGAAATCGTGCCGCCCTGCGCGTCGGTGTCGTTCACGGCTTTTGTCACAAGGCGGTCCAACTGGTTCAATTCTTTGCGCAGGTTTTCCAGCACGTCTTCCTCCGTGTGCAGCACGATATCCGGTTCCGCCTGCCCGATTACGCCGCCCACGTCCTTGCGCCCGTATATGCTGCCCTGGTTGGTGCAGCTATCCATATAGCCGTTCTGTCGCCCGGCGATGCCGCCCACGTTGTAGCCGACGTGCGGATAGCCCACCGTCCCGGTATTGACGCAGCTCTGCACAATGCCTTCGTTGCTGCCCGCAATGCCGCCGGTATCGGTGTGGGCGGCGCTGAAGGAGTCGTCCCCGTCTCCGCCCGTGTCGCCCTCGGCCAGCATGGAGGAGGAGACGGAGGAGGCGATATCCTGTAAACTGCGCGTCGTGTCCGGGTCGGCGGTGTTGAGCATGGCGTCGCTGCGGCATTTCAGCAGAACGCCGCCGTTGTGCCCCGCAATGCCGCCTGTCGCGTTCGTGCCCGTGACATGACCGGCAGAGCGGCACCCGGATATTTCTCCGGAGAGGTCGTTGAGGCCCACGATGCCGCCCACCTGTTCTTCTCCGCGCACGCTGCCCTCAAATTCGCAGTCGACGATATGGCCCCTGTTCACGCCTGCGATGCCGCCCACCTGCGACGGCCCCTCGCCGGGGGCCACGATGCCGGTCACGCGCAGACGTGTGACCGTTCCGCCCGCTTGGATATAGCGGAACAGTCCGGCGGCGGAGCCGTCCGCCGTCAGGTTCAGGCCGGAGATCGTGTGCCCCTGCCCATCAAAGGTGCCGCCGAAAGTGGGGATAGGGGAGAAGTCCGACCCCGCGAGGTCGAGGTCCGCCGCGAGCGTGACGGCGCGCCCCTGCGACCAGGTGTCCAGCGCGCAGTTTTGGCCCAGCGCGAGCAGGTCTTCCACGCTCCCGATCACCACAGCCTCCACTTCGGCGGGTGCTTCGCCGCCGTCCGGCTCCTCGGCTAAGGCGGGGGGCACGAGGCCAACAGTGAGGGCCATGCACAGCAGCAGCGCAAAAAACCGTTTCCCTGTCTGTTTCAGCATAACGCCTCCTCCTTTCCCTGCGCATGTTCCGGCAGGGGCGGCGCGTCCAGGGATTCGATGTCGCCCCCTTCTACGGAAGCGCGGATCGCGCCGCGCACGGTGCCGGAAAAATCGGCGTCCACCATGCCGGAGACATAGCCGCGCACATGCCCTTCGAGGCGCATGCTGCCCGTGCGGCTTTGCAGCGGCAGGGCGGCCTTGAGCGTGACGGCCGTCTTGTCAATGATGATATCGCCCAGCAGCAAAATCTGCGGCAAAATGCCCATAACAAGGAAAATAGAGATGATCGTGCCGCGCCCCAGGCATACGCCGATCGAGGCGACCGAGGGGTTCGAGGAGAGGAACCCGATCAGCACGCCCGCCGAGGCGAGGATGGTGCCAGAGGTAATGATGGTGGGGAACGCTTCATTCAGCGATTCGATCACCGCATCCTTCAGCGGCATCTGTTTCCGCAGGTCGGTATAGCGGTTCGCAATCACGATCGCGTAGTCGATATTCGCGCCCATCTGGATGGAGCTAACAACCAGATAGCTCAGGAAGAACAGGTTTTCCTTCATTAAGTAGGGGAACGAGAAGTTGATCCAGACGCTGCCTTGTATCACAAGAATCAGCAGCACCGGCAGGCCGGACGATTTGAACGTGAAAATCAGCACTAAGATAACAAACACGATTGTCAATACGCTGATGAGCGTGTTGTCGTTGACGAACGAACTGGAGAGGTCGAGGTCGCTCGTCGAGTTGCCGACGATATAGGAATCGTCCTCCGGGTAATACTCATACACCGTCTTGTGCAGCGTGTCGAGGAAGGCAAACGTCTCCTCGCCCTCCTCCGGCAAAGCAAGCTGCAATACCAGGCGGCTGTAGTCATCGCTTTTCAGCTGCAATTTCGCGTCGCTGAGCTGTGTGTTCAGGTTTTCTATTGTTTCAGTCATATCCGCGTCCAGCGACACATAGCCCTGCTGCATCTGGTCGTAGACGAACAGGAACATGTCAATCAGCGGTACGCCATAGTCGTCGACGCCCGAAACAAGTTGTCCATACGTCTCATCATTCACTGCGTAGGCGGAATAGAGCAGCCGCCCCACTTCGATATCCAGGTCCGTCATTTCGCAGAACTGGCGCGGGGTCAGCTTGTCGGTCAGCACATAGCCGTCCATCGCGTCGACATTGGCGAGGCCCAGCACGGAATCCACCTCCGGCATGGCCTCCAGACGGCGCAGGAGCCGCCCCTCTTTTTCGTAGTCGCCCGTCGGCACAATCACGGCGATGGTGTTCACACTGCCGAAATCCTCATTGACGCGCCGCGTCGCAATCTGCGATTCATTTTGCGTGATGGTGGAAAGCGTTGTGAGGCCGTATACATACGGGCAGCGGTTCGAGAAGAAGAACCCGGCCACCAGCAGCACCAGGAACAGCGGCGGCATGATAAAGCGCGTCTTGACGGCCAGACGCCCCCAGGCAGAAATCTTCGGTACAAAGTTCTTGTGGTGTGTGCGGTCGATGAGGCCGGAAAAGCTCATCAGAAGCCCCGGCATCAAGGTAAAGACGCTGACAAGGCTCAACAGGATGGCTTTCATCAATACAAAGCCTAAGTCCTTGCCGATGCCGAACCGCATAAAGCACATTGCGCCGAGGCCGGAGAGCGTCGTCAGGGAGCTGCCGGAAATCTCCGGGATGGCCTTGCTCAGCGCGATCACCACCGCGTCGTGCGCGTCCAGATGCTCGCGCTCCTCAGTATAGCGGTGGCACAGGATGATGGCGTAGTCAATCGCCAGCGCTAATTGCAGCACCACGGCCACGGAGTCGGAGACGAAAGAGATTTCCCCGAAGATGAAATTGGTGCCCTTGTTCAGCAGCGCCGCCATGCCGAACGTGAGCAACAGCACAGGGATCTCCATATATGTATGCGAGGTGAACAGCAGCACCAAAAGGATGATGCCGACGGCGATGAGCATCACCATCTGCATTTCCTCCTCCAGCGCCGCGGAGGCGGAGTCGCCCGTGTCGCCGGTGACGTAGGTATCATAGCCCGCGAGTGTCTGTTTTACCGCGTCCAGCGCTGTCAGGCTCACTTCGTCCGTCGCTGTGCCCTCGTAGGTGAGGGAAAACAGCGCCTCGCCTGGGTGGTAATGCGCCTCGCTGTCATCGAACTCGACGCTCTTTACGCCGTCGATGGCCGACAAATCGTCGGCGAGTGTCTGGGCCTGTGCCAGCGATATGTTGTCGACCAGGATACGGTTTGTGCCGAAGGTGACAAACTCCTCGTCCATCACCGTGAGGCCGCGCCGCGTCTCGGTCTCGGCGGGCAGGTAGCTGGTCAGGTCGTTGTTCACGCTGACCCAGCCGGAGGAAAAGACGCAAAAAATGCAAAGCCCGATATAGAGAAGGTAAAATACCTTGCGTTTATCCACGATAAACGCCGAAAGCTGCTCTATGGGGTTTTGCTTTTGTGCGCCGCTCTGGTTCTCGGTGTTCAAGGTAAACTCTCCCTTTCCCGTATAGTTTACTAACTTTTTATCATAGAGCGCTTTACGGGAAAAAGCAATAGACAATCGACGGGAAATGCCCAAAAATTGGCGTAACCCCCCGCCCGAAGGGTGGAGGGTTACACGGAAGGGGACGCGGGCGGGACGCCGACCGCTCGCTCGGCATATCTCCCGCCGTTTTCCCTTCCGCAAATTTGCCCGCGCTACGCTTTCCGACGAAAGGGACGCCCGCCGCATGCGCTCTGATGAATGCCCCGCCCGGACTGGGTCAAATAAGCGGACCGCCGCGCGCAAATTGCTCCCTTGGAAAACTCTGGGAGATATGCCTCGCCGCTGTGCGGGCGGGGAAGCAAAGCGGGGCCAGCCGCGGGACAGGCCGCACCCGCCGGAGGCTGCTGGCGGCAGGTGCAAACGTGCCCGTTATATTTTGTCCCACTCCTGACAGGCGGGGATGTCCTCGGCGGTCTCGCGGGGACGGAGGAACAGGTACAGTGCGGCGCACGCGGCCAGCAGGGCAAGAAGCCATTTCCAAAGCATTTTCATATGATACACCATCCTTACAATAATAAGAATTTATTTGTGATTCCCCGTCCGTATCCCTCCGCCCGCAGGCGGGAGAGATACAAGCTCAGGCGTTGGCGAGGCGGTAATACACGCGCGCCGTGGCTCGGTAGACGAAGATATAGACGACGGCGAAGATCAGGAACGTCGCGCCGGTGCAGGCGAAGAACAGGCCGACATTGTTCAGGCTGAACAGCATCAGCACCCGGCGGATAAGCGGGAACGCGAAAGCCATATGCAGGGCGGCGGCCCCCAGCGGCAGGAAGAACACCGTCAGGATCTGCTTGCTGGTGGCGCGACGCACCTCTTTCTGGCTCATGCCGACTTTCTGCATGATGATAAAACGGTCGTGGTCCTCAAACCCCTCGCTGATCTGCTTATAGTAGATGATCAGCACCGTTGCCATCAAAAACAGGATGCCGAAGAAGATGCCTAAAAAGAGGAAGCAGCCGTACATGGAATCCCATTCCGCGGCGACCTCGGAGCGGCAGTTGACGCGGATGCCCTCTACCCGCGCGGAAATATCCAGCGCAAGGTCAAGTTTCTGCTGGTTCGTTGCGCCGGGCACGTCAAAGCCGGCGCTGTAGTAAAAACGCTCCTGATCGCCCGCGCCGTCGGAACCGTACAGCGCGGAATAGAGCGGCCGCACCTGATCGTCCGGCACCACGAGGACAGCGCCCGTTGCGCCGTCGTAGGTCCCCACGCCGCTGAATAGCTGCTCGCGCAGTACTTCCACGATACGTACCACCTGCCCGCCCAGGTTGAGCGTTTCGGGCGTGCCAAAGTCGCCGATGGGGTAGAGCAGCGCTTCATCCGGCGCGAGGGAGACGGGCTGTGCCCCCTCGGCGGCGTTATAGTCCGACAGGGGAACAAGCGAGAATGCGGCGTCGTTCATCTCGTCCGCGCTGGAGCGGATGCCGTATGCGCCGCCGTGGTCCAGCACATTGAGGGTCAGGCTTCGGGCGGCGGTGCGCTTTTCCGCCGTCAGGCCCGCGTCGGCCAGCGCCTGCGTGAACGCCGCCTGCACCTGTTCGGGGCGGCTGTCGTCCCCATCTATGAAGAACGAGGTCGTGATTTCGCGCGGGAACATGCTGTGCAGCATATCTGTGCGCCCCATATAGAGGCATAGCGTACTGGAAACCGTTACAAGCACCATGGTGGAGAGGATGCAGATAGAGGCCAGACCCGACGCGTTCTGTTTCATGCGGTAGAGCATGCCGGAGACGGAGATAAAATTGTTCGGCTTATAATAAAAATGTTTATTGTGCCGCAGCGTTTTCAAAAGCGCGATGCTGCCGGAAGTAAACAGGCAGTAGGTGCCTATGATGACAAGCACCACCGCCGCGAAGAACCACAGCAGCGCCTGTATGGGATTCTTGACAGTGACCGCGAGGAAATACCCGAACCCAAGCGACAAAAGGCCCACGAGCGTAAATACCCAGGAGGTTTTCGGTTCCTTTTCACCCCGGTTTGTGCTGCTCAGAAGCTCCACGGGCTTTGCCATGCGCACACTGCGCAGGTTGTAGGCCAGCGTCGCGCCGTAGATGCACAGGAACAGTACCACGGTGCTGGCAACGCCCGGAAGGGAGATGGAAAACGCGAACGGCGTTGCAAAGTCCAGGATATATAAAAGCGCCAGGAACATCAAACGCGCGAACAGGATGCCGAACAGAAGCCCTAAAATCAGGCATACGATGGCGGTGAACAGCGTCTCAAAGAACAGCACCAGGGCCACATGGCGTTTTTCCATCCCTAATACACAGTAGAGGCCCAGTTCCTTTTTGCGCCGCTTGATGAGGAAGCTGTTGGTATAGAACATCAGCAGGATGCAGAAAAGGTCGATCACCAACGTGGCCAGGAAAAACATCGTAAGGGTGATATTGCCGCCGGGCACCATCGCGAGGCCCTCGTTTGTGCTGATGAACACCACGGAATAACTTGTCATGATGCACACGATACTGGTGAGCATATAGGGGAAATAGGTGCTTCTGTTTTTGGCGAGGTTGGTGAGCGCCAGTTTCGGATAGAGGATACTATTCACCTTGTGTCCCTCCCGTCGAGAGCATGGTGAGCGTGTCGCCGATTTTGGCGAACATCTCATCGCTCGTCAGCGCGCCCCGGTAGAGCTGATGGAACACCACGCCGTCCTTGATGAACAGAACGCGGCCCGCGTGGCTGGCGGCGCGTGTGGAGTGCGTTACCATCACCAGCGTCTGGCCCGCGCGGTTAATCTCGCCGAACAGCCGCAGGAGCTGTGCCGTGGCTTTGGAATCCAGCGCGCCGGTCGGCTCGTCGGCCAGGATCAGCTTTGGCCTTGTGATCAACGCGCGCGCCACGGCCGCGCGCTGCTTCTGGCCGCCGGAGACCTCATACGGGTACTTGTCTAAAATATTTGCGATGCCTAATTTTTCGGCGATCGGCCCCAGGCGCGTGTTCATCTCGGCGTACCCTTTATGGGAAAGTACCAGCGGCAGGAAGATATTATCGCGCAGGCTGAACGTGTCCAGCAGGTTGAAGTCCTGAAAGACGAAACCTAAATGCTCGCGCCGGAACTGCGCCATTTTGCTGTCCTTAATCTTGGCGATATCACCGCCCGCGAGCCGCACCGTGCCCCGTGTGGGCTTATCGAGTGCGGCCAGGATGTTCAAAAGCGTCGTTTTGCCGCTGCCGCTCTCGCCCATCACGGCGACATACTCGCCCTGCTCCACGGTGAAATTTACGTCGTGCAGCGCTTCGACCTGCACCGCGCCAAAGCGCGCGGTATAGATTTTCTGTAAGTGTTCTACCTCCAAAAGGGGCATATAAACAACCTCCTCAAAAAACGCGGGGCGCGCCGCCCGCCCCATCCCTGCCCGCGGACGGGGATGGACGGCGCACCCGATTCAGGATAGGATGCAGAGCTTCTTGCAGCAAAGGGATCAGTTTTTGTCTGTTTTGCTCTGCACTTACAGTATAGCCGAAACGGGGTACCGCCTGCCATAGCGTTTGCTTACGATTTGCGCGCCTTGACTTACACCTGTGTAAGGGATTTTGTAACCTGAAAGAATGAAACAAAAACACGGCAAAAAACGTATATTAAAGGAATAACCTGACAAAAGGAGTGGAATCAGGATGAGAAAGCAATTCCTATTGTATGCCGCGCTGTTGGCGGCGCTGCTGTTTGCCGCCTGTGCCGGGAAGGGGGCGTCCCAGTCCAGCGGGCAAAGCTCCCTTGCGCCGCAGGCCAGCGCCAGCATGCCGCAAGCGGGGTCCGGCAGTCCGCAGGCACCGGCGGCGGACAGCGCGGTCTCTGGGTCGGGGGATGCGCAGGCGCCGTTGGGTACGTCCCAACCAACGGCGGGCGGGCGCACGCTTTCCGCCGGGGAGATGGAGGAACTGTGGGCAAAATTGGCGGGAAAGTGGCTCCTCTCCGATGAAAACGCATGGGACAGCGGCGACAGCAGCTTTGCGTGCCCCGTCTACGATTTCCGCCCCCTGCGCACGGAGGAAGGGTATTATACGCTGATGGAATATTCCGCCTACGGTTCCGGCGGCATGCAGTGGGATTTTGCCGAGGCCAAAGAAGAAAACGGCGTGTACACGCTGACGGCTGTGCGGGAATATGGCGAAATGAGCGTCTATGAATGCGAGCCGGGCAGCGGCACACAGTATACTTTGCGGTTTGATGGCGCGGAACTCTCCATCGGGTGGGAGCGCCCCACCTGTGTGTGGGAGGAGAAGGGGCCGACAGATGGGCCGCCTATTATCTATACCGTCCGTCTGGCGGCCCCCAAAGAAGAACAGCGTCTGGCGCGGGATATCAGCGGAGAAGGCAGGATGCTTTTAGAGAACGGCTCATTCCTTGTGGCTGGTTTCCGGCAGGAGGCGGCGTTGACCCGGAAGGTGACAGACCGGAAGATAGAACAGATACAGGGCGTTTGGCCGTCGGATGACGCCCATGTGCTTACAGAGGAAGAAAAAAGCGCGCTGTGGCAGGAACTGGCGGGTGTGTGGTGTTTGGCGGATGGAGCGCCAGAACCATTGGAGCTGGATGCCTTAAAGGAGATCGTCAGTTTTGAACGCTATGAAAATGGGCAGTACGCGCTGCATACAGGCCTGCGCGATTCGGAATATGTCAGCTATTTTGTTGATGTGATTTGGGAGGAGGACGGCGTCTATACCTTTGAAAGCAATCAGTCATGGGGCATGATGTACTGCAATGAATACGAGCCGGAGGCGGGGGATGTTTTCAGGCTTTCGCGGCGGGAAGACGGTATGCTCATCCTGTCCGTGCGCAACCCGGCCCGGTATGGGCAGCCGGGCGTCATCCTCACCGAAGAAGGGGATGAAATAAGCGGCCGGCATTGGCGGCTTGCGACAGCCGAGGAGGAACAGAAGGAGCTTACAAACGGCACGGATGGTTTTTTGACATTGGAAAACGGGGATACGATTGTATCAAACTACAGCGGCGGGCTGACAAACTACCGCCTCGAAACGCCGCAGAAAGAAGGGGCAGACTAACCCGCTCCTTCACGCCATAAAATACAAGATGGGTTTCCAAAGGGGCTGCGCCCCTTTGGCGGAGTCCAGAGGCAGCGCCTCTGGGCAGGTTTGGGCGGCAGCCCAACACGCTCATTCGAGCGCCAGTTCCCCGCGAGCAAAGCCGATGCGTACCGCTGTGCCTACGCCGGGGGTGGAGCGGAGGGAGATGGTGTGGCCCAGCTTCGTCAGCACCTCGCGGCAGAGGTACAGCCCCAGGCCGGTACTGCGCGCGCCGCCGCGCCCGTTGCAGCCGGTGAACCCGCGCTCAAATACGCGCGGCAGGTCTTCGGGCCGGATGCCGATGCCTGTGTCCTCAATCACCAGCATATCCGGCACAGCGGGGTCAAGATAGATGCGCACAAAGCCCTTTGGGGTGTATTTGACAGCGTTTGTCAGCACCTGTTCCAGCACGAATGAGAACCACTTTTTGTCCGTTAAGATCGTGCCGAGCAGGTCGCCGATCTGCAAAGACAATTCCTTTTGATAGATGAACAGGGTGGAAACGCGCTTCACGCTCTCGCGCACCAGCGCGTTGACAGGAAGTACCTGCGGGGAGAGATCGGCGTGGATGGAGCCAAGGCGCAGGTAGCCAAGAACCATATCGGCGTACTGCTCGGTTTTGAAAAGCTCCTGCGCGAATACCTCGCGCGCGGGCAGCGTCGGGTTTTCCTGCAATACCAGGCGCATGGCCGCAAGCGGGGTCTTGATCTGGTGCGACCAGAGGGTATAATATTCCGTTGCGTCCGCCTCCCGCCGCGCGGCGGCGCTGACGGCGGCCAGGCGGTTTTCCTCCAGCGCCTCAATGATCGCGTGATAGTCCTCGTCCAGCAAATCGCGCGGGGACGGCAGATCCCCCAGGCGCGTGGCGCACTGGGCGTACAGCGCGCGCAGCGCCGTGTGCCGCTGCACATACCGCGAAAAACCAAAAAAGAAAAACACCGCCCCCACCGAACCAATCAGGCAGCAGGTGTAAATGGGCAGCTCCATCGGCGCGCGGTACAGGAAGGTGACGGCAAAGAGCGCCGCACCGCCCAGGAATACCAGCAGGAACGCGCGCCCCATACGCGCACAATAGCTGCAAAACAGCCTGAATACCGAGTGATCTTCCATTTACGCATCCTCCACCAGATAGCCCAATCCCTTTTGTGTGCGCACAAGGTCGGTCAGGCCAATCTGCGCCAGGTGCCCGCGCAGGCGCGTGATGTTCACCGTCAGGGTGTTGTCGTCGATGAAGCTGTCGCTGTCCCACAACGCCTGCATCAGGTCCTCACGCGGGACAGTGTGGCCGCGCCGCTCGAACAGCACCTGCAAAATGCGGAACTCGTTTTTCGTCAGGTCCAACTTTTTTCCCTCGTAGTGGATCGACGCGTCTTTCAGGTCCAACACCGCCCCCCGGCAGGCCAGCGCGCTGACGCCGGAACCGAAGTCGTAGGTACGGCGCAAAAGGGCCTCTACTTTCGCAATGGCGACATTTAAGTCGAACGGTTTTGCCAGGAAGTCGTCGCCGCCCATGCTCAGCGCCATGACAAGGCTCATGTTGTCGCTGGCGGAGGAGATGAACAGCACGGGCGTCTTGCTGATCTTGCGGATCTGTGTACACCAGTGGTAGCCGTTGTAAAACGGCAGAGAGATATCTAACAGCACCAGATGCGGTTGCTTTTCGATGAACGTTTCCAGCACGCGCTGGAAATCGGCGACATGCGAGACCTCATAGCCCCATTTCGAGAGCTGGCGCTCCAGCACGTCCGTAATGACGGCGTCGTCCTCCACCAGTAAAATACGATACATTTTTCCCATTCCTCCCTGTTGTGATGAATGAACCTTCCTGCTATAGTATACTATAAATAACGCAAAAAGCCATAGGGTTTCTTCATGTGCTGTGCAAAAAAGGGCTTGCATTCCCGCCTGTGGATTGGTAAACTATACAGCGGAATGAAAGCATTCGGAGGCTGCTGCATCTATGAAAAAACTGTTCCGATATTTTGAAGGCTATAAAAGGCATCTTATTCTCGGCCCCCTGTTCAAGCTGGCCGAAGCAGTTTTAGAGCTGCTGGTGCCGCTTGTGATGGCGGATATCATTGATACCGGCGTGAGCCGGGGGGATACGGGCTATATCATCCAGAGGGGCGCGCTGATGCTGCTGTTAGGCGCGGTGGGCCTTGCCTGCGGGCTGACGTGCCAATACTTTGCCGCCGTGTGCGCGCAGGGCTTTGGCCGCAGCCTGCGCCGGGACCTGATGCGCCGCGTGTTCAGCCTTTCCAAAGCGCAGTATGGCGCGATGGGGGCCGATTCCCTTATCACACGCCTCACCACCGACACCAACCTGGTACAGACGGGCGTGAATATGTTCATCCGCTTGGCTGTCCGCGCGCCGTTCATTATTTTTGGCTCGATCGTGATGGCATTCACCATCCACGCGCGCGCCGCTCTCATTTTCCTTATCTCCACGCCGCTGATTACACTGGTTCTGTACGCCGTAATGCACCGCAGCCTGCCCTTCTATGCGCGCATTCAGCAAGGACAGGATACGGTTGCGCGGCTCGCGGGCGAAAATTTGGAGGGTGCGCGCGTCATCCGCGCATTCTCGCGGCAGGAGGATGAGATCGCCCAGTTTGAGAAAACGGGCGGCGGCCTCGCGGGACTCAATGTCCAGGTAGGCAGGCTTGCCGCGGCGCTCAACCCTGTTACTTCCGTGATTGTCAATCTCGCCATTGCGGGCATCGTCTGGTGCGGCGGACGCTTTGCGCAGGTTGGCGGCATGGAGCAGGGGCAGGTGATCGCGATGGTGAACTATATGACACAGACCTTGCTCACGCTGATCGTACTGGCAAACCTGCTTGTCACCTTTACCAGAGCTATTGCGAGCGCCCGGCGTGTGAGCGACGTGCTGGCGCTGGAACCGGCGATGGAGGCTCCTGCCCAGAGCGCTCCGGCAGAGACGGAGGCGCCGCGTATCGCCTTTGAGCATGTATCGTTCGCCTACCCCGATGCGGGTGGGGAGGCGGTAGAGGATATCCATTTTTCTGTGGAGGCCGGGCGGACGCTGGGCGTGATCGGCGGCACGGGCTGCGGCAAATCCACGCTTGTGCGCCTGCTTGCGCGCGAGTACGACGTATCTTCCGGCGCGGTGCGCATAGACGGCGTGGATGTGCGTCAGTATGCGTTTGACGATCTGCGCGCCAAACTCGGCCTTGTTCCGCAGGGGTCACGGCTTTTCAGCGGCACGATCCGCACCAACCTCCAGCTTGGCGCGCAGGGCGCAGCGGATGAAACGCTGTGGCGCGCGCTGGAAACGGCGCAGGGCGCGGATTTTGTGCGCGCCAAACCGGGCGGGCTGGACGCGCCGGTGGAGGAGGGCGGAAAGAACCTCTCCGGCGGGCAGAAACAGCGCCTGACGATTGCGCGGGCGCTCGCCAAACAGCCGGAAATCCTTGTGCTGGATGACGCGGCCTCCGCGCTCGACTACGCCACAGACGCCGCCCTGCGCCGCGCGCTCAAAGCGGATACGGCGCATATGACGGTCGTTATGATTTCCCAACGCGCCTCCACCATCAAGAATGCCGACAACATCCTTGTGCTGGACGACGGGCGGCAGTGCGGTTTCGGCACGCATGAGGCGCTTTTGCAAAGCTGCGCGGTCTACCGCGAGATCTGCCGTTCCCAGAGGCTGCTGAAAGAGGGGGTGGGCGCATGAAACGCGGGACGATCGGGCGCATCTTCCGCTATGTGAAGCCGTATAAAGCGCACCTTGCCGCCGCGTGCGCGGGGGCGCTGGCCTATGTGCTGTTCACGCTGCTGGGGCCGGTGTTTATCGGCAACGCCATTGACTGTATCCTCGGACCGGGGCAGGTAGATTTCGCGGGCATTGGGAAAAACATTGTGTGGCTCATACTGGCCTCACTACTGGCGGCTGTCAGCGGATGGCTGATGCAGGTCAGCACGCGCAAGATTGCCAGCTACGCCTCCAACAATATGCGCAGCGAGGCGTTTCGCGCGCTCAACCGCACGCCGCTTGCCTATATCGACACCCATTCCCACGGGGACCTTATCAGCCGCATGGTAAACGACGCCGAACTTGTCTCCGAGGGGCTTTTACAGGGTCTGTCACAGCTTTTGCCGGGCGTCGCCACCATCCTGGGCACGCTGACGGTGATGGCGGTGCTGAACCCGGTAATCGCGCTTGTCGTGGTACTGGTGACGCCTGTGTCTATTGTGTTCGCGGGCTTTATCGCCAGGCGCACCGCCAACCTGTTCAAAGCGCAGAGCGCCGCGCAGGGGCGGCTTTCCGGGTTTGTCAACGAGATGGTGTCGGGACAGGATATTGTAAAGGCGTTCGGCTATACCGGCCAGTGTTTTGAGGCGTTTGACGCCATCTGCGACGAACTGTACGACACGGGACTCAAAAGCGTTTTCTATTCCTCTGTAACAAACCCCGGCACGCGCTTTGTCAACGCTGTGGTGTACGCGGCGGTAGGTGTGTTCGGCGCGGTCTCCGCCGTGCGCGGGGCTATCAGTGTGGGGCAGTTGAGTATTTTCCTCACCTATGCAAACCAGTATACAAAGCCCTTCAACGAGGTGACGGGCGTACTCACGCAGTTACAGACGGCCCTGGCAAGCGCCCAGCGCCTCTTTGCTGTGATAGACGCCCCCGCTGAACAGTCAGACGTGCCGGACGCGCTGTCCCCGCGGCACTGCGAGGGCCGCGTGACCGTCTCGCACGTCTATTTCTCCTATGTGCCCGAAACGCCGCTGATCGAGGATTTCAACCTGAACGTGCGCCCCGGCCAGCGCATCGCCATTGTAGGCCCGACCGGCTGCGGCAAAACGACGCTTATCAACCTGCTGATGCGCTTTTATGATGTGAACAGCGGGGAAATCTCCGTGGACGGCCACCCCATCACAGCTCTGCGCCGCGCCAGTCTGCGCGGGATGTACGGCATGGTGTTACAGGAGACGTGGCTCAAATGCGCCACCGTGCGCGAAAATATCGCCTATGGCCGCCCCGGCGCGTCCGAGGAGGAGATACAGGCGGCGGCGAAAGCGGCCTACGCACACGGCTTCATCAAGCGATTGCCGCAGGGGTACGACACCGTGATTGCCCCAGGCGGCGGCAACCTTTCCGCCGGTCAGAAGCAGCTTTTGTGCATTGCGCGCATCATGCTGTGCGAGCCGGAAATGCTGATTTTAGATGAAGCGACTTCCAGCATCGACACCCGCACGGAAATGCTTGTGCAGCGCGCGTTTGAGCGCCTGATGGCTGGCCGCACGAGCTTTGTGGTGGCGCACCGCCTTTCCACCATCCAATCCGCCGACCGCATCCTCGTAATGAACGCCGGGCATATCTTAGAGCAGGGCACGCACGAGGAACTGCTTGCCAAACAGGGATTTTACGCGAACCTCTATAACAGCCAGTTTGCGGTGGAATAGGTGGGCGGCGCGGGCGGGCTGCCGCCCGCACCTGCCCAGAGGCGCTGCCTCTGGACTCCGCCAAAGGGGCGCAGCCCCTTTGGAAACCCATCTTGAAAACAAGTAAAATTTTGATATTTCCCCGCCCT
This sequence comes from uncultured Clostridia bacterium, assembly GCA_947381875.1. Lineage (GTDB taxonomy): Bacteria > Bacillota > Clostridia > Oscillospirales > Ruminococcaceae > Ruthenibacterium. Next base: position 2,254 of record CANCXY010000024.1, on the reverse strand, counting down.
ACGGGCGGGGAAATACAAAAATCCTTATATGAAGGAGAGCGAAAGAGTTGATCGACATAGTATTCAGCGACAGCGCGCGCGGCAGCCTGTTAATGGCGGCGGATGTGCGCAAGGGGAATGATGTGTATGGTTTGGAGTTGGGCTTGAGCGTGGGCGATATTTCCGGGGAAATCCTGGGAGAGGCGCGCCGGAAAGTGCTTTATGAGCTGTGCCATTTTTCGCCTGAAGTGCCGGGGATCACACGACAGATAGAAGAAAAAATACAGCGCGATGAGGATGGCGTGCAAGCCGTCCTGTCGCGTGCGGCGGCGGGGGAGGCCGTGCGGCTCTGGTACAGCGGCCAGCCGGATGAACTGTGCGGCTGCTGCTGGCTGCTGGCAAAGCTGAACGGCCTGAAAGGGAAGCACGGCACAGTATATGCGGTGGGCCTGCCGCAATATAAGGAACGTGCGGACGGCGTGATTGTATTCTGGAACGGATGGGGCGAGGTATCGCCGGAGGAGTGGGGCGGTTTTCTCTCCTGCGAACAAACCGTCCCGCCTGTGGCATTTTCCGTCGCATTCGGGCGCTGGCTGGAGCTTACACAGGAAAACGCGCCCTTGCGCGCTGTTGTAAGCGGACGCCTTGTCAGCGTTCCGGCCAATTTCTATGACAGCTTTCTGCGGCGCGGATTGGACAGCATGCCGGAGGAATTTTCGGAGGCTGTCCTGATTGGGAAGATGATGGGGTACGAGCTGGGCGTTTCCGACGGCTGGTGGGCAAAGCGCGTGGAGACTATGGTCGAGGCGGGGGAGCTTGCGGCTGTCACAAGCGCGGAGAAGGGAGATCCCCTTTACCGCCGTACTCTGCGAAAGGTTTAGCCACGCCCCTGTGTGTTTTTCATCCCATATAAAAAAATCCTATGCCCCTGCCGGACAGCAGGGGCATAGTTGTTTGTTCTTACTTTTATAGCACATTATGGGTGGATAGGCGTTCCAATGTGCATATCCCGCCGCCATTGCGGCGCGGGGCCGTCGTCGCCCCAATATTCGTCTATAGATTCGATCTGATCATCTTTGACTTGAATAAACGAGGTGACATGACAGGATATTGCCTCGTCAAGAGAAAACACATGCACCACTGTAATGATAAGTTCTCCGCAAACAGTAACGCGCTCAATTTCCCCGTCCCAGCGGCCCGGATAATGGCAGTTTGCCAGGATAAATTCTTCAGCGGTAAAATGTTCATTGGTATTATGAAAATTCACACAGGCCCCTTTATGGAAAAAGCGGCCCATTTCCTGTGCGTTTTGTTCCAGAACGGCGCGCCAATATTTATGGATATCCATCCTCAAGCCCTCCCGAAAACGCGCAAAGACGATCAGTCCCGCGAACATTTTTCCGCGTCGATTGCCAGCACGAGCATCAGTGCGCAAAGGGCGTCCTGCGGGTCGGATACGTCGATGACATAGGTATCTGTCCAGTTAAAAAGCTGCTTGGAGACGGCGGCGATCTGCTGGCCTGAGCTGTCAAAAATGCGGTAGTCCCATTCCATAAAATCGCCCTCGATCATCCATCCGTTACAGTCGATGGTATAGTGCGGGCGGAAAAAGGAAAACTCGCGGCTGATGCAGCCCACATATTCTTCTTCCTCTCCCAAATACAGCTCAAACTTCGGCAGGAAGGTAAGCACGCGCTCGCGCACCGTGCCGATCTCATGCCCGTAGGCGTCGAAAATTTTCAGGCAGTGCCCCCACGCAAGCTGCCCTTTTACGATATAGATTGTCTCGCCGTCCTCGTTATAGATATCGTAGCTGTCGAACCATGAGAACATGCGCTGTTTGAAAATCAACCTCATTTTTTCACTCCTCTGTTTTTGCCCTCTACAGGCGGAATTCCTCTGGATCATACTCTGGAACGGGCGGCTGACGGCGCGGCACACGCCGCAGGGGGTCGTAGATAAACGAGCCGCAGTGGTCGAACGCCTGCACGCCGCCGCGCCGCGCGCAGTGCAGCGAGCCATCCTCCGCCTGCGCGATATGCGTGCAGTAGGCGCACGCGGGCGCGATATCCTGGTCAAACAACGGTTTTGTAAACATGGGGCACACCTCTTTTATGCTGCTTTTTGTCGATTTGTATTATACCCCCTTTTTGCCTTTTTGTAAAGAACAGAGAACGCCCAGGCCGCAAAGATATTTCCCGTCCCTTCAAAAAAAGGGTTGGCGCAAAAATGCAATTTTTGCGCCATGATGGGTTTCCAAAGGGGGCTTGCCCCC
>CANCXY010000023.1 GCA_947381875.1 uncultured Clostridia bacterium | reverse complement strand
AGATGTCCGTGCGTGACTGGAGTTCAGACGTGTGCTCTTCCGATCTGATTTTGGGTATGTCCGATACCGCTCTTGGGATAACGCAGGGAGCGATGGGCCTCGGAGGGCTTGCGGGAGGAATTGTCGCGGGCGCGGCGGCGGGAAAAATGCGGCTGAAAAATGGATATGTCATTTTACTTATATGCTCACTGGCGGCGCTTTTCATGGGGATTGCCGTACTGGATGCGATACCGCGCAATGTTGGCTACACCCTCCTGACCGCAGTCAGTTTCGGTGCGATGTGCGCCTCTACGATGTTCAGCGTCTCGCTGATGACAGCTGTACAGCAGCAGACCCCGCCGAACCTTCTTGGGAAGATTATGGCTGTGCTGATAGCCGTTTCCAGTTGCTCCCAGCCTGTAGGGCAGGCGATATATGGAGTGCTGTTTGATGCCTTTGCGGAAAAGCCATATTTTGTAATGGTGGGAGCCGCGATTCTGTCCGCGCTGATTTCCCTGTACTCCAAAAAAGTTTTTGCAGTCCTTGAAAGAGAATCCAATGCGGCAGTGGAAAATTGATAATGTTTTCCCGCTCTGATAATCCCATATTTCTAAAAAAGTGCCGCACAGGGAAACCCCGTGCGGCATCTTGTTGAGCAGCTTTTACAAAAGCGCGGCGATATCAATATTTTCCCCGGTAAGCCCTATCTTTGCGCCGTTTTTCGCCTCGTTCGATTCCGGGTGCGCCAGAAGCCACTTGTTGCGGGCTGTCAGCAGCGCGTCCTCCGGCGTCCGGGATTCCATCACAGGGCGCTCGGTGTTGGTGCCCCACGGCAGCGCTACCAGTACGCGGAAACCTTTGGCGGCGTCGCAGTGGCAGGGCGCGTAGTGCAGCGTTGTCGCGAACACCTCCACCAGTACCCCGGCGGGCACGCGGAAGGCTTTGACCTTCGCCGTATCCAACAGCCTGTTTTCAATTTCCTCCTGTTTGGCAAGCAGCAGGATAAAATCTTCTGTCCCAAGGTTAAATTCGCTGTCCCGGTGGTATTCCAGGCAATTCAGCTTTGTATTGTGCCCATTGCACCAGCCAAACTGTACCGGCATGCCGCCGAAACAGTGGTCGGAAATCTGAGCGGCGGCGGGGAGCTGCTGCAAAACGGGGTCGGAGGGCACATAGTCTGTGCCCTCCGGCAGCGGGGTAGACGCCAGCGCCTGCACAATTTGGCCCGCCGCGTCGGAAAGCCCCTCCACGATCTGCCCATAAGCCTTAAATGCGGGGTCGGTCACTGAATAAATTTTCATCTGTATTCCTCCTGATAAGAATCGCCCGGATCGTTTCTTCACAGGCCGGGGAGACCTGCCCGGCCTGTTCGTAATACGCCGCGTCCGGCTTAACGTTGGTATATTAGAATTATTCCAGGCAAGCCTGGATTTCGGCGCATACGGCGCGGTCGTTTTCAAACACCTTCGCAAACAGGCGTTTCAGCGTTTCCTGTGTTTCCGGTTGTAAAATCAAATCTGCGGACTGCGGGGTTATGTTATATCCCGTCTTGGGGCCAACGCCAAGCGCGCCCCATATCTTCCATCCGATACCGTGTGTCTCATCATTGTCATCCATAGTATACCGGGCGAAAAGAGTGTCTTTCAGCCGGTCATGGATTTCCTGATTTGTACAGATATTGTGCAGCAGGTTGTCAGCGCCGAGAAACGCTTCCGCGGCATGCCACCTTGCCTCAATCAGCACACTGTTGATAGCGCACATCATACCGGCGGTATCCATAGCGTTTTCCGCCGTCACATGGCCGAGCGTATCCATGATCACGCTTTCAAGTGCCGCATGCTCCCGATAGGACAGAGCGGATACAATGCGTTCTAAAAGCTCTTTATAGGACATAGCAGGGGCGGTATTGCCCGTGAGGACAATGGCGTCGTCCAGCAGGGAAAGCCAGTTTTCGGGCAGCGCATAGAACTGTGAATCTAAGCAATATACAGTATCTGCGCCATAGCCCACGATAAGGCTCCATTCCATTTTATTTTTGAACCGCAGCAGGGTTGGGAAACCAGCATGTAGAGAACTTTTTATAGTGGAAACTACATCTTCCTGCGCGCTTGCGCCGTCAAATCGCAGATAGGAAAATCCCGCAAACCGCGCCAGTGTGTCGACAAAGGCGTTATCCCAGCGCCAGCGGCTGGAAAATCCCGGCAAGGTATGGGGGTCCACGGTGTCATCCCACGGATAATCGAAACCAAACGCCAGTGTCGATGCGATCAAAAGGCAATGATAGATGGACGTTTGATGGCGTTCCAGCGGATGATCGCCGCAGGGGCGGCAATGGACGCAATAGCGGCGGTTCTGTGTACACCAATAGGGCGTTTCTTCCGTATATCCGCGTGCGATCACCAGTGCGGAGGCAAGCGCCGAGGTAAAGTTATCCGATTCCGCGTCTATCGGAAAGGGCACTTGATGTTCCAGGATTTTTTTCATGTTTATTTGTATTCTCCTATGCCAATCGCGCGAACAATTCTTTGCAGGCCGGATAAATCTGCCGGAACTGCTGATACCGCGCCTCATATTTCGCGGTGAGCGCCGCGTCCGGCTCCACCGTATCCTTGATATGCACCAATGCGGCGCACGCGTCGGCTACCGACGGATACGCGCCGCAGGACACCATTGCCAGCAGCGCGCCGCCGTACCCCGGCCCCTCGCTTGTCTCCACGATATCCAGCGGCACGCCTAACACATTCGCTACGATCTGCCGCCACAGCGGGCTTTTGCTGCCCCCGCCGCAGATATTGGAGCGCGGGACCGCCACGTCCAACCCCTTTGCCACTTCAAAGGAATCGCGGATGGCAAACGCCACGCCCTCTAACATGGCCTGTGTCATATCGGCGCGTGTGGTATCCATTGTGAGGCCGATAAATGTGCCGCGCGCGTTGGTGTCGTTGATGGGGCTGCGCTCGCCCATCAGGTACGGCAGGAAAAAGATATGGTTTTCGCCTAATTTCTCCGGCAGGATCTTTGCCTGTTCGCCTGCGTAATCCTGTGTGCCGAGGATATCGTCCTGCCACCATTTGTTGCACGAGGCGGCGCTCAGCATGCACCCCATGAGGTGCCACCCGCCGTCCGCGTGGGCAAACGCGTGCAGGCCGTTGGAGTCGTCGACGCCGAACCGCTCCGACGAGATGAAGATGGTGCCCGAAGTGCCCAGGCTGATATTGCACCGCCCGTCGCCCACAGTGCCCGTGCCGACAGCCGCCGCCGCGTTGTCGCCCGCGCCCGCGCATACGATAACGCCCTCCGGCAGGCCCAGTGCCTTTGCCGCCTCCGGCGTCAGTGTGCCGACGCTCTGCCAGCTCTCATACAGGCGCGGGAGCTGGCTTTCTGTCACGCCGCAGAGCGCCATCATTTCTTTCGACCAGCACTTGTGTTCCACATCAAGCAGCAGCATGCCGGAGGCGTCGGAGAAGTCGGTGCAGTGTACGCCCGTCAGGCAGTAGTTGATATAGTCCTTAGGCAGCATGATTTTTTGAATGCGCGCAAAATTTTCCGGCTCATTTTCCCGTATCCACAGGAGCTTCGGCGCGGTAAAGCCCGCGAAAGCGATATTGGCGGTGTACTGGCTGAGTGTCCTGCGGCCAATTTCGTCGTTCAGGTACGCTACCTGTTTGGCGGTGCGGCCGTCGTTCCACAGGATGGCGGGGCGCACAACGGCATCCGCCGCGTCCAGCGCGACAAGGCCGTGCATCTGCCCGCCGCAGCCGATGCCCGCCACGTCGCCCGCGTCAAAGCCGGTGAGCAGCGCGGGGATGCCCTCCCACACAGCCTTTTTCCAGTCAGCCGGATCCTGTTCCGACCATCCGGGTTTTGGGAAATACAGCGGATATTCTTTGGTGACGGTATTTAGGATTTTCCCGTCCCCATCTACCAAAAGCAGCTTTGCCGCCGAAGTGCCAAGGTCAATGCCGATATAAAGCATAGTCTGCCTCCCTGAATAAAGATGATATGTTTATCCTACCACAACCCCGCGAAGCCTGTCAATATATGCCAGAGAAAAAACGGCGATGTTTCCCCATCCGAAAGGCAAGGAAATAAGGAAACTTCCGCTCTCAAAAAATTTGACAAACCTTTACAAAAAAGGTAAAATAAAAAAGGGGAAGCGGTGGCCCGGAAGGGGCTGCCGCATGGTATTCTTGTCTAATCAAAACACACGCCTTTGTGTTTTGATTATTTTTTGTACTGTTTGGGAGTGGCTAAAACAAAGCGTTTTTGTGTATTTCCCCGCCCGCAGGGCGGGGAAATACAATGGAAAGTATCTCTGCGGCTTGGATACTCCCCGCTGTTTGAAAAAAGAAAGGATCGGGAGGAAAAAGAAACATGCACACAGTACATGGTTTTATGCACGGCCACCAGACAGCGGGCGTGCGGGATATGACAAAGGGGAACCCGTACACGCTGATGATCGGGTTTGCGCTGCCGGTACTTTTGAGCCAACTGTTCCAGCAGCTATATAACACGGCGGACGCTTTTATCGTTGGCCGGTGTCTTGGCACGGACGCGCTGGCGGCGGTAACATCCTCCGGCACGCTGATCTTTTTGATGATCAGCTTTTTCATGGGTGTGGCGATGGGCGGGGGCGTTGTGATCTCCCGCTATTTCGGCGCGGGGAAAGCGGACGCAGTGTCCCGCGCGATTCATACGGTGCTGGCCTTTGGCATTGTCAGCGGCGTGCTGCTGACAGGGGTCGGCGTCACGTTCACGCCCACGATGCTCCGCTGGATGCAGACGGACCCGCAGGTGATGCCGCTGGCCGTGGAATATTTCCGGTATTATTTCCTCGGCTCGCTGGCGCTGGTGCTGTACAATATCTGCCGCAGCATCATCAACGCGCTGGGCGACAGCCGCAGCCCATTGTACTACCTGATTTTTTCCTCGCTGCTGAACATTGCGCTCGACGTGTTGTTTTTGGCGGGGTTCCATTGGGGCGTGTGGTCGGCGGCGGTGGCTACCGTGCTGTCGCAGGCGGCCAGTGTGGTTTTGTGCATGCGGTATCTGCTGCGCAAGGGGAACCTGTATACGGTGGAATGGAAAAAGATCCGTTTCCACCGTGATATGCTCTCGGAAATCGTCCGGTACGGCCTGCCCTCCGGGGTTCAGAACTCAGTGATCTCCTTTGCCAATGTGATCGTGCAGTCGCAGATCAACTCCTTTGGCAGGCTGGCGATGGCGGCTTACGGTACGCATGCCAAAATTGAAGGCTTCGGCTTTTTGCCCATCACCAGTTTCAATATGGCGAGTACGACGTTTATCAGCCAGAACCTCGGCGCAAAGCAGTATGACCGCGCCCGGCAGGGGGCACGTTTCAGCATTTTGGCGGCGGTGGTTTTGGCGGAACTGATCGGCGTGTGCTGTTATCTTTTCGCGCCGCAGCTGATTGGCCTGTTCGACCAGACGCCGGGTGTGGTCGAATTGGGCGTGCGGCAGGCCCGCACGGTCGCCCTGTTCTACTGCCTGCTGGCGTTCTCGCATTCTGTGGCGGCGGTGTGCCGGGGCGCGGGCAAGGCGTTTGTGCCCATGTGCGTGATGCTGTCGGTGTGGTGCGTGATCCGTATCCTGTATATTATGATCGTGATGCACCTGACGAATGAGATCGGCTATATTTACTGGGCCTATCCGCTCACATGGGGCATCAGCTCGGTGATTTACCTGATATACTACCTGCGTTCCGATTGGGTGCATGGGTTTGAGAAGTAGGGCTTGCGCAGAAAACGGGTGTGTGGTATCATAGGCACATGGATAATTGTGTCAATCCTACCCTTTTACATGCAGTCCTGAAAAAAGCTCTGAGCAGTATATTTTTCCTTCCATAGAATTTTATAAGAAAGGCGGCCGTTTGCCTGCGCCTGTTCGCCCCCGTTTGCGCGGGCCGCGCATCGGCCGATAGGGGAATTTGTTATGAAAAAATGGATACGCGCGCTGTACCAGCCAAACCTGCCGCTGAATCCCGACGGCTTTGTAACTGCCGGGCCGGCGCATATCGCCCTGTCCCGCAAGGCGGCGGAAGAAGGGATGGTGCTTTTGAAAAACCAGGGAGAAACGCTCCCTTTGAAAACTGGCTGTCCTGTCGCGCTTTTCGGGAAAGGCAGTTTTGATTATGTAAAAGGCGGCGGCGGGAGCGGCGATGTGTTCACTTCATATATCCGCAATCTGTGTGATGGGTTGAAACAGGAATCCGTTGCGCTGTATGAGCCGCTATCGGACTATTATCGGGACTATGTGACAGAACGCTATGCAGCGGGCGATTTTCCCGGTATGATGCCGGAACCGGAGCTGCCGGATGCGCTGGTGGCGGAGGCGCGCCAGGCGTCAGATACGGCGGTCATTGTACTCAGCCGATTTTCCGGAGAGGGCTGGGACCGCTCGGATGTGGAGTATGACGGGGGAGAGGAAAATCCCTGGGAGCAGGAAGATACGATGCCGCAGATTGCCGGGCGCATTTTCCCCAAAGGTGATTTCTACCGCACCGATGCGGAGCGGGACATGATCGAAAAGGTGTGCGCCGCCTTCGACAAAGTGGTGCTGGTGCTGAATGTGGGCGGTGTTGTGGATGTGTCGTGGTTCTGTGAGGACGACAGGATCACGGCTGTCCTGTTAGCTTACCAAGGGGGCATGGAGGGCGGCAGTGCCGCGGCTGCTCTGCTGACAGGCAAGGCGACTCCCTGCGGCAAGCTGCCAGACACCTTCGCGCGGGATCTGGACGATTACCCCTCCACAGAGGGATTCCATGATTCGCCCCATTATGCGGCGTATACCGAGGATATCTATGTGGGGTACCGCTATTTTGAGACGCTGCCCGGCGTGGCGGAAAAGGTGTGCTATCCCTTTGGCTTTGGCCTCTCCTATACATCTTTTGCATGGGAAGTACTGGAGGCCGGTGAAAAGGATGGGGAGATTTGTGTCCGCGTCTGTGTGACAAATACCGGTGAGTATGCGGGTAAAGAGGTCATGCAACTCTATTACGTCGCACCGCAGGGCCTGCTTCAAAAGCCGCGCCGCGTCCTGGCGGCCTTTGGAAAAACAGGGCTTTTGCAGCCGGGGGAGAGCGAAACACTTGCCCTCTCTTTCCCGGTGGCGGAGATGGCGAGTTTTGACGATCTGGGAAAAATCGCCCCCTGTTCCTTTGTATTGGAGGAAGGGCGCTATACGCTCTATCTTGGTACTTGCGTGCGGGACGCAAAGCCGCTGGACTATGGATACGAACAGCCGGACACGCGGGTCGTCCGCGAGGTGAGCGACAGCTTGGCCCCGTCCCAGTTGACAAAGCGGCTGCTGGCGGACGGCAGCTATGAGGAACTGCCCGCGCGTGAGCCCGTTGACCCCAATGAGGACGCGCTGCCGCGTCTTGCCCCCGGCAGCGAGGAAGGGGTCATCCCGGCAGTACGGGGCCGGGAACGCTATTGGATGACACACCCCTATGCCAAAGATGCGCGCCCCTTTACGGCTGTGGTGGAAGGGACAATGACATTAGACGATTTCATGGCGCAGCTCAGCGATGATGACCTGATCCATCTGCTGGGCGGGCAGCCGAATACATCCGTTTCCAACACCTTCGGCCTGGGGAACCTGCCGGAGTACGGCGTGCCGGATATTACGACTGCCGACGGTCCTGCTGGCCTCCGCCTGTCCCCGGATTGTTGCGTACCTACTACGGCATGGCCCTGCGCCACGCTGCTGGCTGCCACATGGAATAGCGAACTCACGGCGGCGGTGGGCGCGGCGGCAGCCGAAGAAGTAAAAGAAAACAATATCGCCGTTTGGCTGGCCCCCGCGGTGAACCTCCACCGCAGTCCCCTCTGCGGGCGGGATTTTGAGTATTGGTCGGAGGACCCGCTGCTCACGGGGAAATTGGCGGCGGCTATGGTGCGGGGGATACAGTCACAGCATATCGGGGCGACTGTCAAACACTTTGCCTGCAATAACAAGGAAACGAACCGCAAGCACAGCGATTCCCGTGTTTCCCAGCGGGCTTTGAGGGAGATATACCTGCGTGCGTTTGAGATCATTGTCCGGGAGGCGCAGCCGTGGGCAATCATGAGTGCGTATAACATCATCAACGGTCGACGCGCTTCGGAAAGCCGCGAATTGCTGACAGATATATTGCGCGGGGAGTGGGGATATACTGGCTTAGTTATGACCGACTGGTGGAACCGTGCGGAACAGTATAAAGAGATACTCGCCGGGAATGATTTGAAAATGGCAAACGGATACCCGGAGCGTGTGCGTGCGGCGATGGAGCTTGGGCTTGTCACGCGCGGGGACTTGGAAACCTGCGCGCGGCGTGTGCTGGAATTGATTTTGAAGATCGATTGAAGATATGAGAGTTATGCTTTTTTGGTAAATGTTTTTTCGCAAGGGGTTTTATAGTGATGTTGAAAATCTTATTCATCTGCCACGGCAGTATACAAATAAAGCCTGAAAACGCCCGGTTTCTCTGGCTTTTTTGAGAAAAATCTACAAAATTTACTACTGATTTACTACTTGAAGTAATAAATGAAAGTCTCAATAACGGTACAAAAACAACGGGAAAGGACATCGTGTATACGGTGTCCTTTTTTGTTACAATCAATGGGCAATGATATAGGTTCTCTGGAATCTGTATTTTTATGGGCGAGCATAAAATGGAGGGAAGAGAAAATATGCCGGTATTTCGGGTGGAAAAAAATACCGATTACACTGTAATGTCAAATATCCATTTACGGGATAAAGCGTTGTCGCTGAAAGCGAAAGGTCTGCTGTCACAAATTTTATCCCTGCCGGAGGATTGGGACTATACTCTGACCGGGCTGTGCTGCATCAACCGGGAGAGCAAAGATGCCATTCGCACCGCTATCAATGAGCTGGAAAGGGCCGGGTATATCGAGCGCCGCCAGACTACAGACGCAGGGGGCAAATTCAGCAGCAATGAGTATGTGATTCATGAAACCCCGGTTCATGCACCGTCGTGGGATAAACCGTCGTCGGAAAATCCGACAACGGAAAAACCGTCATCGGAAAATCCAACGCAATTAAATAAAGATATATCAAATACAGACCAATCAAGTAAATATCAATCAATCTATCCGTGCAACGCGAAAAAAGCCCTCACTCCGTCCATTGGCTCTCAGCATGACACCGCACGCGCCTACCGGGAACTCATTCAGGGGAACATCGAGTATGATGCGCTTGCTTTCCGCTACGGGAACCGGCGGGTAGACGAAATCGTGGAACTAATGCTGGAAACACTGCTCTCCAAGCGCCCAACGATCCGCATTGCCGGGGACGACTACCCGCACGGCGTTGTGTGGAGCCGCTTTTTGAAACTCCGCGCCGACCATATCGAGTATGTGTTTGACTGCCTCGACCGCAACACCACAAAGATCAGCAACATCAAGGCATACCTGCTGGCGGCGCTGTACAACGCACCGGCGACAATCGACAGCTACTACCGGGCCGAAGTAAATCACGACTTGCAGGCTACGGAGAGCAGAAACTGCCCCGCTCCGCGAAAACAACTTCAGACCACAGACGAACCCGCCGCCGTTGACAGGCGGCGTTTTCCATTTCAGGAGGGATGTTAAACCATGTTTGAGACAAAGGAAAACGCCTTGCAGATGCTCGCCCAAACCGCCCGCTGCCCGGAATACACCCCGGAAATGATTCGAGGGCTGATGGCTGCGCTTGATCTAAATGAAAAGGGCTTTGCGCTTTTGATGAACGTCACACCCACTGCTGTCCGATTTTGGACAAGCGGCGCTGTCCGGCCCGGCGGCACGGCCAAACGTTTGATGCAGTTCTATGAAATTGGGCCGGAGCTCATCGGAAAACTCGCCTGTGAGCAGTCTTTGCAGGATGGGAAGAATGTGTGATGCCTAATCGAAACGCCTTTGTATTTGCAAACCGTGTGAAAGGAAGATACCCATGCGTAAATCAGAAAAAGAGCCAAACCCCGCTGAAAACCTCATGTATCACAACACATGGAAGCTGCTCAAAAAATACCGGGATATTGTCTGGAGCATGGAGTTGTCTGTGCAGCAGGTGCGTCGGGAGTTCAGTATCGAGTACGGCAGCTCTGTGGAAGAATTTCTGGATTCCATCTATCTGGCCGGAGCAGACTTGTCCGGGACTGAGATCGAACACCATGCGAAGTGCATTGAGCGCAGTCATCGGATGCTCACCCTGCTTGACTCGGCCGTCGATCTGCTGCGCGTAAAGCACAAGAACGGAGAGACGTATTACTGGATTTTGTATTACTCGTTCTTCTCGCCGCAAGAGCTGCATAATGTGGATGAAGTCATCGAAAAGATACGTCCGCACGTTCAGGACATCAGCTACCGCACCTTTTACCGCCGCCGCAGGGAGGCTATTGAGGCGCTTGGCTCTCTCCTCTGGGGCTACACCGCAAGAGACAGCGTTGCGCTTTTGGAGCAGTTTTTCCCGGATGAGAACCACAAAAAGCCGCCGTGAAAAGCGGCGGCGCAAGTGCATTTTTTCTATTTCCCCTATTCCGTGTCATTTGCGAGGATCATATCAATATCTCTGCCGCCGTATAGCACACGGATGATGCTGACGATGTTTGGTTCTTGCCGGGGGATATAAAATACGCAGTAATGATCTACCACCATCCATCGCATACCCCGGCTATACCACGGTTCCTGCTCATAACGTCGGAAACGGTTGGGCATCTTCCGAAGGGATTCGATCTTTTGCTCCAACCGAACAAGCTGCCCCTCGGCATTTTGAGGCGACTGCAGATCCCACGCAATATACTCAAAAATATTGCGCAAGTCAGTTTCAGCCTGCGCAGTGATTTCAATGGAATAAGTCATGGATGGCCGCCCTCTCGGATCGCGTCGAACACCTGCGCAGACGGCTTGACATTTCCGGCGAGCATATCATGGTAGCCTTTTTCAAGTTCCGTGTCCAGTTCCGCTTGCGTCATACGACTCATATCCGGCAGTGTCATGGAGAAGGGAATCCCACGCTGCATAATGATTTGCCGATAGAACATATTGATTGCGCTGGAGACGGAAATCCCCAGTGTGCTCAGGATTTCCTCGGCCTGCTCTTTCACATCCGGCTCAATGCGCGCATACAAATTTCCCGTTTTGGCCATAAATTCCTGATTCCTTTCCTTTTTTCTATAGTATAGCATATTGTCCACACAAACGCAATACATTTCGGTATGTCTTCCATTAGTGGATTGGAGCAGTTTTCCCCGAAAACGCCGGTGGCACAAAAATGGCATAAAATCAGCACGAAACTGGCACGGTTTTGCTCTTTACCCGTAAAACCATATGTGATATACTGGATATGCTGAAAAATTTACTCAGGGGCGGCGCAGACGGACAGATAGTTCCAATACGCCGCCCCGCTGCACAGAAAAGCCGCGGCCCCGATTGGCAGGGACGCGGCTTTTCTGTACGATCAAAAAGGAGGATCAATATTTGAAGCAGAAAGAAAACATCCGCATACCCCAAATGACGGACACTGAACGCCGGCAGAACAAGATTCCAAAGCTGTCCTATGCGGCGTTCCTGATTGTAATGATGTTCAGTGTCCTGTCCCCGCCCGCATATGCCGCAACGGATGTCTGGACAAAAGCCGGTGAGATCATGAAAGACGTTTACGGCCAAATTGTAGTCATTTCCACAGTCGCGGCTGTTGTCACGGCGGCTGTGGCATTGTTGATGATGAACTTCTCCCGCAGCGGCCGCACGGTAGATGAGAGCCGCGCATGGCTGAAGCGCATCTGCATCACATGGCTGATTTTGAACAGCATGGGCTTTATCATGGCCTATGTCACGCCGTTCTTCGCAGACGGCAAATGGGCGGGATGACATTCGCAAATTTTGAAAAAGTTGTTGAAAATCGGCGCTCTCCGGCGTAAAGGGTAGATATGCGACGTTGGCACAGGAAGGCCACGGCGCAAATCCTATACAATACAGGAGAAACAACGATGAGAGCGATAAAGATGATTTTGACAACAATGGCAATAGGCATGTTACTTTCGATTCCAACCGCATTTGCCGCGGAAAAAGACGGCTGGATACAGGAGGATAACGGCTGGCGATACTATGAAAATGGCGTGCCGCTCAATGGCGTAGTTTGCATCGCCAAAGAGAACAACCACCGCTATGTGTTTGATGAATACGGCTTCCTCATGACGGGTGACGCTGAAGGCGATGTGTTACGGTCAGGCAATCTCTACTATATCAATCCAGAAAAAATCCTGTCTGACCCCGCCAGCTGCTACGCCGTGACGGACTACGAGCGCCGCCGCGACGCAGGCGTCACCTATTACGACCGCGACGGCATCACCTTCGTCGGCTGGATGAACACGGCAGATGGCGGGCGCATGTACCAGACGCTGCTCCCCAAAGAAAAAATCGGGGCAGACAAAAATCTGTATATCTATGTCTGGCGTGCGCAAGACCTGCTGGAATGCCCGAACCCGGATTATCCGGGCGACGCAAGCCGTAATATCCCCGCAGGGCGGTATCTGTTCGGTGACAACAGCGTGTTAATCGAGCAGGTCGGTTGGCATGACTGCAACGACGGAAAAGCCTATCGCACAGACGCACAGGGTCGGATTTTAGAGGAAAGGCCAATCAATACAACACACAACCCTCAGTCTGAACAGTCACAGTCCGATACATTGCCGGTTGGCAAAGTCCCCTTAGAACGCGCCCGCGGCACAGGCCGGTGGGAATACATCAACGAGGGTGACGAAACATACACAGCAGTACAAGCACATATTAACGCCCTGCGCGCGGAAGAAGGTGCTGCGCCGCTTGTACTGGACGAGGAATTGAGCCGTATCGCCGCCGCGCGTGTGAAATCATTTGCAGACGGCGGGCCATACGATCACAGCGGCATGGAAGATTTCCCCGGTTGGGAATACCGCAACGAGATCATCTGCGGCGGCGGGTATGTGGATGGCCGGTTTGGTATGGAAGGCGTCGGACAGTGGTATACCGCGGAATCCGTTGTACAGGACGCATGGCATAGCAGCTCCGGTCATTACAACACCCTTATGGCACCCATCTTTACGCGCATGGGTGTGGGCTGTACTTTTAAGGCAGAGCCGCTGCCGGGCGGTAGTATGTACAGTTACAAAATCTATTGGGCAGTCGTGTTTGAACAACCGGCTGGCTAAATTTCAGGCGCAGGGGCCGTCCGTTGAGGGCGGCTCTTTTTGTATCCATTTTTAGAAAGTCCGCATATACCGGGACATAACTGCCCACAGATACACATTCAAAGGAGGCGTTTTATGTGATTTTACTGGCAATCTGCATATTCGTTACGTTTCTTGGTTACGCCTGCTGTGTGGCCGCCGGCAGAGCCGATGACCGTACCGAGGCATATTGGAGAAATCTGCACCAACAGTAAAAAAGAATGAGGGCAGCAACAGATGAAGCAACTTCTTCCTCATCCCAGAGCGCCGCCCTGCAGGCGTTCGTCATTCCATCCAAGTGCCTGTTCCCATGCGGAACAGGTGTACTCCATATTAAAATAAGAGGAGGTACTTTTTGAGAAAAAGCAAAACATTCCGCCGCGTCATGGCGGTATTTCTGGCAGCGCTGCTCTGTATGACTACGCTGTGTCCTGCGGCTGTGGCCGCAGACGAGGACATTATATCCTCCACGCCGGAGTCATCCGGCTCTGATACAGCCTCCGAACCGGGCGAGGCCGAAAGCAAAAGTAGCGAAAGCATTGCAGATGCGGAGCCCAATCCCGATTCAGACTTCTCACAATCTGTTGAACCGAACAACGCATCGGAAAGCGGCGAATCTGATTCGGGAAGCACCGGCGATACACCCACCCCATTGAGCGAACAAGCCCAGGCGTTTATCGACGCCGTAGCCGCGCTTGACAGGGACGCGCTCATCAATGCCGCCAATCTCTGGGGCATTGCCAATCAAGCATGGGCATTGGACGAAGAGAACCCCGACCTGATTGCGGCTCTCGCAGAGGCAACCGAAAAATCCGATGAACTGGCCGCACAGCTCTACGCCGCCGAGGATCTGTACTATGAGATCCCCGAAGAAGAAGTGGAGAACGAGGAAGTGCAGGTCGCCTACAGCGCATGGACATCACTCGTCATGGCTATGCACCATGCAATGGACTTTCCTACCATATCGGGCGGCGACGAACCGTCGGGAGATACCCCCACCGATGAGCAGATTGCCACAATCCTCTGCGGTGATCTGCCTGACGCACCGACCGGCTATTACATGGGCAACTACGGCCTGCCTGTCCACACAGGCGAGACAAAAATCGGCCTCGGCGCGTGGAGGTTTGACCTTGGCAGCACTAAGCGCTGCTATATGGACGCCGAAGCGCTGAACAACGACAATCTCACCGTCACAGCTTCCTTGCAGACGGGCAAAGACTATGCAATCATATTCCCTGCTGGCGCAGGTCGAGTACCCTGCCAACAACAGCACGACGCAGGTAATTTTACCGGATCATGTAACGGTTTTGAGCCAGAACGGGACAGGCAACGACGCGACGGCGGAGGAAGCGGCAAATATTCTGAAAGCCGCACACATCGAATCCTCCGCCGACGTTTCCGGCTTTTTCGTGCGGGCAAAGAGCGATTTCACCGCCCGCCTTGTCTACACCGCCCCGGACGGCACGGCGCTTGAAAAGACGCTGAACGTCCATATTGACTCGGGCGTTTCTGAAAATTCCCCCGCATTGTATGCGGACAAAGGCACTGTTGTACACGGCGCGGCGTCCACCTATGCGGGCATAGGAGATATAGAGCGCCCGATTCCCGCTGTTACAACGGGCAAAATTACAAAGGTCGCAAAGGTAAACGACAGTTGGCTGATCTGGTTCAACGGCGAACCGGCGTACTGTTGCACGCACGGCGCGAACGGCCAGCCCGCAGGGTGTCCGCTGTATTCCTACGGCGTTACGTCTTATCTGGAAACAAAGGACTATATCCCCGGCGACCACTACGGCAACCAGGTTCGTATCTGGGGTGGCCTCAACCAACTCTCACTCGGCCTGATGAGCGCGAGCAGCTCCCGCACATTCACCATAGATGAAGCCAGCGTCTGTTACGACGACGTGCAGAAGTGGATCATGGAGACGTATCCCGACAGCGTTGCGGCGAAAGTCTACAAGGATTCCATTGACCGAATGACAAGCGGTGCCGTGACATTTGCGGACGACCCAACCATCGAATGGGGCGAAAATGAATCCATTGTCTGGTGCTATATCTACTACCCGCCCATCGAGGGGTGGCAGACTGTCAGTGTGTTCGGGGAGTACCTCGAATGGCCCAAGCCCGCAGAGAAAAAGTTCCATGCGGAATGGGAAGCCCCGGCACAGTCGGCCAGCGGGGAGTTTGACCTCACGTTTTCGCTGGGCATTAACAAAAGGCAGACAGTGGCCGGTGAAAGGGTCGATGAAGCGGTGATCGACATCAAGCCTCTTTTTTCCTCCGGCGAGATTGAGGGGGGCCGATGGGCTTTGACACCCGGCGACCGTCAGACGGTCACAACAGCGGGTCACACGATGGACGACAATTTCCACAACAACGGCGGCAAGGCGTCGGCAAGCTGGAGTCTGCATTACGAGGTTTCCAAAGAATCCACCTCGAAAAAGAGCGGCAAGGTCGGCCCGTATGAGACACAGGCCGCAGCAGACGAGGCGGCGGAAGCGGCCAAAAATGCGGCAATCGCGGAGTTGAAAAACGAAGCGCAGAAATCTGTCGATGACGCCATCAAAAAGGCCAGAGAGCAGCTTTCGGAACTGGAGTTTATGATCGACGAAACAGAGCTGCCGCACGGCTACGAAATGAACACCGGCGTGATAGGCGGGCACCAGAGCGTCACGGTCCCTGCCGGGACGTCTGAAAACGAGTTCCCCATGAAGAATGACGAATGGTTGCTGCAAATCAAGATCGACAAGGTGGACAGCGAGACCGGCAAACGCATCCGGGGAGACGCTTCGTTCAGTATCTATATGTGGGATACCGTGAAACAGAAGTATGTTTCGCGCGGCGGGTACGATCAGTATACCATTGAGCGGCAGGCCGACGGGACATACACAGTTAAGAACCACAGCGATTACGCAAAGGGCAATCCCACAACGGAAACGCTCTATTACACCCAGCGAAACGAGGGGAAATTCCTCATTGTAGAGGAATGCGCTCCCGCAGGCTATTACGGCGACTGGACAGACGCCGCGCACCCCGGCACAGCGGGTACGCCGTTCAACAAACGCGCGTATGCCATTGAAATCACCAAAGAAAACAACGGCAAAACTATCTGGCTGAGCAATGCCGATTACAACGCCGACATCAGCGCGTCCAACAAGGGCGGGACGCTCGTGGACACGGGTAAAGGAATTGTATCGGTAACGATCAGCCGCACAGCGAAACCCGCTTTGAAAACGTATATCACCGACCGGTCCGGTGCGGCGCTGAACGAGGACGGGCGCACGGTGTATCCTGTGGCAGACAAATTCCGGAACGACCGCGCACTTGGTGAAATCGTGCTGACAAAGGTCGACTTGGACGCCATGCGGACGCTCACGGCGGGCAGCAACGGAAATTCTTCTCTCGACGGGGCAGTCTATGATCTTTATGTCGCCGACGATATCCACCATCCGGATGGCGTAACGGGCATTGTGGATTACTCGAAAATCACCAATGCGGACGGTACACCAATCTGGCACACCACCGTACTGACGGACGCCGGGTGGAAAAGCGATTTTCTTCCCGTTTTGAAAAAAGACCACCTCGTGGCAAGCTCCACTGCCCCTATACCCGAATTGCCAGACAAAGAAATAATCAGTATAATGGAAAGGGAAAGGAGACAAACCATGGCAACAAAAGAACGAAAACACACAGCACCACCGCGCTATGACGAGGCGTTCAAGGCCGGAGCGGTGCGGATGGTCACTGAACAAGGGCGTCAAAGCCGCGAGGTAGCAAGGGAATTGGGCATCTGCATAGACACGCTGCGCAGTTGGCTCAAGGCAGCAGGCGCACCATCACCGGGACAAGCCGACCGCCAGAACCGTGACGCCAAACGCCTGCGGGAGCTGGAGGCAGAGATCCGCGTGTTACGCAAGAAAATCGAGGAGAAAGACGAGGTCATTGACGTCCTAAAAAAATCCGTCGGCATACTTTCAAAGCCATAGAGGACAAGTATGAGTACATCCGTACTGCCCGCGCGGGAGCGTCTGTGGAACTATTATGCCGATTGTTGGAAGTCTCCCGCAGCGGGTATTACGAATGGCTGCATCGTAAACCGTCCTTGCGGCAGCAGCAGAATCAGGCGCTCAAACGCCGCCTGCTGGCACTGCATCAGCGTTATCCGGCATTGGGCCTCGATAGCCTGTATCACCTGATCCGCAAGGAGCTTTCCTGCTCCCGCAAACGGATTCACCGTCTGATGAATGAACTGGGTATCTTTTCCCTGCGCAAACGCGCGTACAGAGCCACAACGAATTCAAAGCATTCTCATCCCATCGCGCCCAATCTCCTTGCGCGCCGTTTTTCCTTTGACAAGCCCGACACCGCCTGGGTCGGCGACATCACCTACATCCCCACTGATGAGGGCTGGCTCTACTGCGCCATTGTGAAAGACCTTTGCACAAAGCAGATCGTCGGCTATGCTTTCTCCGAGCGCATCGACACAAACCTTGCCCTCGCCGCTTTCGATATGGCTGTCCGGCGCCGCAAGCCACGCCCCGGCCTCCTCTTCCACTCCGACCGCGGCGTCCAATACGCTGCTGCCGCTTACCGTCAGCGCCTCACTGCTCTTGGCATCTGCCAGAGCATGTCCCGCAAGGGCGACCCCTACGACAATGCTGTTGCTGAGAACTTTTTCAGCTGCCTGAAATGTGAATGCCTCCATCTACGCCATTTCTCCTCAAGAAAGCAGGCTATGGCTGACGTATTTGCTTACATCGAGGCTTTTTACAATCCTGTGCGTCCGCATTCCTCTATTGCCTGGCGTCCTCCCAACGCTTTTGCACAATCCTTATCTGGGCATCCCTCCGCCTGAGCGAGTATCTACGAGTTATCCTGCGTTTCATTCCGTTTTGGTAACCTTTTTACTGTCCTGTGAACCGGGAAGGGCTCAGCCGCCCTCTTCCCCCCTCTCACACTCTCCCCCTAATACTCTTTACCGGCCTGGAAAAGAATAGCATATCTCCCCGGAAAAAGACTCTCTCCCATCAGGCAAAAAAGAAAATTACACGAAAAGCGTAAAGGAGAACGAAACATGAACATCGGCATCAATCACGGCTACTACGCCATCAAGACTCGGCATTTTTCTTTCCCAGCCGGTTTGTTTCCGATTCGAGGGCACCGCTTACCGCGTCACGATTCGGGACGCAGTTTTGTTCCCGCAGGGATAGTCGGCCATCGTGAACCGCCCGGAGCTTGTCAGCGACGAGCCGTCCGTGCTGCTGATGGACATCGGCGGCTGGACGGTGGACCTCATGCGCCTGGATAACGGCGTCCCGAACGCCGCCGCCTGCCGCAGCCTGGAACTTGGCAGGCTCTGCCCGCGTTTTCCTTCCGCCCCAACCCGCAGGATACAGAGCATATGGCCGCGTGGGCACTGCTGCAAAGTGTTCCGCAGGGACAGCGCAGCGCATATGTCGCCAGAGCTATTTTGCAAACACAGGAAAAAACTGTGCTGGAAGAAACACTCCGCAGGGTGCTTCGCGAGGAATTGCAGGCGCTCCCTGTTTCCCAGGCGGACGGCAGTCCGCCGAACCCGGAACTACCCGCTGACCCGCCTTTCCCGCCGCAGATGATGGATTTCCTAAACAATCTCCCGCATGCGAGATGAGAAAAAACCGCAGAAACTCTGACTTTTCCCCCCTTGTTGCTTGTGCCGGACTTTGGGCATTGTGTGCGGAAAATCTTGTTGGTTCTTGTGAATAGCTTTGTCCCACGCTTTGTAGTATGCTTGTCTTGCCGCAAGGGACGGCAGGAAAGGAGCCGGGACAATGGAAACAACGGGACTGACATGCAAGATTCCGCTGGAGCTTCACAATCAGATCCGCGAAGAAATCTACGCCAGCGGAAGCACTGTAAGCAAGTTCATCGAGATGGCTACTACATCGAAACACCCAAGACCAAGAACAGCTACCAGGAAATCCCCATGAGTGAGCCGGTCTACCGGGCGTTGAAGCGGGTGCTGAAGAACCGGGGGAAGAAAAACACCATCACGATGGACGGATACACCAATTTCCTGTTTCTCAAAAAGGATGGAACTCCGAAAGTGGGCGTGAACTATAACGCCGTGATTAAGGGTCTTGTGAGGAAATACAACAAGCAGCACAAGAAGCAACTGCCCGATATCACCCCGCACTCTTTCCAGCACACGTTCTGCACCCCCATGGCAAACGTCGGTATGAACCCCAAGGCGCTGCAGTACATCATGGGCTATAGCGCTCTGGAAGCTGTCTCCATTGCGCTCCGCTGCGATTCATCCAGAGCATCCCGTTGAGCATCATCCGGTTATCTTTTCGCGGGCGTCCCTTCTTCCCCGTATATTCCGGCGGCAGCAGAGGCTGAATCCGTTCCCATTGTTCCTCTGTGATGTCATAGCTTTTATATTTATCCATGTGCTTATTATACCAATATCTTCGCTTTTTGGGCAATATTTATTTTTCAAACAATGCCTGATAGGTATCATGAAAGCGATCAATAACAGTGAAACCACTTGAAAACAAATAAACTTTTGATGTTTCCCCGCCCTCCGGGAGGGGAAACACAGAAAGCCGTACTCATTTTCAGGTAGTTTCACTATACCTATTATAGCAAACATACAACTTTCAAGTATTCATAGAATTGCTCCTTGCAAAAACCCCCAAAAACATGATATGACAACATAAGACGCAGTGACCGAAGTGGCCGCTGCGCCCTACATTTTATATATAGGGAGCGTTGAGGATGATGGGTGAGGGACGAGGCAAGGGGGCATTTACACAGGAAGAGATCACAGGCTACGAATGCTATTTGAGGGAGAATGAAAAGAGCGAGGGGACGATTATAAAATATTTGCACGATGTCCGTGCGCTGTTGAGCTGGTTGGAAGAAAAAGGCAAGGGGACAAGCAAGGAAAATGTCTTGCTCTGGCGGACGTATTTGCAGGAGCAGAGCCTTACACCGCGCACAATTAACGCCAAGCTCTCTGCCGTGAACAGCTTTTTTCGGTACATAGGCTGGGAAGACCGCCGTGTGAGATTCCTCAAAGTACAGCGCCGTTTGTTCCGAAACAGCGCAAAAGATTTAACGCGCGAGGAATATGAGCGTTTGTTAAAAACCGCATCCGAACAAGGGCGCGAGCGGCTGTATCTGCTGATGGAAACTATCTGCGCAACGGGTATCCGAGTCAGCGAATTACGGTTCATTACGCTGGAGGCTGTGCAGGCGGGGCAGGTGGAGATCACATCAAAGGGCAAGGTACGCACGATCCTCCTCCCTGGGAAGCTCTGCCGAAAGCTGAAAAAATATGCCAGGACGCAGAAAATTGAATCCGGCGCGATTTTCCGCACGCGCACAGGACAACCGATCTCCCGCCGCCAGGTGTGGTCGGAGATGAAATGCCTGTGCAAGGCGGCAGGGGTGGACGCCTCGAAGGTGTTCCCGCACAATCTGCGTCACCTGTTTGCGACGCTGTTCTATAAGGTGTGCAGGGACATTGTGAAGCTGGCAGATGTGCTGGGGCATTCAAGCATTGAGACAACGCGCATTTATCTGATTTCCACAGGCGCAGAACACCGAAAGCTCATAGAGCGCCTGCGGCTCGTACAGTAGCCGGATAAGGGCAAAAGAAAAGCGCGGGCAAGCCCGCGCCACAGGACAGAATACGCATTTTGTTGAAAAAATGGGCGCAAAACAGCCCTGCAAATCTAAC
>CANCXY010000022.1 GCA_947381875.1 uncultured Clostridia bacterium | reverse complement strand
GTAAGCGGGGTACCTGTTGCGCTTGGGCCGCTCTCGTTTTATCAGGTGAATACAAAAGGCGCGGAACAATTGTATGCTGTCGCCGCGCAGTTTGCCGCGCTGGAAAAGGAGGATACCCTGCTTGATTTATACTGCGGTGCGGGGACGATTGGACTGTCTATGATGAAGCAGACAAACTGTGCCCGGCTGGTGGGTGTGGAGATTGTGCCTGAAGCGGTGGAGAGCGCGCGCCGCAGTGCGGAGGAAATGGGGGTAGAGAATGCGGAATTTCTCTGTGCGGATGCAGGAGAGGCGGCACAGAAGTTGGCGGCGCAGGGACTTTCACCGGATGTGATTGTGTTGGACCCGCCGCGTAAGGGCTGTGACGCGGCCACGATAGATGCGGTGTGTACGATGGCACCGCGCCGCGTTGTGATGGTGAGCTGTAATCCGGCAACCGCCGCCAGGGATGCTGCGGCGCTTGAGGGAAAGGGGTATGAGGCAAAAAGAATACAGCCAGTGGATATGTTTCCGAGGACAAGGCATGTGGAGACGGTGATATTACTACAAAGAGAAACCTCGTAGAAATCTTCTGGTTTCGCCGCTGTTCCGCCGTACGGTGTTCAACACAAGAAACGAGTCCATCTGACAACTAAAAAATACCGTAGATTTTACCATCTGCGGTACTTTTATGCCCTTTTGTTATTGGATAAACCCTGTGCGAACACTCGGATGGCCTCCTTCCTTCCGTCCAGGAGGACGTTGGCAGAGGAACGAGTGAAACGCTATGGTTATCGGGTACACATCACGCAATTTCCCAGATGACCGTCACAGGATCAGAAACCTCAATATCATCAGGTTCGATATCCATATCGTAGTGCGCACCACCTGCTGCCATTGGCGCTGTCATACATTTATCAGCCATCAGCATTCGATTCGTTGGACGGCACTCAAAGTCAATCTTGCTCCAGGAATAGTCGATATTTTGGATGTCTTTAAGGGTAACACCGGCGGCCTGCGCCAGCACAGTCGCTTTCTCTTTGGCATCGGTGACAGCTTCACCAAGCAACTCATTCTTTGCGGCCTCCGGGTCGGAAATTGTGTAGCTGAGGCGGAACTCAGGTTTTGCCGGGCAGTTGTCCAGTGCATAAAGTACCTTCCCCAAACGGTCATTATCGGAGAGAAACTCTACCTTCATCGTGTGGTGGAATTTGTAGCCAATGAAGCGCTGTTTATAGGTATCTTTGTCTTTATAGTTCTCGTACTCCGCCTCCACATGGAAGTTCAATGTCTTCAGATCTGACCGTTCAAAACCAAAGGTGTTCAGGATATCCTTCAAACCCTCGGTATCCATTGAGGAATGTTTCAGCGTCTCACCGTACTCAGGATAGGTTCCCTCCAACGATATGGTGATGCGGGTCGTATCTGGGTGTACCTTGATTTGTCCCTTGCCCGTTACCCTGAGCGTTCTCATGTTTGTCATTTTCTGCTGCCTCCTTCCTTTCAAAGCTGGATGGCATTCCATCCCTCATAATCTGGTAATAAATATATTTCGGAACGCATCCTCGCTATCTTTCATCTGTGACACAAACATCTCATAGTTCTCGGCCTGTGATGGAATTTTCAAGCCATGCTTTGTGACGCAAATATCATCTCTTGCCGCCACATTGTTCTCATATGTAGAGCCTTTGTTCATCCAAAGCTGCCGATCATTCGTTCCCGCTGCCTCTGGATAAAAATAATACCCGGCTTTGGCATCAAATCGAAACATATAGGCCAGTACCTGTAAATAATCCTTGTTGCCAATGTTATTGATAGGTTTATACTTTGCGTCAGCAATCATTCGTGTCTCTTTGTTCCGACTTATGAAATCTGGATAGATCAAGCCGACGTTCCCGCTGAATAATCTCTGTGCGCCGGTTCCGCCCTTATTCATGGGATGGTAGAAAATGTTCTCCACAAGGGAATGAACATATTCTTCCCACAGCCATGCACCATCAAACAGGATTCCGTAAATCTTCCGGGAGCCTGATCCAATTTGATGTTTTTGGTGCTGTAAGATGAGCAGGCACAGACGCTGGAGGGCAAGGTATTCGCGGAAGTATGCGTGTCGGACTGTATTCTTTTTATTCGCCTCAACGATTTTCTGCCGGTCAGATTGCTCGTATCGCTGAGTCGCCTCGACGACGAGCTTCACCTCATCTTTCACCTTGATAAGCAGGTTGTTCCCATAAGGCTTTCGCTTGATAAACTCAATCGTATGGCGTACCAGCTCCATAAGGCTATTGTCATAAGAAAACTCCCTCTGGCTGTACGCGACATTTCCCGTAAAAGGTGTGTTCTGCTTGATATGCCTCGCAATATCAATGGTTCCCTTGATATTTCCGTCGTTATACCTGTTCCGAACATACTTCTTAAATAAACCTTTCCGCATAGCCGTTTTAAGATAATATGGAAAAAGGAACAGCAGAAAATTGAAAAGCTGATTGTTCTGATCCGCATCCGATTCCAGATCCACTATGTTCGGAAAATCCAATACCCGGTTCAGCAGATACTGGAAGAAATAATCATTCTCCTTGCCGCAGAAGCGGGACTCGATGATTAGCCGCTCATCTCCGCAGCCGAGAAACCCCATCACATTCCCGGAGCGAAATGTATCGTTCACACTTTGAAGAATCATCTGATCCTTTGTGATGTCCTTCGCATTGGCGACGAATTCAGGAAAGACAAATACACCTTCCTGTTCCAGATGTCCCAGCGTTTTGTCCGCTATCTTGCATGTCAGATTCCCTATATCAGAAAATGCTGCTTTCTTTACTTGTGTGTTGTCCTTAATCTTCAGCAGCTTCATTGGTATCACCTTCGGTTGGCTTCTTATAACCATATGCTTTTGCGAACCGGTTCATAATACTTTCTTCATTATACATTCCCTGAATATACTCCTGAAGAAGCGGCTGTAGATAATCTGTCCAGAGCTGATCAAAAGTCAACGTTTTCAGCTTCAGGAAATACGACGCACCGATCTGATATTTTTCATTCAAATCTTCCACAGCAGCGATTTCCTTGTTGAGTGCCGCCATACGTTTGATGGCTTCTGCCTCCAGCGCGTCGTCCTCAAGAGTTGCCAGCATTTCCAGCCGTGCATCTGCTTTCAATTCTACGAACCGGAAACGGCGTCGCATTGCGAAATCGAAGCTGTCTACCGATCGGTCTATATCATTCATCGTGCCGATGATATAGACATTATCCGGGATATAGAATTTCTCGTCCGGGTCAGAGTGCAAATTGGTATACTGCGTGGATATTTCACCGGCCCTGCCTCGATAGCCTGGATCAATGGCAAAGAACAACTCCCCAAAGATTTTGGAAATCTCGCCACGGTTGATTTCGTCAATAATGAAAACGTATTTTTTCAGTTCAGTCTGCTTTGTCGTTACCTGTGAAGCCGCGCTTTTTTTCGCCCGGATCGCCTTGTAAATGGCAAAGTCATAAGAATATGCCTGCGTTGCAAAGGACTTTCCAAAGAAAGCAGTGATATCCTTAATCCTGGTAAACTTCACATCGGATTCCAGCATCTTCCTCACTTCATCCACGTTCAGCGAGAGCTTATTGACAGTTGCATTGCCCGGAATAGAGAGGTTTATATGCCTGTCATCAACGCTCGTGATAGTGAACTCATTGCCATTGATGGTCTGGAATGTATCCACACCGAGTTCGGTGCTGGAAAAGAACTCCATCATGGATTCCAGAACGGACGCTTCTTTTTCAATGTCCTCCTGCGATTTTTGCGAATCCTCATAGTTCTTTCTGGCGCGAGCAATGAACTGCTTAAAGATACCATCCTGAAGCTCAAAGCCCATCGTTCCATCGTCATTTACCTTTGGCCGTAGTCCCTCAACAAAATCGGAATAGTCATAACTCGGATGAAACTGCACAAATTCTACCTGCTTTTTCTGCTCTGGGGAAAGCTGAGTATATTTTTCATAGTAGCCGTTACTGATGATATCGGCGGCGATTTCCTTGGCAAGATAGGACTTGCCAGTTCCGGGAGCGCCGTGAAATATCAGGTTTTTGGATTCAATCAGCATGGAAGAATAGGGATTTTGATAGCCCTTAGACTGCTGGACCAGTTCTTCCTGGACAGCCGCCTCGGCGGTGGCCTCCTGTTCTTCCTGTTCTTCTTTCTCCCGATATGTCAGGACCATCTTGTCACCCGGATCTCCAAAGCGCTTCAGACATTCCTGAATAAAAATGACCGTAGAGAAAATATTCCAGCAATAGAATACCATTTGCCTGCCGTTGTCATAGTTGTAGACAAGATACTCGATTGTTTTGCGGTGCTGCCGGAACTCCTCCACACTGGAATAAATACCGCAGATCATATCGCTTGAAGGATTGTATCTGCAAATAGGAAAGCTCTCTTTGGCTTCTACCGACATTGCCGCAAGCTGTTTCTCGAAGACTTGGCACGCGATGCGCGGCATAGTCTGATTGGAATTACGCCTCTCGCCCTTGCTGTAGGTGCGTTTAATAATTTCACCATTTGCTTTCTGAAAGTACGCATTAAGCGGTTTATAATTATCCCCAAGATGGATATTGTCTATCGTGAACCGATCGTCCGTGGAAACGGCACTTTCGGCTGTAATCGTCAGTTCATACTTCTCTTGCTTTACCTCAATGCGGAAGCCCTGTCTCTGCAAAAAACTCTTGGCCTCAACAGCATTGAAAGTATCCGTCGCAATATCTACACCATTCGCAATGTGTGCGGCCACAGCTATTACATACTTCGGGGGATATTTTTTGCCATTCTCAGTCACGAGTTCATATTTTGTACTTTGGTTGTGAAATGGCACACCGTTCTCATCGATGAATTTTAAAGCCTCGATGATGTCCTGCTCTTGTATTTTTGGAACAGCCATGTTATACCTCCATCAAAATTATATTGTTTCTTCATATGTTTGTTTGTGCCGCTAATGGTATCGCGTTTTGCGTTGGTTTCTGCGAGTATGGCCTCCCGCTGAAAGGATAGCTCACATCGTGTATACTTTTATCAGAGTTTATTGTAGCACAAATAGTGGGCGGTGTCAATAAAAATGACTATAAGGACAAGCCTTTAGGGAGAAGGGGTGAGAAAATTGGATGGGAGAAAAGTCGTATTCCTATAAAGTCTTTTCTGCCTATTGAAAGCCATCTCAAAAGGTGATATAATAAATGCAATAATGGAAATAAAAACAGCGGTTTTTGAAAGAGAAAATGCACTGATAATAGATTTTATATCAACATAAAAAGCAGGAGGGAAGCCAATGAAGAAAACAATATTGAATAAAATTCCCAATGAAATACCACAGGATATTCAGCGCTTTATCTCGGCGTCAAATATATACGACAGCTCTTGTTCACCAAGTGCAAAAGTATATTTCATCGAAAAAGGGAATGGGTACTATTTGAAATGCACAGGGAAGGGAATGCTTGAAAAGGAAGCTAAAATGACAGAATACTTTCACTCCAAGAGAATCGGTTCAGAAATTCTAAGCTATATTTCAAATGACAAGGATTGGCTTTTAACGTCTGCTATTGCGGGAGAAGATTGCACACATGAAAAGTATCTTATGAACCCTAAACGCCTATGTGATACGATTGCCTACGAATTGAGAAAGCTGCACGAAACAGATTGTACAGGATGCCCGATTCCCGATAGAACGGCGGAATATCTGGCAGGCGTAGAAAAGAATTACCACACTGGAAATTATGATAAATCATCCTTCCCAAATAGTTTTGGTTATCGTTCGGCAAAGGAAGCATATGATGTTCTGACAGCAGGAAAAGATGCCCTCCAAAGCAAGGTTCTGCTTCATGGAGACTATTGTCTGCCGAATATCATTCTTAATAATTGGGAACTGTCTGGATTCATTGATGTAGATTGCAGCGGTGTTGGTGATAGGCATATAGATATCTTTTGGGGGATTTGGTCGCTTGAGTTCAATTTGAAAACAAATCAGTACCGGGAGCGCTTTTTGGACGCATATGGAAGGGATAAGGCAGACGAGGAAATCCTCAAAATTGTTGCAGCGGCTGAAGTATTTGGTTGATTTCTGGTTAAATGCGGAAAAACATGTTTTAACAGGAGGTGCATTAAGGTATGGTAAACATTTTACTGGAAGGGTTTGATATAGACACCCCTTGGCTCTATGAGAAATTAAAAAATTATATAATGCCCTTCCATACGGTAGCAGTGATAGCGTTTTCTTTCCGGGACGAACGAGTAAAATCTTTGTCGGATTGGGAGGCGTTATATGGAGAACAGAACGGGAAATATTACAGAGGAATTGTTGATGGATTCAGTGCCTATGGCATTTCAGAGGACAAGATCAATTTTGTGAATTACTTCGCAGATACGAAAGACTCTGCTGCACAGAAGGTGAAAACAGCAGATATTATCTACTTCCTCGGAGGGCTCCCAGATAGAATGATGGATCGAATCAAGGAGTTTAATTTATACGATATTCTGATAAAACATAATGGCATTATCATGGGTTACAGTGCTGGCGCGGTCATTCAGTTAGCGGAATATTATCTGGACCCTGATGAGGATTATCCTGTGTTTGGGTATTATGAAGGGCTTCCGTATCTTGACAGCTTTTATGTGCAAGTTCATTATGTGGGTTCTGAGGCACAGGATGCAGCGATTACGCGCGTACTTGCTGAGCGCGAAAAGGTAGTATATGCCACAGCTTTCAAATCTGGTGCGATTATTGCAGAAAACGGAAAAGTCAAGCTCTTGGGAAACGTTAAAGTATTTACAAAATAAATAATAGAGGATTTGACTATGGATTTTGGAATGCCCATATTACTTGAAAAGGCAATACTTACAGAAAATGTTAAATTATGCAAACAATTAGGACTGCGATTTATAGAACTTAATATGAACTTTCCTGAGTATCAAATAGATAGGCTGGAACACACAGACGAATTTTATAGGGTGGCGGATGAATCGGGAATTTATTATACTATTCATCTGGACGAGAATTTCAATATTGCGGATTTTAATAAACTCGTTGCAGGTGCATATCTGGAAACTATGAAAAGAACTATTGAGACGGCAAAAGAACTGATGCCTTTAATGGATAAATATGGAACAGAGAGCGAGGCGTTTATTATAAATATGCACATGAATCACGGAATCTATATTACGCTTCCCAAGGAAAAAGTGCAGATGTATGAAAGATATTTTAATGCCTATATGGATTCTTTTGTTGAATTCAGAACTCTTTGCGAAAAATGGATTGGTGATGCAAATATAGTGGTTTCCATAGAAAATACAGATGGCTTTCGTACATATGAGAAAAGGGTGATAGAATATTTACTGAAAAGCTCTAAATTTGGATTGACATGGGATATTGGGCATTCAAAGGCAATGGGAGAAACAGATGTCCCCTTCATTATGGAACATGCCAATAAATTGAGACATTTTCATATTCATGATGGCATTGCCAAAAGTGAGAAACAAAAAGGGCGCAGCCATCTTGCACTCGGTGATGGGGAAATCAATATCGGAGAAAGACTTTCTGCGGCTAAGGATAGAAATGCAAGATGCGTGCTGGAAACAAAAACGATTGCGGCCTTGAGAAAATCCGTGGAGTATTTAAGAAAATTCGCTTGAGGAGGAATAGATAATGAAGATGGGTAAAATTGACAGGTATAAAGGCGCACTGCTTGGCGTAGCAGTGGGGGACGCGCTTGGCGCGCCGTTGGAGTTTCTGAGCGCAAGCGAGATCCAGCGCAAGTACGGAACTGTCCGAGAGATGATTGGCGGCGGCTGGCTTTGTGTAGAGCCGGGCGAGGTCACAGATGACACACAGATGACGCTGGCCGTAGCGGAGGGCATTGTCGAAAGCCCGGATGATCCTGAACAAGCGGTAGGCCGGAATTTCCTGCGCTGGTTCAAGACGGCCCCTAAGGATATTGGGGGAACGTGCCGCGCCGTTTTGACCTCTATGCGTTATCAGATGGACGCTGACACAGCGGCTTGGTTGCGAGCTTCGGAGCGCACAGACAGAGAGACGGGAGGCTGGACAGCCGGGAACGGCGCGCTGATGCGTACTGTATATCCAGCCCTTTACTATCATCGGGACAAGGCATTGAAGGTAGCGGCAAGCGTAGCTCGTCTGACACACTGGCATGAAGCAAGCACGAAATCGGTGTTGTGGTACACGGACGCAGTGAATGCCATAGTAAATTCTGACTGGCCTGTCGGAAAAGCAAAGGACCAGGCAGAGGCTATAATGCACGATGCACGGACGATGTTGGGAAAAGAATGCCCAGAGCCAACAGGGTACAGCCTAGACAGTCTGGTGTGTGCTATGAACGCAGTTCGGGGCACGGACAGTTTTGAGGATGCGCTGGTTTACGCCGTGAACCTCGGTGGAGATGCCGACACCATCGGGGCAATCACCGGGGGACTGGCTGGGGCAGTTTATGGTGCAGAGGCAATCCCACCGTGGTGGGTTGAGGCGCTGGACAAGCAGCCAAATCAAGAAATAGTTCAAATGTTCTATGCAGGCACGGGAAAAGATGGAGGCTGTTTGGCTGACAGGCTAATGGCGCTGGCACATATTGCCTGCGCTCATCAGGAGAGTATGTGATTTTACTCAATAGAGCCGCACACAGGGGTTTCTCCTATATGGGGCTCCATATTAGATGGATATAATGGACAAAATAAAACAAACACATTTTCCATCCTTTTTATGGTAATTTGTTTGTTTTGCGATGGTCAAACTGAGCCACAAAAGACTTATGCCGTATTCTGCAAACCTCAAACCGTGCGGCGCTTCAGCATCGTTGCATAAAGAGGATGCCTCAGCTAAAGCGAATGAACAAACGCCCCGCGTGTGGAGAGACGACCCACACACAGGGCATTCTTGAGCCTTATTTTGACTTGCATGTTGACATATATTTGTAACCGAAATTGGCAAAAACAAGGCAAATTTGCGCCATGGCCATGAGATATCTCAGAACATAAAAAAACCAGAAAACGTAGATAAAATCTACATTTTCCGGCCTTTTGAGCTTGGTGGACCTGAAGGGATTCGAACCCTCGACCTCTCGGATGCGAACCGAACGCGCTCCCAACTGCGCTACAGGCCCATATCAAAACAGATCAACCATTTTCACCATATCCACTGCCTGATGCATGGCTCCCTGTCCTGCCGCCTATAATAGAATACGACATTCTGAAGGAAATGTCAATACCTTTTTCAAAAATCCGGAAAAAACCGGAAAAATCCAAAAGGAGTGAAGAAAAATTGGAATTGAAGGGTTCAAAGACGGAAGCAAATCTTGTCACTGCGTTTGCCGGGGAGACACAGGCGGCCAGCAAGTACCAGTTCTATGCCGCGCGTGCCCGGAGCGACGGCTACGAGCAGATTGGAGCCATTTTTGATGAGACCGCCGCCAACGAGCGGGAGCATGCCAAGATCTGGTTCCGAACGCTGAACAACGGCGTCGCGGGCACGCCGAACAACCTGAAGGACGCGGCGACCGGAGAACATTTTGAGTGGACACAGATGTACGCTGATTTTGAAAAGGTGGCGCGGGAAGAAGGCTTTTTGGAGATCGCGGCGCTGTTCAAAAGCGTGGCGGCCATCGAAAAGACGCACGAGGAGCGTTTTTTGCGCCTTGTCAAAAATGTAGAGGACGGCCTTGTCTTCGAGCGGGAAGGGGAGATGCTGTGGATCTGCCGCAACTGCGGGCATATCCATAGAGGAGAGAAAGCCCCGCAGGTGTGCCCGGTGTGCCGTCATCCCCAGTCCTTTTTTGAGCTGCGCGCCCAGAATTACTGACCCACTGGCCCGGTATAGCGTCCGGGGACGGAAAGGGCCGGCCTCCCGTTTGAGAATACAAACGGAGGGCCGGTCCCCACTTTTTCGGAAATATTTGCATTGGGTAAAAAAGTATGCTATACTGGAATGGTCGAAAAAGGTCGAGATTTTTCCGTTGCATTCCGCTGGCGCTTCCTGTAAACTGAAAAGCAAGTTCCTTCCTCTGCTGCGGATCGCAGCGACGCGCAGACAAGAATGAGCCTTTCGGGGATACGGCAAAAGCTGTCATATCCGTTATCTGACAGGAAGTGGGGGTTTACAATGGGCAATACGCAAATTCTTTACACCAGAAGGTTTTCTGATTTGGGCGCTTTGCAGGAACCGCACATTCTGCAATATGCACTGATAAACGACACGGACGGCGCACTGCCGTATGGCGTTGCCATCACCGGACTGTATGCAGGACGCCAGGAAACACAGTCCTGCCGTGCAATCAGCCATTCCGCAGAGAAGGCTTGCCGTGTACTGCTCTACCTGTACGAAAACGCCGTGGAACCGTGCGCGGCGGCAGGCGTCGTGGAGAATATCCGACGGTCGGGCGCGATGGCGTAACAGAGAAAGGAAAATACAGGTTTACTACAATCTCCGCCGCGGGCGGAGTAACCTGCAGGTGCAGAAGGGAACGGGATACGTTGTGAAGGAAACGCATGAAAACAAGCCGATCCGCGTTTTGATCGTGGAGGACGATCTGGCACAGGGAACGCTGATACGGGACGCACTGGAGATGGAGGAAGATATCGTCTGCTGCGAGCATGTAAGAGACGGCTTCGAGGGATTGAAAGCCATCCGGGAGCATGAGCCGGATGTCATGCTGCTGGATCTGCTCATGCCGAACATGGACGGGGTGGACATGCTGTGGGCGCTGCACAAGGAACCGCCGCCCAAAATACCACGGATCCTGGTCCTCAGCGCCTGCAACAACGCGGCGTTTTCCACGGAGGCCCTGGCGCTGGGCGCGGAACATGTACTGGTGAAGCCGTATTCGCTGGACCTGATTATCGACAACATCCGCCGGCCCCGGAAAAGCCCGCTACAAACCTTCACTACGGAACAGTTGATCCTGCGCATGCTTCTGTCCATGAAGGCCCCCATCAACTCTCATGGTATGACCTACTTAAATTTAGCGCTCCAGCTACGGAGCGAACACGCGGGGGCGTGCTGTATGCGGAAGGATATCTATTATCCGATCGCGGTCGAGAACCAAACGTCGGCGGAATGCGTGGAAAAGTCGATCCGCAGCGCCATCAGCAGCATTTTCAAAGAGGATACCCCGATGCTGCATCTCCTGCTGGAGTTCGGGAAGATGGAGGGGAAAGAGCGTTTGACAAATGTACAGTTCGTTACCCTGGCGGCACAGGCACTCACACAGGAAGATGTGCGAAAGAAGGTGGCTATATTGTGTCAGACCGCGTAACACGGATCCTGTTGGTATATTTTGAGCGGGTCGATGCTCCGCCCCGCCGCCCTGAGACAATCCTTTCGGCGGCGAGGGAAGCGTTCACAACGCTTCTGGGTGCAAAAGAGGTGCTTTTCTACAAAAAACAGGGCGATGGCTTTCATCGGATACGGCGCTTGCCGTCCGGGGCGTCCGATCCATATATCCCAATCCGGGACGGGCCACAGGACGAGACGATCAGCAATGAAACAATGGCTTGCATGGCGCAAAGCGCCGGCAGGCCAGTTTGTGTTTCTCAGGACGATGCCGGAGAAGGCGGGCATTGGGCGGTCCCGTTTGGCGGGCATCCCATCTGGGGCTTTGCGTACTGCAATCTCCCCAAAACGCCGGACACAGACGCGCTGCAAGGCGCGATGCGTGTTGCTGGGAGCCTGCATGGGCACCGGGAGGACATCCTTTCCTGGGAGGGTACGCAGGGGAAGAAGTTGGATACTGTCGCGATGGTGTCGCATGAATTCAAAACGCCGCTCACGATTGCGATCACCGCCACAGAGGTTTTGCAGAAAAAGCTGAAAAAGGATGGCCTCTACGCGCCGGAGGATGCCGTATATCAATATGTGAATTTCCTGATTTTGAACCTGTACAAGACCCAACGCCTCAGCGCCAACCTGATCGATTGCGTCGGGATGGATTTTTACCCGCATATGCAGGAGGGTGTAGATGTCGCGGCCTGCCTGCGTGAGATAGAAAAACAGGTCCTTCCTTATATGGAGGAGCGCAAGGCTGTATTTACTTTGGAACAAGCCACCCCGCAGCCGGTGCTTTGCGTGTGCGACCCTTTCTTTTTGGAGCGCATTGCGCTGAACCTGATTACGAACGCCGTCCAGCATGCGCCGGTGGGGGGACATGTCACGGTACGCCTGCGAAACGCTCCCGCACTCGTGCGGATAGCGGTGGAAAACGATGGAAAAAATATCCCCGCCGAGGCGATGCCGCACCTGTTTGAAAAATTCTGGCGCGGCGGCGAGGCACGCGGGGGGACAGGATTGGGGCTGTATATCAGCCAATGCCTTGCCGGGAAGATGGGCGGTTCTATCCAGGCGGAAAACCGGGAGGAGGGCGGTGCGCGCTTCACGCTGACCCTGCCCGTACACAGCGGCGTCCCTAAGGCATTGGGGAGCGCGCGGGCGCTGTATCGCCCCTATATTGGGGAACTTGTGCGCATCGAATTGTCAGTTCTGCGGGATGTGGAGATGTGAAATGAAGAAAAACGCCTTTACTTTACAGGAAAAATCATGTAAAATAGAAAAAACGATCCGAATAGGAGGCACGGAAATCCATTGATCCTGATATTTTCCCCGTCGGGGGCGGGGAGAAGCAGGAAAAATGGATTTCCAATGGATAGGAGGCGAAGGTGCAGAATGCCGGTGAAGTATAAACGGATCCTGCTGAAGCTGAGCGGGGAAGCACTGGCGGGCGAAAAAGGCGCGGGGCTGGATGAAGCTACCATGCGCGCCATCTGCGGCGGCATCCGGGAGGCGCAGCGTCTGGGCACGCAGATCGGTATTGTGGTAGGCGGCGGCAATTTCTGGCGCGGTCGGTCCAGCGGCGAAATGGAACGCACGCGGGCGGATACAATCGGTATGCTGGCTACCGCCATGAACGCGCTTGCGGTGGCGGATATGCTGAACCAGATGGGCGCAGATGCGCGCGTGCAGGCCGCGCTGGTGATGCCGCAGGTCGCCGAACCTTTCAATAGGGACAGTGCGGTGCGGCATTTGGAGCAGGGGCGTGTGGTGGTTTTCGCGTGCGGGACAGGGTGCCCGTTCTTCTCAACGGATACCGCCTCCGCGCTGCGGGCGGCGGAGATCGGGGCGGACATCATGTTCAAGGCGACGATGGTGGACGGCGTATATGACAAAGACCCAAAAAAATACACGGACGCGAAAAAATATGATACGCTTACCTTCAGCCGTGTGCTGGCCGAGCAGCTCCAGGTGATGGACAGCACCGCCGCGACGCTCTGCCGGGATAACCATCTGCCGATCCTGGTGTTCGATATCGGCGACTCGCAGAATATCGCGCGGGCGGCGGCGGGCGAGCAGATCGGTACGCTGGTGGCGGAACAGGCATAAGCCGAAGGGCCGCGAAGCCATACAGGAAGCGGCCAACCGACATATTTTTGTGTGTTTCCCGCTCTGCGGGCGGGGAGGGCACACGAAAATATTTCAGCCGTCTGGGTGCTTCCACCATAAACAAGACAAGAGAAACGAAGGTTTCCCTACAAAAAGGAGGCAGATTATGAGCGAAGAAACAAAAGCCTACGAGGGCAAAATGGCCAATGTGATTACCCACCTCGTAAAGGAACACTCCACGATCCGTGCCGGGCGGGCCAACCCCGCCATCTTAGACCGCGTAACGGTAGATTATTACGGCACGCCCACACCCATCAACCAGGTGGCGGCGGTCGCTGTGGCGGAAGCGCGTGTGCTGACGATCTCCCCCTGGGATACCTCGATGATGCGTGCTATTGAAAAAGCGATCCTGACCTCAGATATCGGCATCAACCCCACCAACGACGGCCGTGTGATGCGCCTTGTCTTCCCGGCCCCCACCGAGGAGCGCCGCAAACAGCTTGTAAAGGACGCGCAGCGCATGGGTGAAGAAGCGAAAGTAGCTGTGCGCAATGTGCGCCGCGACGCGCTGGAGAAGTTCAAGGCGCAGAAAAAGGCGAGTGAGCTGACAGAGGATGACCTGAAAAAGTTAGAGACAGAGATGCAGAAGCTCACAGACAAATTTATCAAGGAGATCGACAAGACATGCGAGGCGAAAAACAGGGAGATTATGGAGATCTGAACCTGACGACGCAGCGCATATGTGCCGCGCAGGCAGCATGCGCGGCACTTCTTCAAATCAGGGAAGGGGCGGAAAAATCCATTCTGCCTGTTCCTCCCCGTTTTCGGCGGGGAAAAACAGGCAGGCTCTATTGTTTCTCGCCGCGCAAATTTACAAAAATTGATTTCCGTGTGGAAGGAGTTCCTGTCCTATGGCGTTGGAACCTGGCGCAGCAAAAGGGTTAAGCATTGGCATTATTATGGACGGAAACGGGCGCTGGGCGAAAAAGCGCGGCCTGCCGCGCACGGCGGGGCACACCAAAGGCGCCGAGGTGTTCCGGGATATCATCCGCTACTGCAACGAGCTGGAATTGGCCTGTGTGACATTTTACGCGTTTTCCACCGAGAACTGGTCGCGCCCGCTGGAAGAAGTGAACGGCATTATGAAGCTGTTCGGGGAATATCTGGTGATGGCGTATGACTACCAGAAGGAAAACAACCGCGTTGTGTTCTTAGGCGACCGGACGGCGCTCTCTCCGAAATATCAGGCGCAGATGGACGACATTGAGCAGAAAACGCAGGGCAACACGGGTACGGTGCTGAATGTGGCCATCAACTATGGCAGCAGGCAGGAGCTTGTGCGCGGCATGCAGACCCTGGCGCGCCGGGTGCAGACGGGCACGCTGCGCCCAGAGCAGATTGACGAGGCCATGATCTCCAGTGTACTGTATACCGCCGGGCAGAAGGACCCCGATTTCATCCTGCGCCCAAGCGGGGAGCGTCGCCTCTCCAACTTTATGCTGTGGCAGGCGTCGTATGCGGAATTTGTGGAGATGGATGTCCTCTGGCCGGATTTTACGCGCGCCGATATGGACCGCGCGATTGAGGAATATTTTACGCGCAGCCGCCGCTTTGGCGGCCTTGGATGAAAAGCGGGGCGTAGCAGGATGAAAACAAGAGTGATAACCTCCGTGGTGGGCGTCGGCATACTGTTTGTTGTAATGGCGCTGTTTTCCACCCCGGTTTTTAATGTCGTGATAGCGCTGATCTGCCTGCTGGCAATCCACGAGGTGTTCCGGGCGTTTCAGTTAGAGAAAACGGCCTATCTGTATTGGGGCTTTATCCCGTATACGGTGCTTGTGCTGTTCAGCGATTATCGCCGCGTGCGCCTGTGGCTTCTGCCGCTCTCCTATATCTTTGTTTTGTACCTGGTGGCGTGCGTGATCCGGCATTCCAAATCCATTGATTTTGCGAAGCTGGGCGGCATGGTGCTGTATGCGTGCATCATTTTATTCTGTTTTTATTCTTTCATCTACCTCAAACAGATCCTGCCGCAGGAAACATACGGCTACGACGCGATCTACTTTATCTTCCTGAGCCTTGGCTTTGCCTGGGGCGGCGATACGGCGGCCTATTTTACCGGGCGGGCCTTTGGCAAGCATAAGCTGGCCCCTGTCGTCAGCCCCAACAAGACCGTAGAAGGAGCCATTGGTGGCGTGGCGGGCAGTATGCTGTTGGGCGTGATCGTCACGGCGTGCTACAGCCTGCTGCATGGGGAGCTTGTGGGCATGCCGCTCCATTCCATCAGCGCCGGGTACTATCTGCTGATCGTCCTGTTAGCGGGGATCGGCTCGGTACTGGGGGTAGTGGGCGACCTGTTTGCTTCTGTCATCAAGCGGCAGTGCGGCATCAAGGATTACGGCTCCATTTTCCCAGGCCACGGCGGCATTATGGACCGTTTTGACAGTGTGATCTTTATCGCGCCGCTTGTCGCTATGGTCGTGACGGCGCTGGTGCATCTGTAAAGCGGGGCGATGGATATGGAAAAACAAGTTACCATTTTAGGTTCTACCGGGTCTATCGGCACACAGAGCCTTGAGGTAGTGCGCGCGCAGGGGTTCCGGGTGTTCGGCCTTGCCGCACACAGCAATGCGGCGCTTTTGATGCGGCAGATCGAGGAATTCCATCCCCACTGTGTCGCCGTAGTGGAGGACGCTGCGGCGGACCGGGTGGCGTCCTGGCTGGACGGCATTTCGCCCGCCCCGGTGCTTTTGCGGGGCGGGGAGGGGCTTGTCCGTTTGGCCGCGATGCGGGGCGCGGATATCGTACTCAACGCGGTGGTTGGCATTGCGGGGCTTCCGGCGACGCTGGCGGCTCTGGAGAGCGGACACGATGTCGCATTGGCGAACAAAGAGAGCCTTGTGACGGGGGGCCGCCTTGTAGTAGACGCCGCCCGCGCGCATACGGCAAAGCTGCTGCCGGTGGACAGCGAGCATTCCGCCATTTTCCAGTGCCTCCAGGACGCATACTCGGCGCGCCGCCTGCAAAAAATATTGCTGACCGCTTCGGGCGGGCCGTTTTTCGGCAAAACGCGGGAGGAACTGGTGCATGTGACGAAAGAGGACGCCCTGCGCCATCCAAACTGGCATATGGGTGCAAAAATCACGGTGGATTCCGCCACGCTGATGAACAAGGGGCTGGAGCTGATCGAGGCCGTATGGCTGTTTGGCCTGCCCGCACGGCAGATACAGATCGTCGTACAGCGGCAGAGCATGATCCACTCTATGGTGCAGTTCAGTGACCATTCCATTTTGGCACAGTTGGGCGTGCCGGATATGCGCATCCCCATCCAATACGCGCTCACATGGCCGGATCGTGTGCCGGGGCCCGCGCCGGAGCTGGACTGGGACACATTGCGCGCGCTTACGTTTGACACAGCAGACGACGAGACGTTCCGCTGCCTCGCGGCATGTAAAAAAGCCGCACAGAAAGGCGGGCTTGCTCCCTGTGCCGCCAACGGCGCGAATGAGGAGGCGGTGCGGCTGTTCCTGGCGGGGGAAATACCCTTCTTGAAAATTGGCGAGCTTGTGGAGGCGGTCGTGGAAAGCGATTCTTTCGGCGGCACATACACCTTGCGGGATGTGTATGAATGCGACGCGGCGGCGCGCGCATATGTTTTAGCACATCTGTAAATGGCGGGGCCGCGAAATCCATTTTGGAACAAGATGGGATTTCAAAGGGGCTGCGCCCCTTTGGCAGAGTCCAGAGGCAGAGCCTCTGGGCAGGCTTGGGCGGCAGCCCAACAAACTATAAAAAAGGCAGGGCATAGCATGGCGGCATTTTTGAGCAGCATCGGGCCGGCGATCCTTACAGGCCTGGCGTCGGTGCTTGTGTTCGGTTCAGTCATTTTTATCCATGAGCTGGGGCACTTCCTCACGGCAAAATTCAGCGGCATCCAGGTAAACGAGTTTGCGCTGGGCATGGGGCCTACCCTTTTCAGTCGGGAGCGTAATGGCACAAAGTACGCCCTGCGCCTTTTCCCGATCGGCGGCTTTGTGAGCATGGAGGGGGAGGACGAGGACAGCGAAAACCCCGCCGCTTTTACCAACGCCCCTGTGGGCAACCGCATCCTTGTCACTGTGGCGGGCGCGGTGATGAACCTGCTGTTAGGGTTCCTTGTACTGGTGGGGGTTGTCTGTTCGCAGAACCTTATCAGCACGCGTACAGTGCTGGAATTTTATGACGGTGCTACTACACAGCAGACAGGGCTGTGCGAGGGGGATACCATTATCGCTGTGAACGGCAGGCGGTGTTTTACGGCCAACGACATCGTCTATGAATTTGCCCGCACACAGCAGGGCATGGCCGACCTGACTGTGCTGCGCGACGGCAGCCGCGTACAGTTGAACGGCGTGCAGTTTTCCACCTATGAGCAGAACGGCATGCAGCAGCTTATCATTGATTTCAAGGTATTGGGGGAAAGGAAATCGGTTATCGGCGTACTGCGGGAGGCGGGGCTTTGGACGCTCTCCCTGGGCAGGATGGTGGTGCTGAGCCTGACCGACCTCATCACTGGACGCATTGCCGTCAATAACCTATCCGGGCCGGTGGGCATTGTCTCGGCCATCAAAGAGGCGACCTCGGCGGGGTTGCAGCCGCTGTTCATGCTGCTGGCGCTCATTACTATCAACCTGGGCATTTTCAACCTTCTGCCTGTCCCGGCGCTCGACGGGGGACGGCTGGTGTTCCTGATTTTAGAGGCGATCCGCCGCAAACCTGTCAACCAGAAATATGAAATGCTTGTGCATGCGGCGGGCTTTGTGCTGCTGATCGGCGTGATGATCTTTGCGACCTTCAACGACGTGACAAAGCTGATTGGATAATATAAAAGCTTTCTATATTTCTCCGCTATCCAGGCAGGGAAATACCAAAATTTATTTTCAAAGAGAGGAAGTACTATGCGCAGGCAAACCAGGCGCGTTATGGTTGGCGGCCTGCCTCTGGGCGGCGGCAGCCCTGTCCTTGTGCAGAGCATGTTGAATGTGCCGATCGAGGATATCGAGGGCAATGTGGCGCAGGCAAAGAGGCTGGCGGCGGCGGGGTGTGAGATCATCCGCGTCACCACGCCGCACCCGGCGGATGCCGCCGTTATCACCGCGTTGAAACAGGCCGTTTCTGTGCCCATTGTGGCAGATATCCATTTTGACTACCAGGCAGCGCTGGCCGCCGTGGAGGCAGGCGCGGACAAGATACGCCTGAATCCGGGCAATATCGGCGGGGACGACCATGTGGCGGCGGTGGCCGAGGCATGCCGCGCACGCCATATCCCCATTCGCATTGGCGTGAATGGGGGCAGCCTGGAAAAGAACCTGCTTGCCGCTTATGGCGGCGTGACGGCGGACGCCCTTGTGGAGAGCGCGATGCGCCACGCCGCGCTGTTGGAAAAACACGATTTCGGCGACATTGTTATTTCCATCAAGGCGTCCCATGTGCCGACGGTGGTGGAGGCGTACCGCAAGCTCAGCGCGCGGTGCGATTACCCGCTGCATGTGGGGGTTACCGAGACGGGTACATACCGCATGGGGCTGATTAAATCCGGCATGGGCATCGGCACGCTGCTTTTGGAGGGCATTGGGGATACCATCCGCGTTTCCCTGACGGATACGCCCGAAAATGAAGTGCGCGCGGGTTTTGATATTCTGCGCGCCGCCGGGCATGAAGTGCCGGGGCCGGAGATCATCAGCTGCCCCACCTGCGGGAGGACAAATATCGACGTGGCAGGCATTGCAGAACGCGTGGAAGAACGCATGCGGGGATGCAAAAAGCCTGTCAAGATCGCCGTGATGGGCTGTGTCGTCAACGGGCCGGGGGAGGCCAAGGACGCGGATATCGGCATTGCGGGCGGAAAAGGCTGTGCGATGCTGTTCATCAAGGGGCGGCAGATCCGGCGGCTGGACGGCGATTTTGTGGAAGAATTCTGCGCGGAGATAGAACGGTTGGTGTCGGAATAAGATGAAACCATTGCTTACACAGCTTTGGCCGCAGTTTACGGCGGATGCCGCGTTTATGGACAGCTTCGGCAGCGCGCTTGTGGAATATGTGGAGGCGGACAGGCGGGAACAGGCTGTCACCCTGACGTACCGAACCGAACGCCCGGTGGCGGCGGAGATGCGGGAGCGCCTGGCCGCGTCCCTCGCGCCGCTGTTCCCCGGCTATGCGCTGAAACTGCACGGCCTGTTTTCCTATACCTATGTGACGCCGGAAGCTGTGCTGACACTGGCCGACGAAATGAAGGAGGACGGCCTGCCGCTCAACGGTTTCCTGTCGGGTGCGCAGGTGGACGTGCAGGGCGAGGAGATACGGTTCCTTGTGCATAACGGCGCGTACCTGCTGACAGAGATGGATTTTGCGGGCAAATTGGGCGAGCGCATCGGTGAGCGCACCGGCACGCGGCCCTGTGTGACCCTTTTGTGCGATTCACAGCCGAGTGTGCAGTCGCTGGAGGAACAGACACAGAAGAAAGCCCCGCCCGCCCCTGCGTTCCGGGAAAAGAGCGTGGGGAAAACGGTCGAGATCCCCGGCCTTGCGCTGGAGCGCTCCTCGGTGAAGCTGCTGCACGGGCGGATGTTTCAGCCTTCGGAGCTTGCCCCCTTGCGCGACGTGGGTGCGGATACCGACAAGGCGGTCATATGGGGCGATATCTTCTTTATCCCGGAACAGAAAAGTACCCGGCGCAAGGTGTTTTCTTTTTCTGTCACGGATTATACGGGCTCCATCACATTGAAGATACTGCCGCAGGAAGGGGAGAACTGCGAAAAGTGGGAGCAGCTATCGGTAGGCGATACGCTGATCGTCAAAGGGAACTGCGCCTATGACAAGTACGAACACGACTATGTATTCTATCCCCACGACGTACTGAAAGCAACACGGCAGAAACGCACGGATGACGCGCCGGAAAAGCGCGTAGAACTGCATCTGCACACCAAAAAGAGCAGTATGGACGGCTTCTGCGACCCGGAGGCGGTGGTAAAATTTGCGCACAGCCTGGGGCACCGCGCGGTCGCCATCACCGACCACGGCGTGGTGCAGGCATTCCCGCCCGCCATGTTGGCGGTGGACGCGATCCATAAAAAAGACCCGGATTTCAAACTGATCTACGGCGTAGAAGCCTATTTTGTGGACGATATGGTGCCAGTTGTCTACGGCCATGAAAAAATGCCCATGTCGGGTTCCTTTGTCGTATTTGACCTGGAGACGACGGGGCTTTCACCCGCTGACTGCGCCATCATTGAGATTGGCGCGGTCGTGGTGGAAAACGGGCAGATCACTGAAAGCTATGATACCTTTGTGGACCCCGCCTGCCATATCCCGGTGGAGATCACAGAGCTTACAGGGATCAATGATGAGATGGTGGCGGGCGCGCCCTCTCAGGAACAGGCATTGCGGGATTTCCTCTCCTTCGTCCAGGGGCGCGTGCTGATAGCGCACAACGCGCACCTGTTCGATGTCCGCTTTTTGAAAACCGCCGCGAACCGCTTTGGCGTCCCCTTTGAAAATACGTATCTGGATACGCT
>CANCXY010000021.1 GCA_947381875.1 uncultured Clostridia bacterium | reverse complement strand
GGGCGGCTATTTCTTTTTGTCATTGTGGGCAATTTTCCATGTGGCAGAGAACGTATAGTAGGCCACGCTGGCCAAAAGAGTAAGCAGCATAAGCGCTTCTGTCAAATTCATGGCTTCCACCTCCCGACATCATATATTGCCGGGAGCAGCACAAAAAGTTTTGCGCCCGGCTTGTAAAATACCGGGCTGACCGCCTGCCG
The DNA here is from genome assembly GCA_947381875.1 of uncultured Clostridia bacterium. GTDB lineage: Bacteria > Bacillota > Clostridia > Oscillospirales > Ruminococcaceae > Ruthenibacterium. Next base: position 20,996 of record CANCXY010000021.1, on the reverse strand, counting down.
TTTCGACAGTGCCAAGTACAATATACCATCGTTTTACAAATTTTGCAATATCCCGCAAACCGGAAAAAGAAAAATATGCAGCAAAAAGCCGTGCGGCGTGCGCACGGCTTATTATGAAACCTGTTTTCCCTTATCCCAGTGCCGCTATGGACCGGCGGCACTCCGCGCAGATATTGCGCCCCTGGTACTGCTCAATCCGCTCATCGCTCCCGCAGAAGATGCACGCCGGCTGATATTTTTTCAGCACGATCGCGTCATTGTCCACATATACCTCCAGTGCGGCGTCCTTGTCGATATCCAGTACCCGGCGCAGCTCAATGGGCAGCACGATACGGCCCAGACTATCCACCGGACGCACAATCCCCGTTGATTTCATGTATCTGCTTCCTCCTTTTATTCGGTTTTTGCCCCGCCCCTCCCTGTCAGGGGGGCGTGAACAGCTTGGTGACAGATATTAGGATACCATATTTTGCGGAAATTGTCAATATGTGGAACAAAATGAAATGACTGGAAAATTTAGGGGATTTTTTGTCAATCTATACAAATGCAGGGCAGTTTGAGTCGGAAATAGTTCGCCGCGGGGATATTTTTGCAGCCTCCCGCCCGTGGGAAGGCGGGAGGATAGATGCAAACTGTTTGAATCCATCAGCCAAGCTGCACAAAGCCAACTTTTTTGTATACTTTGTTGAGGGTGCGCCGCGCGAGGGCGTCGGCGCGGGCGGCCCCCTCTTTCAGCACGCCGTCCAAATAGGCTTTATCGGCCAGCAGGCGCTTGTATTCCTCGCGGATGGGCCGCAGCGTCTCGGCCACGCTTTCGCCAACAGCCTGCTTGAACGCGCCATAGCCCTGCCCGGCGAACTCGGCCTCGATCTGCGAAAAGTCTTTGCCGGTGCATACACTGTAGATCGTCATAAGGTTGGTGACGCCGGGTTTATCTGCGGCAGCGCGGATGGAGCCTTCGGAATCGGTGACGGCGCGCTTGAATTTGCGCAGGATCACGTCCGGCTCATCGAGCATGCGCACGGTGGCGTTCTCGTTGGCGTCGCTCTTGCTCATTTTTTTGGTTGGCTCCTGGAGGCTCATCACGCGCGCGGCCACGCGGGAGATCATCGGTTCGGGCACGACGAAGGTGTCCCCATACACGCCGTTGAAGCGCTGGGCGATATTGCGCGCCAGTTCCACATGCTGCCGCTGGTCGTCGCCCACAGGCACTTCCTGCGCCTGGTAGAGGAGGATGTCGGCGGCCATCAGAATGGGGTAGGTGAGCAGCCCGCCGTTGATGTCCTCCGGGTGTCGGGCGCTTTTTTCTTTGAACTGGTGCATGCGTGTGAGATCCCCGAACGGGCAGAAGCAGCTCAGCACCCACGAGAGCTGCGCATGTGCGGGCACATGGCTCTGCACAAAGAGGATGCTGCGCGCGGGGTCGATGCCGCTTGCCAGCAGCAGCGCCGTCATCTCGCGCGTCTGGCGGCGCAAGGTGGCGGGATCCTGGCGCACCGTGATGGCATGCTGGTCCACCACGCAGTAGATGCAGTCATACGCGTCCTGCAGCTTCGGCCAGTGGCGCACCGTGCTGTAGTTGCCCAGCGTAAAAATGCCGGTAGGCTGAATGCCGCTGAATACGCGCTTTTTTTGCTCGTCCATGTCGAATCCCTCCAATAGATGGTGTCGGCGGATATAACGCCATTGAATACCATACCACGAAACGCGGCGGAATGCAACCGGTTTTGACAAAAAGTGGCGCCGGGCGCTGCGGGGACGCTCCCCAGAGGCTCTGCCTCTGGACTCCGCCAAGGGGGGCAAGCCCCCTTTGGAAACCCATCATGCGCGGCAATTTCATTGCCGCGCGGACGTTTTATGATAGGGCGTACCAGCTTTTTTGCGGGCGGTACAAAATACGACAAGGCCCCCGGCGAAGATGAGACAAAATCTTCCGCCAGGGGATTTTATAATGGTATGCGGGCGGGAGGCAAAGTATGCGCCGCCCTTTTCTGAAAGATATGGCCTTCGGCGCTCTTTCTGTTGCCTGGTTTTCCCGCCGGAAGCGGGGAGGGACGGGATGGGGCGCTCCTCGCCCCGCACAGGGAAAAAAGGGGGTTCTGCGTGTGGGCGGGGGATGCCCGAAAGCCATTTGATGAAGTTTGAATAGAGGTGAAAAGAATGCCTGTCAACCTGCGAGAGAAAACAACTGTACACAAAGCGGCGCATGCCGCGCCGCCGCGCTGGCTGCTGCCCGCCGCGTGGCGCGTGGGCGCGGCGGTATTGGGGCTGCTCGGCGCGCGTGCCCCATTGATGGGCGGCGCAAGGCCGCTGGGGCTTTGCTTCGCCGTCTGTGTACCCGCGCCGTTTGCCCTGTGGACGGCGGGGGGCGCGGCGGCGGGGTACGGCCTTTCGCTTGCGCCGGAACTCGCCTGCCCCTATCTCGTGGCGGCGGCGGGCGCGGCCCTGCTGCGCGGCTTCGCCCGTGTGCGCCATGCTCAGGAAGCGCCCATGTCCAGCGCCGTCGCCGCCTGCCTGATCTTTTTCTTCGTGCAGTGCGGATTCGCCGTAACTGGCCCCGATACCGGCGCGGATATCATCGCCGCCGTGGCCGCGTCCGCGCTGACGCTGGGCCTGTCCTGCATGCTGACAAACTTCTTCTCTCTGCCGCGCCCCGCCGACGCCCTGTGCGCCGTGCCCGACCCGGAACAGCGCGCCGCCGCCTGCTTTGGCTATATGGCCCTGCTTGCCTGCCTGACCCCCTGTGCGCTGTTCTCGCTTTCTGCCGCGCATATCACCGCGGCGCTCGCCGTGCTGCTCGCCGCCTGCCGGGGCGGGCCGGGCGCGGCGGCGGTATTGGGCGCGGCCTCCATGCTCACCCTCTGTGCGGCGGACCCGGCGTCGCTGTACGCGGGCTTTGCCATCACTGTGGGCGGGCTGGCCGCCTCGCTCTTTGCCGGAGCCAGCCGGGGAGGCGCGGCACTCGTCTTCTGCGCGGCGGGCCTCGTCGGCGTGCAGGGCGCGCCCAGCGGGGAGGACGCCGTCCGACTGGGCGTGACACTGTGCTGTGCGGGCGGGGCCGTGTGTCTGCTGCCCGCGCGGCTCCTGCGCCTCCTGCCTTCCGCGCCCCCCGTCGCCGCACCCCCGCCGTCTCCCGCCGAAAACGGACAGCGCACCGCCGCCAGCACGCTCTCGGCGCGCCTGGCCGCCGTCTCAGGCGCGCTGTGTACTGTAGGCGATACAAAGCGTGCCGTGTGTAAGCATATGCCGCCGCGCTATGAATCGTTCGCCGACCTGTGCGACGCCGCCGCCGAACGCTGCTGCCGCCAGTGCGAGAAACGTCTCTCCTGCTGGGTGGATGAGGGAGGGGCCACGCGGGACGCGCTTTGCGCCCTGGCCCCTCAGCTCACGGCGGGCAGGGAGGCCACCCCCGACGACCTGCCCGAACCTCTGCGCTCGCGCTGCATCTTCCCTCTGCGCCTGACAGGCGCGCTGAACGCCGCCGCCGGGGCGCAGCGTGTGCGTCGCGCGGCGCGTGTGCGTGCGGACAGCATGCGCACGGCGCTCTGTGAACAGTACGCCGCCACCGCCTCGGCCCTGACGGCGCTGGCGGGCGAGGTGTTCGCCGCCGACCTGCCCGACCGCCGCAAGGCGCACCGGCTGGAGCAGATGTTTACCCAGTTGGGGCTGGAGCCGATCGAAGTCTGCGCCGCGCTGAATGAATCGGGACGCCTCTCCGCCGCCGTCTCCCTGCCGCGTACCATGCTCACACCGGAGGAGCTGGCCGCCCTGACGGAGGAGGCCGCCGCGCTGTTCCACCGCGCGTTCCTGCCGGTCCAGTGCGAGGAGTCGGGCGCGGTGACGCGGCTCGTGTTCCGGGAAGCGCCGCGCTACCGGGTAGAGTGTGCCGTATCGGCAATGGGCGCGCGCGAGGGCGTGTGCGCGGATGCCGTGCGCACCTTCCACGACGCCGCCGGGCGCTTCGTGGCCGTGCTGTGCGACGGCATGGGCACTGGCAAACGGGCGGCGGTGGGCGGCGCGCTGGCCGCGTCGCTGGCGTGTGAGCTGCTGCGCGCGGGCGTGGACTGCGAGAGCGCCGCGCGGCTTGTCAATATCGCGCTTGGCTTGAAAGGGGACGACGAAAACGCTGTGACGCTCGACGTGCTTTCCATCGATCTCTATACGGGAGAGGCGTGGCTCTATAAAGCGGGCGCAGCGGCCTCGTTCGTGCTGCACAGCGGCGCATGCGAGGTATACAGCAGCGACACGCTGCCCATCGGCATTTTGGAAAAGGTTTCCGGGCGGCGTGAGCGGGTCAGTGTCAGCACGGGCGATACGGCGGTACTTGTCAGTGACGGCGCGCTTGTGCCGGGCACGCCCTGGCTGCGCGCAGAGCTGCTGGCCCACCGCGCCGAGACCCCGCGCCGCCTCGCCGATGCCGCCGCCCGCGCCGCGTGGGACCGCCAGCACGAGAACCCCGATGATGTCACGGTGGTCGCCGTGCGGCTGCTGGAAAACGCATAAGCGTGGCCATGCCGTTTTTCTTCCGCTGCCATTGTCTGGCGACGGATTTTTTATGCGGGGTATGGAAAGCAGCTCTTTCCGGGGAACGGCTGTATCTGACACCATACGCCCGGATAAAATTGCTGGCTGTCTTGAAAAAAGGCAGGGTTTGTAGTAAAATGGAAGTAAATCTTTATGGGGTAGCGGTGGGCAATCGGAGACAAAGCGGATTTTTTGAATCCGCCCTATTTGTTCAGTTCCTCTTTGAGTTCCTCCAGCAAGCCGCATAACTCTCTTTCTACATGCTCGGTGATGTATGATAACCCTTTTCCAAGTGCCTCACCGTCTGTCTCGTTTATTTCCAGCGCATACCCGATAGATTGGATTGCGCACACTCCGTTATAGAGATTTTTGAGATTATCGTACAAGTCCAGATTATCCATAGCTCATAACTCCCTTCTGAATTGCTGCGTTTCTGTTTCAATGCACATTCCCTGCTATCATACAAGAATATTGTACACTATCGTGAACATATATGCAATGCGCAATATGTACAAAGATTTCTGCGCTTTTTGGGGAATTATGAGCATTTATGGATCAGTCAAAAAGAGGATAGTTTGAAGGAGACTCTTTATGGCAATAAGGTTTTCTAAACTATTTGCCCTTTTAGAGGAAAGAGGGTTCAGCTCTACCTATTGGTTGCGTCAGAACGGAGTCCACCCCGCGACAGTGAACAAATTAAAAAAGAATGAACGTGTAAACACAGATACAATCAACCTGCTTTGCCAGTTGCTTGACTGCCAGCCGGGGGATATTATGGAATATGTTCCCGATGCGGAAGGATAGAGAACATTTCCATATAGGAGAGGAAAGGCATATGGCGGCGTCTAAAATCATCAAACAGCTTCTTCTTGAACGGGGGATGAGCGTAAAGGAACTGGCGGAAAAATTGGACATTCTGCCGCAGTCCATGAGCAATAAGCTGAACCGGGATTCCTTTTCTTTTAATGAGGTGGTGAAAATTGCCGATATTTTGGATTGTGAGGTCGCGGCAATCACACGGGACACGGGGAAAAAGTTTTCCTGAAAACGTGCCTTTGGGCCTTTTTGGGATATGCCCGTCTTGAAAAAAGGCGGGGTTTGTGGTAAGATAAAATCCCTAATACGAGAGTCGGCGGTACTTTTGACAATTACAACATGGTTAGACCAACAGCACGAGAAAGATTTGCAGCGGCTCCGCAGATTTTGTCTGATGGACGATGATTTCATGACAAAATGTTTCGAGGGCGATGTCAAGTATATCCAGCTTGTCCTGCGGATTATACTGTGTATGCCCGATCTGATAGTCGTGGATGTCCGCACGCAGGTATTTATGGAAAACCTGCTCGACCGTTCTGTGCGTCTGGATATCCTGGCAACAGACAGCAAGGGGCGGAAGATCAATGTGGAGATTCAGCGTTCCGACAAGGGCGCGGGCTGGAAACGGGCACGCTACAACAGCAGCATGCTGGACACACATTTTTTGCAGAAAAGCGGCGAATTGGACGATTTGCCGGATACCTATGTGGTGTTCATCACGGAACATGACGTGATCGGCAAGGGAAAACCTCTGTACCACATCGGGAGATACAATTTCGACACCAACGAACGCTTTGAAGACGGCTCCCATATTCTGTATGTGAACGGCGAGTACCGGGACGAAACACCCATCGGGAAGCTGATGCACGATTTTTCCTGTACTGATCCAAACGATATGTACTTTGAGGAGTTAGCGGAACGGGTAAGATACTTCAAAGAGAGCAAGGAGGGGAATGTTATTATGTGTAGGGCTATGGAGGAGATGAGGGAGCAGACTTGGCAGGCAAGCAGAAATTTCATGGTACTTCGGATGCTGGAAATTGGGAAATATGCCTTAGAGGAAATCGCGGCAGTCTCCGGCCTCTCTCTGGAAGAAATAAAAAAGCTGCAAGCCGGGCAAGGCGCATAAGCAGCCCCGCGAACGCAAGGGCGGGAACCCCGCAAGCCGGGGTTCCCGCCCTTTTCTCCATCCCCTGACAAAATTTTCCGTCCCCCCTTGCGCGCGGCTCATCGTGGCTGTATAATAGGTACAATAAATTCCCAAAAGGAGCGAAAGATTATGGTTGATTTGCGCGCAATGCCCTATTACCTCTCCGACGAGGAGATCGCCTGGGTGAACGACACCATCGCCCATATGACGAACGAGGAAAAGGTGGGCCAGCTTTTCTTCGAGAACCAGGGCACCGCCACCGACGACCAGCTGCGGGAGCTTGTGGGGAAATACCACATCGGCGGCTTCCGCTACAACGGCATCAAATCCGCCCGCGTGCGGGAGGTCGTGGACGTGCTGCAAAAAGCCTCGCCCATCCCCCTCTTTATCGCCTGCAATACCGAGACAGGCGGCAACGGCTCAGGCACGGACGGCACCTTCATCAGCAGCTGCCTGAAGATCGGCGCGACGGGCCAGGTGCGCTATGCCCGCGATTTAGGGTTCCTCTCCAATCAGGAGGCCGCCGCCATGGGCAACAACATGGCTTTCGCCCCTGTATGCGATATCCATTACAACTGGGAGAACACCGAGGTTGTTTCCCGCTGCTTTGGCAATGACGTACAGCGCGTCGCCGATATGAGCGTGGCCTATATGCAGGGCGTACATGAGCTGCCCGGCTATGCCAGCGTCGCCAAGCACTTCCCCGGCAACGGCCAGGATTTCCGCGACGCGCACCTCTCCAACAACATCAACTCTTTCAGCAAAGAGGAGTGGATGGCTACCTATGGCAAGGTGTACAAGGCCCTGATTGACGCGGGGCTGGACGGCGTGATGGGCGGCCATATCATGATGCCCAACTATATGCGCGAAGTAAAGCCCGGCATCACTGACGACGAGATGCTGCCCGCGACGCTGTGCCCCGAAATCCTGACGGGCCTTCTGCGCGACGAGTTAGGGTTCAACGGCGTGGTTGTGTCAGACGCGACGCACATGGTGGGCATGACGAACCGCATGAAGCGCAAGGATATGGTGCCCGCCGCCATCAATGCCGGGTGTGACATGTTCCTGTTCTTCAATGACGCCGCCGAGGATTTCGGCTGGATGCTGGACGCCTACCGCACCGGCGTGATCAGCGAGGCGCGCATGACTGAGGCGCTGACGCGCATCCTGGGGCTGAAGGTGCATATGGGCCTGACGAAAAAGGCGAAAGAAGACATCACGCCGTCGGCGGAGACACTGGCCGGTACATTGGGCAGACAGGAGTATACCGACACCGCCGCCGCCATCGCGCGCGACGCCATCACATTGGTAAAGTATAAGGACGAGGGCGTGCTGCCTGTCACGCCGGAAAAATATAAACGCATCATGCTTGTCAACGTCAAGGGCAGTGAAAATGCCATGACACAGCTCATGCGTTTCGCGTTCGGCGCCGGGCCGTCCCAAACGCCCGCCGAGCTGCTGTGTGAACGGCTGCGGGCGAAAGGATTTGACGCGTTCCTCTATGAAAGCCCGCTGGAGCGGGTGAAAAAGCTGGCCGCTGAGGGCAAGCAGGTAGGTTTTATGGATATGTACCACGAAGGGAAATCGTCGGTGGAGGGCTTTGCCGCCGGGCAGGACCTGATCCTCACGGTGTTCAACGTGGACAACGGCAGGCCGACCTTTGGCATGAGCAAGGGCGGCGGGGAGATCCCTTGGTACGTTCACGACGTGCCGACGATCGGCATCAGTGTGAACGCGCCCACCATGCTGGCCGACGTGCCCACGCTGCGCACCTATATCAACGCCTACGATTCCCGTCCCTACACGCTGGACGCGCTGGTGGACAAGCTGATGCAAGGCCCCGAAGCCTTCACCGGCAAGGACCCCATCGACAGCTTCTGCGGCATGTGGGACACGCATATTTGAGGAAGCAATACATTTGCCTGTTTCTCCCCGCCGGAGGCGGGGAGAAACAGGCAAAATGGATTTATGCTCATCTGCGGGCGCGGACGGCTGTCCGCGCCCTGTTTTTGCATGCGGCGGGGATGGGTAGCCGCCGTCAGCCGCCGCGCTGCACCAGCAGGCTGAGGCCCCACAGCAAAGTCAGGTGCGCCGGGTAGTAGATGTAAAAAAACCACTTGCTCCACGCGGCGGGCTTCTCCGACTTTCTCCCGTTATACAGTACCATCACGGCCACGCCGGAGGCGATGACCCCCAGGGACGCGTAAAACCCGTGCAGTACCGCATAGCCCACGCCGGCATCCATGAATAGGAATCCCGGTATATTCAGCAGCCAGAAAAGCGACGCCGCCACGCCATACGCCAGGGCCTGTCCCCGCCGGCTGCCCTCGGCCCGTTTGAGCAGGATGGCCCCGATGGGCAGCACGATCCCCCAGTCGCAGGCCCCGGAGAAAATCACCAGCCCGGATACCAGCAGCCTCTTTTTCCAGGCCGCCATCCGGCCGTCCATCACGCAGAGGATGATGAAGCAGAGCAGCAGGGTATACAGCACATTTAGCTGATGGAATTCCAGCGCCAGCACATAGGGTACCTCCGACAGAAGGGCGAACAATGTCAGACGCCGGATATACGCCTGCTTGGAGCGGGTATACCGATACCCCTCCACCAGGAAAAAGCACATCGTCATAGCAGTGAAATAGCCGATGTCCTCGAAAACCTCATATAGGGCGGTCCCCGGTATCAGGAAAACATGGGCAAAATGGTTAAAGGTCATGGCGATGATAGCCAGCAGCTTGAGCTGGTCCCGATTCAGTACCCTGTATGGTTCCCGCATGGATAGAAGCCCTCCTTTTTCGGGAGTGTCCGCATCTCGGATCTGTTGCTGTGTATTTCCCCGCTTTGGATACTTCCTTTTTTCGATGATTTGCATTATACCACGGCGGGGACAGCGGCGCAAGGCGGCAAAAATTGATTTCTTTGTCTACGCGCTGTTGAATTTTGTGTCAGAATCGTGTATGATTAGAGAAACGGAAGTCTGATCGTTCATTCGAGGTGTTTTTGCGTTGAAACCATTTTCCCTTTCGGCTGTCCTCTCCGAAAACGTACAGCGCAGACGGCGCGACCCCACGCGGATCATCGTGGGCAGTTTTTTGGCGGTGATTGCGTGCGGAACGCTGCTGCTGATGCTGCCCATTGCCAACCGGGGCGGGCAGGTGCCGCGCCTGCTGGACGCGCTGTTCACAGCCACCTCCGCTACCTGCGTGACGGGGCTTGTCGTATTTGATACATATACGCAGTTCACGGTGTTCGGGCAGGTCGTGATCCTGCTGCTGATTCAGATCGGCGGGCTGGGCCTTGTGACGCTCACATCGTTTTTCAACTTTGCCATCGGCAAGCGCATGGGGCTTGCGGGGCTGCGGCTGGCGAGCGAGAGCGTGAGCATTTCCGACGCGGGGCAGGCACGCGCGCTTTTGAAGTTTGTCATCCAGGTGGCGGCGCTGTTCGAGCTGATCGGGGCGGTGCTGCTGTGTTTTTCGTTCGTCCCCCGGTTCGGGCCGGAGGGGGTATTTATCGCGGTATTTATGTCCATCTCCCTGTTCTGCAACGCAGGGTTTGATATCCTGGGCCGTATCCAGCCGGGGGCCAGCCTGATGGCCTACGCCAGCGACCCCTATGTATTGGCGGTGCTGGCGTTCCTGATTGTCGCGGGCGGGATGGGCTTCCTTGTCTGGCAGGACCTCGCCAATTTTCCCCGCACGCGCCGCCTGCGCACGCATACAAAACTGGTACTGGTGGTGTCGGCGGGTCTGTTCGTGCTTGGCACGGCGGGCATTTTGCTGATGGAGTACAGCAACCCCCTCACGCTTGGCCCAATGCCGTTCGGCGAAAAGCTGCTGAACGCGGCGTTCCAGTCGGTATCGGCGCGCACGGCGGGCTGCAACAGTTTTTCACTGGGGGATATGGGGTATTTTACGAAGATCTTCATGTCGCTTTTGATGCTGATCGGGGCTGCGCCGGGCGGCACAGGCGGCGGTGTAAAGGTGACGACGGTGAGCGTGGTGCTGCTGGCGGTGGCGGGCGTTGTGCGCGGCCGGGACGAGGCGATTGTCTATGGCCGCCGCATCGACCACAAGACGGTGTACAAATCGCTGACGATTGTCATGCTCTCCCTGCTGGCGGTGACGGCGGCGGCGCTGACGCTGTTCTACAACACCGGCCCGGAGATGAACGAGGTAGACAGCATATTTGAAGCCGTTTCCGCTTTCGCGACGGTGGGCCTCACCGTGGGCGTGACCGCCCTGATGAACCCTGTGGCCCGCATTGTGACGATCGTCACGATGTTTATAGGCCGTGTAGGCCCTGTCTCTCTTGCCCTCAGCCTGGCCGGGCGGCACGAAAGGGCGGCGGACCGCCGCATGGTGCCCCCGCAGGCGCAGATTATGGTTGGGTAGGAGATTCAGGCCGCAGAGAGATTGCCGTGTTTCTCCCCGCCTGCGGCAGAGGTCAAACAGGCAGGATTGATCCCCGCTTGTTTCTTCCCGCCGTAGGCGGGGAGAAACAGACAAAGATCCCTTGTTGGATAAAAAGGAGTGTGATCGTTTTGGCAAACGCACAAACGCGCGATGAAGCGCTGGCAACCGAGCCGGTCGGGAAGCTGATGGTAAAACTGGCGCTGCCCGCCGTGGCGGCACAGTTCATCAACATGCTGTACAACATTGTCGACCGCATTTATATTGGCAACATCCCCGGCACGGGCGCGCTGGCGCTCACAGGCGTGGGTGTCACGTTCCCGATTCTGATGCTCGTTTCGGCGTTTGCGGCGTTTGCAGGCATGGGCGGCGCGCCGCTGGCGTCCATCCAGCTTGGGGCGGGCAACCGCGCGGGCGCGGAAAAAATTTTAGGCAACTGTTTTTCCCTGCTGCTGTTCTTCTCCGCGACGCTGACGGTCCTGTTCAGCCTGACAAAGCGCCCGCTGCTGTACATGTTCGGCGCGTCGGACAACATCATCGGCTACGCGGAGGACTATATTTCGATTTATCTCATCGGCACGGTATTTGTGCAGCTTGCGCTGGGGCTGAACACGTTCATCAGCGCCCAGGGCTTCGCTACTACGGCCATGCTCAGCGTGCTGATCGGGGCGCTCATCAACATTGCGCTGGACCCGCTGTTCATCTTTTCATTCGGGATGGGCGTGCGGGGCGCGGCGCTGGCGACTATCCTCTCCCAGGCCGTGAGCGCGGTATGGATCCTGCGGTTCCTGTTCAGCCAAAAGAGCGGCATCCGCATCAAACCGGAGAACATGAAGCCGGATAAACGCGTGTTGGGGCGCGTCCTGGGGCTTGGCATTGCGCCGTTTATCATGCAAAGCACGGAGAGCCTTGTCACCATCACGCTCAACACGGGGTTGCAGCGCTACGGCGGCGACCTCTACGTCGGCAGCATGACGATCATCCAGAGTGTGATGCAGATGCTCGTGATGCCGGTGCAGGGCATCACACAGGGCACACAGCCCATCATGAGCTACAACTACGGCGCGAAAAACTACGCCCGCGTGCGCAAGACATTCAGCCTTCTGCTCACGGTGATGCTCACGCTCACCTGTCTGGGCACAGTGGCGGCGGTGTTCCTGCCAGGCCCGGTGGCGCACATGTTCACGCAGGATGAAGTGCTGCTGGAAATCGTAAAGGCGCGCATGCCCATCTTTTTCGGAGGCATCTGGGCCTTTGGCGCGCAGATGGCCTGCCAGAGTACGTTCATGGCATTGGGCGAAGCAAAGATCAGCCTGTTCCTCGCGCTTCTGAGAAAGATTGTCCTGCTCATCCCCTTGGCGCTGCTCCTGCCCGTCCTGCTCGGCGGAAACGTCCTGGGCATCTACTTAGCCGAACCCATCGCCGACATCCTCGCCAGCGGCACCACCCTCACGCTTTTCCTCATCAAGCGCAAAAAACTTCTGCCAGAGGAAACGTAGTTGGGCTGCCGCCCAAACCTGCCCAGAGGCCCTGCCTCTGGACTCCGCCAAAGGGGGCAAGCCCCCTTTGGAAACCCATCACGCGCAGCAATTTCATTGCTGCGCACCCATTTTTGGAATAATAGAAAAAGAGTAAGGGCGCTATGAAAAAGAAATCTGACAACCACTATTTCCTTTGGGGGCTTACGGCGTTCTGTGCCATTGCCGCCAGTATCCTGTTTTTCTTCTCGCTGTTTCGGATAGATGATATCCTGCGTTTGTTCGGGCGGGTCATCTCTATCCTCATGCCGTTTATTTATGGCTTTTTGATGGCCTATCTGCTGAACCCTGTGTACAATTTCCTGTACGGTCTTCTGCTCCCGCGCCTGAAACAGCGCATCAAGAAGCCGGGCGGCGGGGAAAAGGCGGCCAAGGGGCTTGCAACGGCGCTTTCCATCCTTGTCCTGCTCATTGTTGTGACGGGGCTGGTTTGGCTGGTACTGCCGCAGGTGGTGACAAGCGTGATGGGGCTGGTGGAATCGAACCTGTTACAGGACAGCATTCAGAGCGCTACCATCTGGTTTGACCAGATGCTGAAGGACAACCCCGAATTTGAAGCCGCCGCCCAGAACGTATACAAAGAGCTGATAGAGACGGTAACAAACTGGCTCAAAACCAGTATGCTGCCGCAGCTCACAAACCTGATGAGCGGCGTTATGACGACGGTAAACGTCGTGAAAAACCTGTGTATTGGTATCATTATTGCGGTGTATGCGCTTTCCGGCAAACGGCATTTTATGGCGCAGGCAAAAAAGCTGCTGTACAGTGTACTGGACGTATCGCGCGCGAATGCGGTGCTGGAAAACCTGCGCTATGCGCACGGCGTATTCGGCGGGTTTATCAATGGCAAGCTGTTAGATTCACTGATTATCGGCCTTCTGTGTTTTGTCGGCATGGTGATCTTGCGTATGCCGTATGCGGTGCTGATCAGCGTGATTATTGGCGTGACGAATATTATCCCGTTCTTTGGGCCGTTTATCGGGGCTATCCCAAGCGTTCTGCTTATTTTCCTCATCGACCCGATGAAAGCCCTCTATTTTGCTATTTTCGTACTGGCGCTGCAACAGTTTGACGGCAATATCTTAGGCCCGCGCATTTTAGGCGAGAGTACGGGGCTTTCGGGCTTCTGGGTCATGTTCGCGCTGCTGGTGGCGGGCGGACTTTGGGGCATTGTCGGAATGCTGGTAGGCGTGCCGCTCTTTGCGGTGCTTTATACCCTGTGCGCGCGCCGTATCCGAAGCCGCTTGGAGGACCGCAGTCTGCCGGGGGATACGGACGCTTACGACGCGTTACAGCGCATTGATGAGGAGACGCATCAGCGCGTGACTTATGGGAAGGGCACGCCGCCGAAAGCGGAAAAAGCGAAATAAGAGGGAAAGGCAAAGCCCCTGAAAGTGGGAACAGGCTTTCAGGGGCTTTGTTGAGTATAGCGGAGTGTTTTCGTATATTTCCCCGCCAGAGGCGGAGAAAAACAGGTAAAATTGATTTCCGTGCCCAGCGGAAATCAGGGCTTGACAGGGCGGGGAAAGATGGGTATAATAAAAAAGCACTGCCGACAGACGGTGTCCGGTTTAGGTTAAAGAATAGCCGTTACCTTTGAACCGGGTGGGCGGATATTTCTTTTTGTCAAATATTTTTGGGTCTTGTTTTTTCGGGCGCGGGGGAGTACAATACAAATATCCTGGGTGTTTATGGCATTCGGGAGAAAATGTCTCCGTAGCTCAGCTGGATAGAGCGGCCGCCTCCTAAGCGGCAGGCCGGCAGTTCGAATCTGCCCGGGGACGCCAAAAAGCGCTGTTTGCCTGTATTTGCAGGTGGGCAGCGCTTTTTCTTGTCCGTTTGCCCCGCTTTCGCGGCAAAGCGCAAAACCGCCCATTTGGCACAGTTTCTGACACCTGCCGGGCACTGCGTTTCTTAGGGCTGCTTTTGCTGGATTTCGGCTCCGATCTGGCAGCGCTGCCCGCGGAAATTCTCACTGAAAAAGTCCGCCCGGAGGATACGCGCACACTGCTTCGTGGGCATCCGCACCGTTCCGGCCTTGAAAGCCTCCTCGTAGCGCGGCGGCGCTGTGCGTTTTCGTTCTTTACTTATCATAGTTTTGTTCTCCTTTCCGTTATACCGATTATTTTTCTGTCCGGCAATTCAGGTATAGGGGTATCGCGGTGCGGAAATCCTTTATCAGCGTCACGGAATATAACCGGCGGGGGAAGTAAAAGCGTGATGTATAGGTACAGTGGTTTTTTTCGCCCGGCACTTTACACTTTCCTTTGTAAGGTGTATAATAGAAAAAACTTTGTGTCCAAAGCGGCACAGGAGAGGGGGCGCGTCCGTTGGTGTATGAGACAAGCTCGCCAGTGGAGACGGAAGCGGTGGGCGAAAGGCTGGCGCGGGCCATTCCGGGCGGCGCGCTGATCCTGTTCCGCGGGGGACTGGGCGCGGGAAAGACGACGTTCTGCCGGGGCCTGGCGCGCGGGCTGGGGTGTACGGACGCGGTGTCCAGCCCGACCTTCGCGATTGTGAATGTCTACCGAGGCCCGCGCACGTTCGCGCACTTTGACCTGTACCGCGCGCACAGCGAGGAGGATCTGTTGGCCGCCGGGTTTTATGATTACCTGGACGCGGGGGCTGTTGTGGCCGCCGAATGGAGCGAGAACGCCGAAGCGCTGCTAAAAAAGGAAACGGCCATCCGCGTCGCCATTGAGCCGCTGGGCGAGACGGCGCGGCGTATCACGATCGAGGGGGCGGCGCTGTGACGGTTTTCGGCATTGACAGCGCGGGCGCGTCGGCGGGTGTCGCGGTGCTGCAGGACGGCGTATTGGCGTATGACTGCGTATTGCAGGCGGGCCGCACGCACAGCGAAACGCTGCTGCGCATGTGTGAAAACGTTTTTACGGCGCTCGGCCTGGCGCCGTCCGATGTGGACCTGTTCGCCGCCGCCGCCGGGCCAGGCAGCTTTACAGGGCTGCGCATCGGCCTCTCGCTCGTCAAGGGGCTGGCATTCCCCAACGATACGCCCTGCGCTGCTGTTTCAACGCTTGCGGCGATAGCCGCCAGCGTGCCCGCCGAGGGCACGCTGCTCACGGCGCTGGACGCCCGGCGCGGCGAGGTATACTGGGCGGCGTTCCACAGCCAGGGCGGCACGCTGACGCGCCTGACGCCCGACGAAGCCGCCCCCGCCGAGGCCCTGCGCGCGTTCGCCGGACAGGTGCAAGGCCCCGTGTACTTATTGGGCGACGGCGCACAGGTCGTGCGCGGGGCACTGCCGGACCTGGGCCACCTCACCCTGTACCCCGCCGACCACCGCCAGGGCCGCGCGTTAGGCGTGTGCCGTGCCGCGCTGCAAAGCGGGGAAACGGTGCCCCCCGCCCAGCTCTGCCCGGACTACCATCGCCTTTCGCAGGCGCAGCGCGAACGCGCCGCCCGCCTGAAAGCCGAAAAAGGAGAGGGAAAAAATGGATAAGCCTGTCGCCCTTGGTTCCGATCACGGCGGATTCGCACTCAAGGAGGCCGTGCGCGCCCATCTGGAAGCGCGCGGTGTCGTCTGCCGCGATTTCGGCGCGTTCAACGGGGAGCCGTGCGATTATCCCGACATGGCCGCCGCCCCCTGCGCCGCCGTGACAAGCGGCGAGTGCGCCTGCGCCCTGCTGTTCTGCGGGACAGGCGTCGGTATTTCCATCGCCGCCAACAAGACACCCGGCATCCGCGCCTGCTGCTGTTCCGACGTGTTCAGCGCCGAATATTCCCGCCGCCACAACAACGCCAACGCCCTGTGCTTGGGTGGACGCGTCGTCGGCCCCGGCCTCGCCTGCGCCCTCGCCGACGCATTCCTCGCCGCCCCCTTCGAGGGCGGCCGCCACGCGCGCCGCGTGGCAAAGCTGGACGCCCTGGACTGAGGCGCGGGCTGCCCCCAGAGGGCGCCGCCCTCTGGACTCCCGCCGGGCTGCCGCCCGGACCTGCCCAGAGGCGCTGCCTCTGGACTCCGCCAAAGGGACACAGTCCCTTTGGAATCCCATCATGCGCAAAAATTGCATTTTTGCGCACCCTTTTTGAGGGGCCGTTTTGTAAGGAGAGTGTGAGAGATGAGCAAGGTCATGATTATGGAACATCCGCTGGTGCAGCATAAGGTGGCACTTTTGCGGAATAAGGAGACGGGGACGAAGGAGTTTAAGGAGCTGGTTTCCGAACTGGCTATGCTGCTGTGCTATGAGGCTACGCGCGACCTGCCTACCGAGGAGGTAGAGGTCGAAACGCCAATCGCTGTGGCGAAAACCCGGATGCTCTCCGGGCGCAAGCTCGCTCTGGTGCCCATTTTGCGCGCCGGGCTTGGGATGGTTGATGGGATGCTCGCCCTGCTGCCCGCCGCGAAGGTGGGGCATATTGGCATGTATCGGAATGAAGAAACGCTGGAACCTGTGGAATACTATTGCAAGCTGCCGGATGATATCGCGGAGCGGGAAGTGATTGTGCTGGACCCGATGCTCGCGACGGGCGGCAGCGCTGTCGATGCGATTACGCAAATTAAGAAGCGCGGCGCGCGGAATATTAAGTTTATCGGGATCATCGGCGCACCCGAAGGGCTGGAACGGCTGAAACGGGAACATCCCGATGTGGATATTTATGTGGCCGCTATGGACGAGAAGCTGAACGGGAACGGGTATATCGTGCCCGGCCTGGGCGACGCGGGCGACCGTATCTTCGGCACAAAATAAAGAGGGCGCTGCATCGCCTGTATGGGCATTCGGGAGTGTCCAGGCCGCGGGGATTGTTCTGTGTCTTCCTGTCCGCGGGGCGGGGAATACACAAAAACGCTTCGTTTTGGCCGCTCTCAGGCATCGCGCCGCACGAGTGGAGCTGAACTATGGCAAATAGAGAATTGAGACGAAAGATCATAGCAACCGTGCTGAGCGTATCGGGGCTGTGCGCTGTCCTGGCCGGGTGCGCGTGGCTGCTGCTGGGGACCGATATCCTCAGCGATACGCTGCGCATCATGATGCTTGTATGTACGTCGGTGCTGGGCGTCGCTACCATCGGCCTCCTTGTGGCAAAGATACAGGAGATCCGCGCCCTGCGGGAGGCCATCCGCGCGGAGGAGGCGTCCGCCGGGGAACAGCGCACGCATGAGGACCTTGCCCCCCTGCATGCCCTGGAGGGCGTGACCGTGAATCCAGTCCAGCCTGCCGCCGCGCCGCCGGAGGCGCAGCCTGTTTGGAACCCCCAGCCGACGGCATGGGAGGCACAGCAGCCCGCGCAGCCGCTCCCCGCCGCCCAGGAGGAGGCCCCTCGCACCTGGCAGCAGGAAGTGCGCCCCGAACAGCCCGCCCGGGAGGAGACAACGCCTGCCTGGCAGCAGGAGGTGCGCCCCGAACAGCCTGTCCGAAAGGAAACAGCGTCCGCCTGGCAGCAGGAGGTGCGCCCCGAACAGCCCGCTCGAAAGGAACCGGCGCCCGCCTGGCAGCAGGAGGTGCGCCCCGAACAGCCCGCCCGAAAGGAAACGGCGCCCGCCTGGCAGCAGGAGATACGCGGGGATGCGCCGGCACGGCAGGAACAGCCCGCCGCCCCAGCCCCATCGCCGGTCGAAGAACAGCCAGTGGTAAGCCGCCGCTGGCAGCCCATTGATTTCAACGCCGCCATGCAGGCGCGCAAGGAGGAGGAGCTGCGCCGCGCCGAGGAAGCGCGCCGCGCGGCCCTGGCCCGCCGCGCGGAGGAACTGCGCAGGCAGGAGGAAGCCCGCAAAGCCGAAGCCGCGCGCCGTGCCGAAGAAGCGCGCAAGGCAGAGGAGGCCCGCCTCGCCGAGGAGCGGCGCAAAGCGGAGGAGGCCCGCCTCGCCGAGGAACAGCGCAAAGCAGAAGAAACCCGCTTGGCGGACGAGGCCCGCAAAGCGGAGGAGGAAAGGCTTGAACAGGAGGCCCGCCGCGCCGAAGAAGCCCGCCAGGCAGAGGAGACGCGCCTCGCGGAGGAGGCCCGCAAGGCGGAAGAAGCGCACAAAGCCGAGGAGATACGCAAGGCAGAGGAGGTCCGACAGGCCGAAGCCGCGCACCTTGCGGAGGAGACCCGCAAAGCGGAGGAAGCGCGTCTTGCGGAAGAAACCCGCAGGGCCGAGGAAGCCCGCCGCATGGAGGAGGCCCGCAAAGAGGAAGAAGCGCGCCGCATTGAGGAAGCGCTGAAAGCGGAGAAAGCTCGCCGCGCCGAAGAAGCTCGTAAAGCAGAAGAAGCCCGCCTCGCCGAGGAGGCACGTAAAGCGGAAGAAGCCCGTCTCGCCGAGGAGGCACGTAAAACAGAAGAAGCCCGCCTCGCCGAGGAGGCACGTAAAACAGAAGAAGCCTGCCTCGCCGAGGAGGCGCGTAAAGCGGAAGAAGCCCGCCTCGCCGAGGAGGCGCGCAAAGCGGAAGAAGCCCGCCTCGCCGAGGAGGCGCGTAAAGCGGAAGAAGCCCGCCTCGCCGGGGAGGCGCGCAAAGCGGAAGAAGCCCGCCTCGCCGAGGAGGCGCAAAAGGCGGAAAAAGCACAAGCGACAGAGCCGTCCCGTCAAACAGATACACCGCCCGCGCAGACAGAAGAGGAAAAAATTGCCGAGGCGCTCCGCTTGACCCAGACGCCGCGCCGCGCCGCCCGCTCACCGCGTCCGTCCGTGCCGCCCGCCATACCGCAGGACCCCGCGCAGCGGGCCGAGGCAAACGCCATACGCCTGAATGCGGCACGCCGTCAACAGGAGGCGCAGCGCAGCCCTGAGAGCATCGCCGCCGAGGAAGCGGAGTTGGATGCCGTCGCGCGCCAGGCCGAACGCAGCCGACAGCAGCGCACCGTCCGGCAGCCGGACGCACAGCAGCCGTGGGTGTCAGCCTCGCGGGAGGTTTCACCCGCCGCCCCGCGCGAAACGACGCAGGCAGTACAGGGGCAGGGAACACAGCCCGCAAACGCCCCGCCGCAGGGGCAGAGCGCGCCGCAGTCGTCGGCCCCCGCACAGGGCCAGGGGATACAGACGCAGGGCGCGCGTCCCGCGCAGGGGCAGTCCGGTTCCCAGGCGGCTCCCCGCCAGGGGGCCGCGTCCAAACCAACGGCCAAAAAACGGGGCTTTTTTGCCAGTCTGTTTGGCGGCGGGAGCAAACCGCAGGAGGACGCGCCCGCGGAACCTGTAAAGAAGCCTGCGCCGACCCCGCCTCCGCCCGCCCCGAAATTAGAGCCGGAACCGGCCCCTGTCCCCACGCCTCCCCCAGTCCCGAAAGAGGAAAAGCCGCAGGAGGACACGCCGGTCAAACTGAATGTAAAACCGATCGAATGGCCCGCACCGCCGCCGCCCTCGCGCAATTTTGTCCACCCGCCGCGCGCGCGGACATCCGCGCCGACGGTTCCCCAGGGGCAGGCCCAGCGGCGGACACAGTCTGCGTCCAATACGCAGGGGAAAAACCGGCAGCAGGCCCTGACTCCAACAGCCGCGCAGGAGAAATCCCAACAGCAGGCATCGCCCCGGAACGCCGCGCAGGGACAGGCGCAGCAGTCCCGGTTTGCCGCGCAGGAGGAACAGCTCCGGTTGGAAATGGAGCGGCGTCACGCACGGGCGCGCGAGGCCGCGCAGAATGCGCATAGTGTACCGCCGATTGTCCTGTCCCCGGAGCCGTCGGCACAGGGCGCGCTGCCGTCGTCCGGCGAACAGGGGATTGCATCATCCGGCACACAAACTGCGCTGCCCGCGCAGGACGCACAGCGTCTGCCGGGCGCGTCTGTGCAGAAGGGACTGCCCGTGGAGACTTGGCAGCGTGCCGATTCCGCCGCGCCCCCGCAGGAGAGCGGCGCGCCTACGCCTTATTGGGAGGAATAACCGTCCCCTCCGAACACTGAGTATTTTCACTTGCAGTGGGGCGTGTTCAAACCAAAGAGTCTCATGTATTTCCCCCTCCTTGTGGGGAAATACACGGGAAGGATCTCTGAGGTTTGGACACGCCCCTTACATTCGTACAGAAAATGATTCAAGTACATACTTTTCTGTTCCCAAAGGCACAGACTGTCTTTGATTGTGAAATCATAAATTTACGGAGGCAAAAGAATGGGGATTCAGATTTTAGAAGTAAAAAAAGAAAGCTGCCCGGCGGCGCGATTGATTGGAAAAAAATATAACGGTGCCGCAAATTGGGGCGAGTGGTGGGAAAATGGCTGGTTTGCAATATTAGAAAAAAATCAGGCGCTTCCTTTTCAAGGGGATGCGTATATTGGCGCAGTACATATCGTAAACGGTATCCCCGAACGATGGATTGGCATGTTTTTCCCTGCCCATTCAGAAGTCCCTGAGGGGTTTGAATTTGTTGACATAGAACCATTGGATTATGCCGTCTGCTATTTACAGGATAAGGAGGGCAGCGGCGAATTCTATACAATGGATACGCACAATCTGTGTTTGGAAGCGTTGGAAGCAAAAAACTGGAAACGGAAAGAAAACGGCTGGTGTTTTGAAAGATATAATTGCCCAAGGTTTACTACGCCGGATAAAGCGGGAAATGTAATTTTAGATTATGGAATTTCCATCGAAAACGGAATTCCCGTTGTTTAACAACCGCCTTCCTGCCATAG